>JAKSLZ010000003.1 GCA_024400935.1 Muribaculaceae bacterium | reverse complement strand
TGTGCATCTTGATTTCCATCTGACGCTGAGCGGGGATGCGGTTGAAGCAACCACCGCAGGCATTGCGCTGTACATAAACAACGCCCAGGCCGTTGCGTGCATTCTTGCGGATGCGCTTGAAAGCAGCCAGCAGACGAGCCTCGATTTTGTTCTCAAGCTTCTTAGCCTGCTCACGCAGCTTCTCTTCGTCCTGCTTGGTCTCTGAAACGATCTCGCTCAGCTCGTTGGTCTTCTCGACCAGCACGTGCTCGTCGTCGGCGAGCTGTTCTTTAACCTTTTCTATCTCAGCCTTAACGTGCTCGATCTTGTCAGCAGCCTCGCGCATTTTCTTCTCAGCGAGTTCGATGTTGAGCTGGCAGTACTCGATTTCCTTTTGCAAGCTGTCATACTCGCGGTTGTTGCGCACATCGTCAAGGTTTTTCTTGTATTTGTCGATGAGAGCCAGGTTGTTCTCGCGCTCGCCCTGCTGGAAGTGTATTTCCTCGTTGAAGCCCACGATGTCGTCTTCATACTTAGCGATGCGGGTGTTGAGGCCCTCGATACCGTCCTCGAGGTCCTGAACTTCGAGGGGAAGTTCGCCACGAAGGGTTTTGATACGGTCTACCTCTGAGAGAATTTTCTGGAGGTGATAGAGCGCTTTCAGTCGGTCCTCAACCGACATTTCTTTTTCTTGTCTTGCCATAAAAAATATTTATATGTAGAATTTAATCTGGTTTGTTTCTTTCTTTGCAAAGTCGACTGCACAATCAGGTTTATGCGCCATGATGAGCTCATAGAAGATCTCCTTGGTGTAGTGCTCGCTCTCATAGTGTCCTATGTCGGCCAGCAGAATGCTGCGGTTGTTGTCGATGAGGTCGTTGTAGCGCAGGTCGGCACTCACATACATGTGTGCGCCTGCCTCAATGGCCTTGCCCACGAGAAAACCACCGGCACCGCCGCACAGGGCAATGCGCGACACCATGCCTGATGTGTCGCCGCTGTAGCGCACGGCTTCTACCTCAAAGGTGTCTTTGAGCAGCTTGAGCATCTGTGTTGCCGCCATGGGCTTGACATTGCCTATGACCCCGCTTCCCACCTGCTCGGCCGGAGCCGCTGCAGGGTTCTTGGGGTCAAGAATCTCGACGTCGGTCATCCCCAGCTTGGCCGCCATGCGAAACGATACGCCTCCCTGCACATTGTCCATATTGGTGTGCGCGCAGTAGATGTTGATGTCGTGCTTGATGGCCTGTGCCACGATGCTCTCGACGATGGTGCGTCCCACTATCTTCTTGAGCGCGTGGAAAATGAGCGGATGGTGTGAGACGATGAGGTTGTAGCCGCCGTTGATGGCCTCGTCCACAATGTCGGGCGTGACATCGGTGCACAGCAGGATGCCCTTGACGGTGTCGTCAAGGCATCCCACCTGCATGCCGGCGTTGTCATAATTTTCTTGTGCACCCAGTGGAGCATAACGCTCGATGATGCTAGCAATGTCTCTTACTTTCAATTGTGTGAGTCGATTAGTTGTGTTTTGTTTACTCTTGGGGAGCCTTCACGTCGAGGAACAGCTCGTCGAGCTGAGCCTGGTCGATGGTGCTGGGAGCGTCGAGCATGACGTCGCGGCCGCTGTTGTTCTTGGGGAACGCGATGCAGTCACGAATGCTGTCGAGGCCTGCCATGATTGAGACGAAACGGTCGAGACCGAATGCGAGACCTGCATGAGGGGGTGCACCATACTTGAAGGCATTGATCAGGAAGCCAAACTGTGCCATGGCCTTCTCGGGAGTGAAGCCGAGCACCTCAAACATCTTGGCCTGAAGCTTGCCGTCGTGGATACGGAGGCTGCCACCGCCCACCTCGATGCCGTTGCACACGAAGTCGTAAGCCATAGCGCGCACCTTAGCGGGATCAGAGTCGAGCAGAGGAATATCCTCGGGGTTGGGCATGGTGAAGGGGTGGTGAGTAGACATGAGGCGCTGCTCCTCGTCGCTCCACTCAAAGAGGGGGAAGTCAACGATCCACAGGCACTCAAACTTGTCCTTGTCGCGCAGGCCCAGGCGCTCGCCCATCTCAAGACGCAGTGAGCACAGCTGCACGCGGGTCTTGTTGGCGTTGTCGCCGCTCAGGATGAGCACGAGGTCGCCGTCCTTGGCACCCATAGCTTCCTTAACCTCGAGCAACTGCTCAGCAGTGTAGAACTTGTCGATGCTAGACTTGATGCTGCCGTCCTCATTGAACTTGATGTAAACGAGACCCTTGGCACCCACCTGCGGACGCTTAACGAAGTTAGTGAGCTCGTCGAGCTGCTTGCGGCTGTAGCCGGCGCAGCCGGGAACGCATATACCGCCTATGTAGGCAGCCTCGTTGAAGACTGCAAAGTCGGCCTTGCCGGCAAATGTATCCTTGAGCTCAACGAAAGTCATGCCGAAGCGCAAGTCGGGCTTGTCGCTACCATAGAGGCGCATAGCGTCGTGCCATGTCATCTGCTGCAGTTTCTCGGGCAGGTCTACGCCGCGAACCTCCTTGAAGAGGTGGCGTGCCATTCCCTCAAATACCTCGATCACATCCTCCTGGTCAACATAGCTCATCTCGCAGTCGATCTGGGTGAACTCGGGCTGACGGTCGGCGCGCAGGTCCTCGTCGCGGAAACACTTGGCAATCTGGAAGTAGCGGTCAAAGCCTGCAACCATGAGCAGCTGCTTGAGTGTCTGGGGGCTCTGGGGCAGAGCGTAGAACTGGCCGGGGTTCATGCGAGAGGGAACCACAAAGTCGCGTGCGCCCTCAGGGGTAGAACCGATGAGAATGGGAGTCTCAACCTCGATGAAGTCGCGAGAGTCAAGGAAGTTGCGAATGAGGATAGTCATGCGGTGGCGCAGCTCCAGGTTCTTGCGCACAGCGTTGCGGCGCAGGTCCAGATAGCGATATTTCATGCGCAGGTCATCGCCGCCGTCGGTGTTGTCCTCGATAGTGAAAGGAGGAGTGGCGCTCTCGCTGAGCACGTTGAGCTGCTGGGCGATGATTTCGATGTCGCCGGTAGCGATGTTTGCGTTCTTGCTAGAGCGCTCTTCAACCTTACCGGTGATCTGCACTACATATTCACGTCCCAGGTGGTTGGCAGCTTCGCACAACGCTGCGTCAACCTCGTTGTTAAACACAATCTGCGTGATGCCGTAGCGGTCGCGCAAATCAACGAATGTCATGCCACCCATCTTGCGGGTGCGCTGCACCCATCCTGCGAGGGTTACAACTTCGCCCACATTGGCCTGGCGAAGTTCACCACATGTCTTAGTTCTGTACATAAAAATGAGTTATATTTGTTGTTATAAATTCTTTATCAGCCGGTTGCGTGCACATGTGCACATATATACGCGCATGCACGCACATACCAAAATGCAAAGGTACGATTTTTTACTCACATTTCAGCCTAAAAAATGCAGTTTTTGCCATAATAAAATAAAATTTATTTTTTTGATGGAGGATTTTGTGTAAAATCACCCATGCATTGATGGAGTTGCAATTTGTGTTTGTTGAATGTGCAAAATGTACAATAAGCATCGGTTTGTCATGTACTCGGTTTGCTGTGATGAGTTCTTTTTTCTTGTTCGGTTTTTCTGCTTGTAAATTGATGTTATTTGGCCTGTTTTGCTTGCATGTTTGTTTTTTTTGTGTATATTTGCAGAAAAATTGTTAAAAATGTAGTATTATGAAGCGTTTGTATTCTATATTGTTTGCTGTGTTGTCGGTGCTTCCAGTGTGGAGTATTAATATATTTGGATATAAATTGCCCGAGGTTAAGGCTGATTTTGTGGAAAAATACAGCGAAATCACCAATGATAACCTCGACCAGTTCTTTGCCGACTGGGAGCAATGGTCAGTGGTCTACGGAGCGAGCAAAATAGACAATAACTTTGATGCGTTGTTCCAACGCTGTTTCAATGAGGTGAGAGCCGAACGTCTCTCGAAGGGGTGGAGTATAGGAGATAATGTTGAATATGAACTATTGCCGTGTCAGGTTCCTGTATTTCAATCTAATATGTCACTCTCAGAGATTGAAAAGTTCGAAAATCATAATATATATGATGATAAAATAAATTCAAATATCACCTCGGTTTCATGCTTCGTCCCGCACATTACCAGCAGCAAAAAGTACTGTATATGATTGACGAGATAAGAAAGGTGCTCTATGCTTATCTTGATAAGTTGGAAGCCGGTGGGACGCCAAAAGAGAACTGGAAAATAAGCAGGCTCATCTACGTTGCAAGACATCATCGCGGTTGGCGTTATCTTGTTGAGGAGTCGTTGCCGTGTGTCAATAGGGTGATATCGGCTACCGATGGTCATTATATGATGCTCAGTGAATGTCATTTTGCCGGCGAGAACAGATCTATTCCCACCGAGGGACCGTCGTATGTTACATCATCTTGGATGCATTAATAACATAATCACAAGACAATACACTCAAGGGCATTTGGAATTATTCCGGGTGCCTTTTGGTTTATTTTATATGATATTGTAGTTTTTAAGATGTCATAGAAAAACTTCCTTTTTTAATAAATAGGCGAATTTTATGTTAAAATACTTGCAGATGTCAAGTATTTTTGCGAATTTTACATAATTTTTTAGCAAAGCCCTGCCTTTTCACGCGTGTGCGTGTGCAAGATGGGGTTCTTGTAGTGTGAAATAAATTTTACTATTTAACTTATTTACAGTCATTTAGGCTAATTGAAAAAATGAACGGTAACAACATCACGGTGCAGTATGCCACCGAGGAGCATGTAAAGTATGCTGAGACCATCTGCAAACTCATCTACGAATCGGCGCTCCAGCGCGGAACTGGTATTGCCCGACGACGACCTGAGTATGTCGCCGACAAGATGAAGGGTGGTAAGGCTGTTGTTGCCCTCGACGGTGATCGCATTGTAGGATTCAGTTACATCGAGTGTTGGAGCCATGGCGACTATGTGGCAACCAGCGGTCTTATCGTTGATCCCGAATACCGCCACCTGGGTCTTGCCAGGGCTATCAAGGACAAGACATTCCAGCTGGCTCGTGAGCGTTTCCCTTACGCTAAGATTTTCTCTCTCACTACTTCGCTGGCGGTGATGAAGCTCAACACGCGCCTTGGCTATGTGCCCACAACGCTCACTGAGCTCACCCAGGACGACGAGTTCTGGAAAGGCTGCGAGGAGTGCATCAACTATGACGTGCTCACGCGCAACAACCGTGAGCGCTGCCTGTGCAACGCCATGATCTTCGACCCCAAGTGGGAACAGAAAAAGAAGAGCACCAAGGACAAGATTGCAAGCCTCCTGCACTTGAAGTAAAACGTTAACGAAAAACGAAACGCTTCGCTACGAAACGCAAGCAGAGCTTGCTACGAAACACCCTTTCGGGCTACGAAACGCTTCGCTACAAAAAACAAATTTTATTTAGAAACACAAAAAAATACAATATAATTATGAGCAAGAAAAAAGTAGTAGTTGCCTTCAGCGGAGGCCTTGACACCTCTTATACAGTGATGAAACTCACTCAGGACGGTTATGACGTGTATGCGGCATGTGCCAACACCGGCGGCTTCAGCCCCGAACAGTTGAAGAAGAACGAGGAGAACGCCTACAAACTGGGCGCTGTACAGTATGTAACACTCGACGTTACACAAGAGTACTACGAGAAATCGCTCAAATACATGATATTTGGCAACGTGATGCGCAACAACTGCTATCCCATCTCGGTGTCGAGCGAGCGCATCTTCCAGGCTATCGCCATCGCACGTTATGCGCGCGAGATTGGCGCCGACGCTATCGCACACGGCAGCACAGGCGCAGGCAACGACCAGATTCGCTTCGACATGACTTTCCTTGTGCTGGCTCCCGGCATTGAGATCATCACCCTCACACGCGACCACGCTTTGTCACGCCAGGAGGAAGTTGACTACCTCAACGAGCACGGCTTCTTTGCCGACTTCACCAAGCTCAAGTATAGCTACAACGTGGGCATCTGGGGAACCAGCGTGTGTGGCGGCGAACTGCTCGACCCCGCACAGGGTCTGCCCGAGGAGGCTTACCTCAAGCACGTGACACGCACTGAGGAATCTCTGCTCAAGATCCGTTTTGAGAAGGGCGAAATCGTGGCAGTGAACGATGAGGAGTTTACCGACAAGGTTGCCGCAATCCAGAAGATTGAGGAGATAGGCGCAAGCTACGCCATAGGCCGCGACGCCAACGTGGGCGACACTATCATCGGCATCAAGGGCCGCGTGGGATTTGAGGCTGCCGCTCCCAAGCTCATCATCGAGGCTCACCGCCTGCTCGAGAAGTCTACGCTGAGCAAGTGGCAGCAGTACTGGAAGGACCAGGTGGCCAACTGGTATGGCATGTTCCTGCACGAGAGCCAGTATCTGGAGCCCGTGATGCCCGACATGGAGGCCATGCTCACCTCGTCACAGCGCAACGTCACAGGCACCGCTATCCTCAAGCTGCGTCCTTACGGCTTTGAGACTGTGGGCGTTGATAGCGACAACGATCTGAGCAAGAGCAAGCTGGGTGAATATGGCGAGATGCAGCACGGCTGGACTGCCGACGAGGCCAAGGGCTTCATCAAGGTGCTCTCAACACCCCTGCGCGTCTACTACGGCACTCACCCCGACGAGAAACGATAAATAAAAGTTTAAAAGTTTAAAGGTTTAAAGGTTTAATTGGCTCGATAAATCAAAAAATCGATAATTCGATTGCCTCCTTCCCTTTTAAACTTTTAAACCGTTAAACCCTTAAACCTTTACAAAAAGGACTATGATCAAAACAGGCATTATAGGCGGTGCGGGATATACCGCCGGCGAACTCATCCGCATCCTGCTCAACCACCCCGAGGTGAAGATTGAGTGGATTCACAGCAACAGTCAGGCGGGTCTGCCCATCACCCATGTGCACGGCGGCCTCATCGGCGAGACCGACCTCACCTTCAGCGACACTGCCGACCTCAACGCAGTGGATGTGGTGTTCCTGTGCATGGGACACGGCAAGAGCGCCGAGTTCTGGCAGAACAATCCCCGACCCGAGAATCTTGTGGTCATTGACCTCGCTCAGGACTACCGCGACGAGTCGTGCGGTTATGTATATGCTCTGCCCGAGTTCCAGCGCGACCGCATTGCCGGCAGCAAACTCATCGCTAATCCAGGCTGTTTTGCCACCGCGATACAGATGGCACTGCTGCCGCTGGCCAAGGCCGGGCTGCTCCACCAGGACGTCAACGTCACTGCCATCACTGGCAGCACTGGTGCAGGCGTGAAGCCGGGTGCAACCACCCACTTCAGCTGGCGCAACGACAACCTGAGCGTGTACAAGGCGTTCACTCACCAGCATCTGCTTGAGATACGCCGCACCCTCACCACGCTGCAAGGCAGTGAGGTGGCTCCCATCCTGTTTGTGCCCATGCGCGGTGACTTTGCGCGTGGCATCTTTGCCAGCGTCTACACCCGTTGCGAACTCAGCGAGGAAGAGGCTGTGAAGCTCTACAAGGACTTCTACAAGGATGCAGTGTTCACCCATGTGACCGACCGCGCCCTCGACCTCAAGCAGGTGACTAACACTAACAAGGCGCTGCTGCACGTGGAGAAACACGGCGAGCATCTGCTCATCACCAGCTGCATCGACAACCTCTTGAAGGGTGCAAGCGGCCAGGCTGTGCAGAACATGAACATCGCCATGGGTCTGCCCGAAGACACGGGCCTGCGCTTGAAGCCAAATGCGTTTTAAAGGACGCTTCGCTTTAAGGACGGTTGCTTTGCAACCTTTAAGAACGCTCGCAAGCGAGCTATAAGAACGGGCCGTAGCCCTATAAGATTTTAAGAAATAAAGAAGAGATTTAGGACATGAATTTATTTCCAGTATATTCACTATATGATGTCGAGCCTGTGAAGGGCTGCGGCAGTTACATCTATGACGCCGAGGGCACTGAGTACCTCGACCTTTATGGCGGTCACGCCGTTATCAGCATAGGCCACGCTCATCCCCACTATGTGGAGAAGATAAGCAAGCAGGTGGCTACGCTTGGCTTCTACTCTAACAGCGTCATCAACACGCTGCAGGAGAAACTTGCCAAGAAACTGGGCGAAGTTTCGGGCCTTGAGGACTACAGTCTGTTCATGGTGAACAGCGGCGCCGAGGCCAACGAGAATGCCATCAAGGTGGCTTCGTTCCACACCGGCAAGAGCCGCGTGCTCGCCTTCAAGGGCGCGTTCCACGGCCGCACATCGGGCGCTGTGGAGATGACAGACAATCCCAAGATCAACTCACCGTTTAATGTTACCGACAAGGTAACCTTCGTGCCTCTGGGCGACATCGAGGCTGTTGAGCGCGAACTCGCAACCGGTGAGTACTGTGCTGCCATCATCGAGGGCATCCAGGGTGTGGCAGGCATCCAGATGCCGGGCGACGATTTTCTGCGCCAGCTGCGCGAGGCAACCACCCGCCACGGCGTGTGCCTCATCCTCGACGAGGTTCAGTCAGGCTATGGCCGCACCGGTCGCTTCTTTGCACATCAGTACAGCGGCATCAAGCCCGACCTCATTTCTATGGCCAAGGGCATGGGTAACGGCTTCCCTGTGGGCGGTGTGCTCATCGCTCCCCACTTCGAGGCTTGGGGTGGCATGCTGGGTACCACATTTGGCGGTAACCATCTGGCATGCGCTGCGGCAATCGCCGTGCTCGACGTCATCAAGGAACAAGACCTCGTTGCTAATGCCGAGAAGGTGGGCAACTACCTGCTCGAGAAGCTCAAGGCTATGCCCAAGATCAAGGAAGTGCGTGGCCGTGGCCTCATGATAGGCATCGAGATTGAAGGCTCTGCTCCCGAGTTGAGGAAGAAGCTCGTCTTTGACAAGCACATCTTCACAGGCGGTGCTGGCCAGCACACCGTGCGTCTGCTCCCTGCACTGGGCATCACCACCGAGCACGCCGACGCATTCCTCAAGGCATTTGAAGAGATATTATAAAACAACCACTGTGTCCTGTGCGTTAGCGCAGGGATAAAACAACAATACAAATGAAGCAATTCCTTACCCCCGCCGACCTGGGCGACTTGCACAAGGCGTTTCAAGAGGCACTCGAGATAAAGAACGACCGCTACGGTCACGTGGAACTGGGCCGCAACAAGACCCTGTTGATGATTTTCTTCAATAGCAGCCTGCGCACACGCCTGTCTACACAGAAGGCTGCCATGAACCTGGGCATGAACTGCATCGTGCTTGACGTGAACCAGGGCGCATGGAAGCTCGAGACCGAGCGTGGCGTGATCATGGACGGCGACAAGAGCGAGCACCTGCTCGAGGCTATCCCCGTGATGGGCAGCTACTGCGACCTCATCGGCGTGCGCTCGTTTGCCACATTCGACAGCAAGGAGAAGGACTACAGCGAAGCCATCATCCAGCAGTTCATCCAGTACAGCGGCCGCCCCGTCTTCAGCATGGAGAGCGCTACCGTACACCCCTTGCAGGCATTTGCCGACTATATCACTATAGAGGAACATAAGACCGTTGAGCGTCCCAAGGTGGTGCTCACATGGGCTCCCCATCCCAAGGCTCTGCCGCAGGCTGTGCCCAACTCGTTTGCACAGTGGATGGTAGCTGCCGGATATGAGGTAGTGGTTGCTAACCCCGAGGGATATGACCTTGATCCCAAGTTCACCGCTGGAGCAACCATCACCCACGATCAGGACGAGGCCCTCAAGGGTGCTCACTTCGTGTATGCCAAGAACTGGTCGGCCTATGAGGACCCCAACTATGGCAAGATCCTGAGCAAGGACATGAACTGGACCGTTAGTGCCGAGAAGATGGCCTTGACCGACAACGCATTCTTCATGCACTGTCTGCCCGTGCGCCGCGGCATGATCGTGACCGACGAGGTGATCGAGGGTCCCCGCAGCCTGGTTATCCCCGAGGCTGCCAACCGCGAGATCTCGGCCACAGTGGTCATCAAGCGCATGCTCGAAGCACTAAAGTAAAAGTTTAACAGTTTAAAATGTCAAGGGAGAGACTAATCGATTAAACCTTTAAACGATTAAACTTTTAAACGATTAAACCTTTAATTTATGATTAAAGTATTCAAGATAGGTGGTAATGTCGTTGACAACGACGAGGCGCTGAGCAAGTTCCTCGACGACTTCGCGGCCATTGAGGGCGACAAAGTCCTCATCCACGGCGGCGGCAAACTTGCCACTCGCCTGGCTCGGCAACTGGGCATTGAGACTAAGATGATAGAAGGCCGCCGCGTCACCGACCGCGATACACTCGACGTGTGCACCATGGTCTATGCCGGCCTCATCAACAAGCGCATTGTGGCTGCACTCAACGCACGTGGCTGCAAGGCTCTGGGACTCTCGGGAGCCGATGCCGGTGTCATCCCTGCCCACAAGCGCTCGCCCGAGCCCATCGACTTTGGCTGGGTGGGCGACATCGATGGCGATGGGGTGGACCACAAGTTCATCAGGCACCTGCTCGAGATAGGCGTCACCCCGGTGTTCTGCGCCCTCACCCACGACGGCCAGGGCAACATGCTCAACACTAATGCCGACAGCGTGGCATCGGGAGTGGCAATTGCCTGTGCACGGTTTGCCCCCACTCAGCTTGTGTTCTGCTTTGAGAAAGACGGTGTGCTGGTCGACATCAACGACCCGTCATCGCTCATCGAGACCATCGACAAAGCCTCGTTTGAACAACTCAAGGCCGACGGCATCATTGCCGCAGGCATGCTCCCCAAGGTCACCGGAGCCCTAAATGCTGTGGCCCAAGGTGTCACCGAGGTTGTCATCAAGAACTCGGCTAACATAAGCAACACCCGCGGCACCACAATAAGGTAGCAGGAGGCTGTCAAAGAAATCTATAATCAGCGGAAACGGTATAATTTTACCTAATTTCCGCTGGATATAGCGTAAAAACCAACCTATAATCAGCGGAAACTACAAAATTTTACCCAATTTCCGCTGATTATAGCAAAATATTTTATACCTTTGTAGTATATAATATCTCCGTAATTATGCTTATAGGTAGAAAAAAAGAGCAAAAGACACTGCTTGGATTGATAGATAAAGAAGAATCACAGTTTTGTGTGGTTTATGGCCGTCGACGAGTTGGTAAAACCTATCTCGTGCGAGAGACGTTTAATTATCAGTTCACGTTCCAGCATACTGGAGTTGCCCAAGGCGACTACAGGGCTCAATTACATGCCTTTGCCGACTCCCTCCGTGCTGCTGGTCTTAAATTAAGCAATGACCCGAAAAATTGGTATGACGCATTTGATGGCTTAAAACAAGTCATCATCAACGCTCCTGCGGGTAAAAAAGTTCTTTTTATTGACGAACTTCCGTGGATGGATACGCCACGAGCCAACATGATAGGAGCACTGGAACTTTTTTGGAACGGCTGGGCCACTGGGCGCAGGGAGAAAGATATCGTGCTCATTGTGTGCGGTAGCGCAACATCGTGGATTACAAAAAAATTATTGAAAAACCACGGAGGATTGCGCGGTCGATTTACTGAAAAAATTAAGGTAAACCCGTTCTCTCTTGCCGAGTGCGAACAATATGCTACAGTTTCGGGACTTAATGTGCAGCGACGTGATGTGCTGGAACTGTACATGATTATGGGCGGCATTCCATACTATTGGAGTTTCCTGAATCGGCAATTGAGCGTTGCCCAGAATGTAGACGAACTGTTCTTTAGTGAAGATGCGAAATTAAAGGACGAGTTCTCTGCATTATATCACATATTGTTTAAGCATCCCGAGAACTATATAAAGGTAATAGAAGCCTTGACTAAACGCAAGGCGGGATTGACTCGTGAGGAGATACTGAAAAGTACAAAACTTGTTGACGGAGGTTCGTTCACACAAGTGCTTGAAGAATTGCAAGAATGCGGTTTCATACGTCAGTATGTGGCATTCGGCAAGACGGGTCAAGGCGCAATATATCAACTTGTTGATAACTACACGCTATTCTATTACCACTGCATCCGCAAGAATGCTTTTGCCGACGAGAACTATTGGACTCACACTTATATAGGTAGTGAGCACAACACTTGGATGGGATTAGCATTTGAAAGGGTTTGCTTGCAGCATATCGGACAGATAAAGCGCGCCTTGGGCATAGGAGGAATTGTTTCTAATGTGTGTTCTTGGTCTAATTCTGGGGCGCAGATTGACTTGCTCATTGCTCGCGGTGATAATGTTATCAATGTATGTGAAATGAAATACAGCAAGGACCCGTATACAATCAGCAATGCCACGGCCGACGGGTTGCAGCTCAAGGTGAAAAATTTTAAAGAATCGACGCAAACTCGATGTGCTATTCATATAACGATGGTAACAACCTTCGGTGTTGAGCACAATAAGTATAGCAATGTAATCCAGAGTGAGGTTACTATGGATGATTTGTTTTCCTTGTAAATAAAGAATTATGGAACAGGCAGTAGCGTTACTCAAGAAACTCATAGCTGTGCCGTCGACCTCGCGCGACGAGGCGGGCACGGCCACCGTCATCTTTGACCACCTCAGTGAGGCGGGCATTGACACTGTGGAGCGCCAGTATAATAATGTGTATGCCCGTTCGGCACAGTGGGACGACAGCAAGCCCGTGCTGCTGCTCAACTCGCATCACGACACTGTCAAGCCCGCTGCATCGTGGACACGCGACCCGTTTGTTCCCACCGTTGAGGACGACCGCTTGTATGGCCTGGGCAGCAACGATGCCGGTGCGTCGGCTGTGAGCCTTATTGCTGCTTTTATACATTATTATAATAAGGTGTTGCCGTTTAACATCATCCTTGCCATCACGGCCGAGGAGGAGGTGACCGGCGAACACGGCATCCGCGCACTGCTTCCCACGCTGGGACGCATCGACATGGCTGTGGTGGGCGAACCCACTCAGCTGCAGGCTGCTGTGGGTGAACGTGGCCTTGTGGTGCTCGACTGTGTGGCACATGGCAAGCGCGGTCACGCGGCCCGCAACGAGGGCATCAACGCGCTCTACATAGCCATGGACGACATCAACGCCATGCGGGGCTATCAGCCCGAGAAGGTGTCGTCGCTGCTTGGACCCATCAAGTTCACCACCACGATGATAGAGTGCGGCACACAGCACAACGTTGTGCCCGACGAGTGCAAGTGGGTGATGGACATACGCACCACCGACGCCTACACTAACGAGGAGACCATCGAGCTGGTGCGCAGCGTGGTCAAGAGCGACATCAAGGAGCGCTCCACACGCATCCGGGCATCGGCCATCGACGAGAGTCATCCGCTGGTGGCAACCGCTGTGGAACTGGGCAGCAAGGCGTTTGTGTCGCCCACCACAAGCGACATGTCGCAGATGGCTTTCCCGTCATTGAAAATCGGCCCCGGCGACAGCGCTCGCTCGCACACTGCCGACGAGTACATCCTCCTGAGCGAGATAGGGCAGGGCATTGACTACTACAAACAATTCATTGCCCGCCTTGCCGAGAAAGATTTAAATAGGAATTAAAAGAATATGGGTGTTAGCTAACAATCAGCAGAGGGGGCATCAGCGACCGCTCTGAAACACTGAAAAGCGAAGCGCTCTTAAATACTTAAAAGATATGAAACTTTGGGACAAAGGATACAGCATTGACCGCTGGATAGAATCGTTCACCGTGGGTCGTGACCGCGAACTCGACCTTAAGCTCGCCAAGCACGACGTGCAGGGCTCTATCGCCCACATCGCCATGCTCGAGAGCATAGGCCTGCTCACTGCCGAGGAGCATAAGACTCTGGATGCCGAACTGCGCAACATCGCCGCTGAGATCGAGGACGGCAAGTTTACCATCGAGGAGGGCATCGAGGACGTGCACTCGCAGGTGGAGCAGATGCTCACCCAGCGCCTGGGCGACATGGGCAAGAAGATTCACTCAGGCCGCTCGCGCAACGACCAGGTGCTCGTGGACCTCAAGCTCTTTTATCGCGAGGAACTGTGCACACTGGCCGAGAACGTCAACACCGTGTTTGAGCGCCTGCTTGAGCTGAGCGAGAAGCACAAGGACGTGCTCATGCCCGGCTACACTCACCTGCAGGTGGCCATGCCGTCGAGCTTCGGCCTGTGGTTTGGCGCTTATGCCGAGACACTCGTTGACGATGTGCAGACCATCGTGGCAGCCTATCGCATCGCTAACCAGAACCCGCTGGGGTCGGCTGCCGGCTATGGCTCGTCGTTCCCCCTGAACCGCACCATGACCACCAGGTTGCTCGAGTTTGACGACCTGCACTACAACGTGGTGGCTGCGCAGATGAGCCGCGGCAAGACCGAGCGCGCGCTGGCCTATGCCATCAACGCCATTGCGTCGACGCTGGGCAAGTTTGCCATGGACGTGTGCCTGTTCAACAGCCAGAACTACGCGTTCATCTCGTTCCCCGACGAGTTCACCACCGGTTCGAGCATCATGCCGCACAAGAAGAACCCCGACGTGTTTGAGATCATGCGCGGCAAGTGCAACCGCCTGCAGACCATCGTCACCGAGGTTTCGTCGCTCACCACCAATCTGCCGCTGGGCTACCACCGCGACCTGCAGCTCTTGAAGGACATCACCTTCCCCGCCATTGAGGAGATGAACGAGTGCCTCCTGATGTGCGACTTCATGCTGCAGCACATACGCATCAACGAGAACATCCTCGACGACAAGCGCTATGACTACCTCTTCACCGTTGAGGACGTCAACCGTCTGGTGCTCGACGGCACCCCCTTCCGCGACGCCTACAAGGAGATAGGCCACCGTGTGCAGTCCGGAACCTACACGCCCACCCGCGAGGTGCATCACACCCACGAGGGCAGTCTGGGCAACCTGTGCACTGACCAAATAAAAGATAAGATGCTGCGTGCCATCGCACGGCTGCAGCAGCGTTAAAACCGTAACTATTCAGCAATTTTTTCTTTCAGTCAGAAAAAAACACGAAGAAAAAAAATTCTTTTAATTTCTGTCAGTTAGAGCGAGTTCTGCACGAGATAATCCTCGTTACTGAGTGGTTAAGTTAAAACCAAGCAATTTTATTAATTTAAACTAATAGTAATATGTCAGAAGAAACAAAATTTTTGCAAGACGAAATGAACTTGCCCGACAACGCGTTTACCGACTTGAAGCCGGGTGAGAAGTATGTTCCTGTCATGCGTCCTGACCGCCAGTACCCCGAGGTGACACCTTATTCAGTGTCGCTGGGACTCATCATGGCTGTCATCTTCAGCGCGGCAGCGGCATATCTGGGCCTCAAGGTAGGCCAGGTGTTTGAGGCTGCAATTCCCATTGCCATCATTGCAGCGGGTATCGCAGGTGTGACCAGGCGTAAGGATTCGCTGGGAGAGAACGTGATGATCCAGAGTATCGGTGCCGCCAGCGGTATCGTTGTGGCTGGTGCCATCTTCACTCTGCCTGCACTTTACATCCTGCAGGCCAAGTACCCCGAGATCACTGTTGACTTCCTCGAGGTGTTCCTGGCTTCGATGCTGGGCGGTTTGCTGGGCATCCTGTTCTTCATCCCCTTCCGCAAGTACTTCGTGAGCGACATGCACGGCAAGTTCCCCTTCCCCGAGGCTACCGCTACAACCCAGGTGCTCGTGAGCGGTCAGAAGGGCGGCAGCGACGCTAAGCCGCTGTTGATCGCCGGTCTCGTGGGCGGTCTCTATGACTTCATCGCCTCTACCTTCCAGTGGTGGAGCGAGAACGTGAGCACAGCCATCATCCCCGCAATGTCTTATCTCACTGACAAGTTCAAGATGGTGTTCAAGCTCAACACCGGCGCAGCTGTGCTGGGTCTGGGCTACATCGTGGGCTTGCGCTATGCGTTCATCATCTTTGCCGGTAGTGCATTCATCTGGTGGGTAATCGTTCCCCTCATGGGCATGATGAGCCCCGAGCTGGCAGCCGCTCCCGCCGAGGATATCTTCAAGAACAATGCGCGTTTCATCGGTATCGGCGGTATCGCCATGAGCGGTATCATCGGCATCGTTAAGTCATGGGGCGTCATTCGCAGCGCCGTTGGCCTCGCCGGCAAGGCATTCAAGGGCCAGGCCGACGCAGAGAAAGTAGAGCGCCACCAGAAGGACATCTCTATGAAGGTGCTTGCATTCTCACTGCTCGCAGCGCTTGCTGTTACGTTCGTGTTCTTCTACGTCGGCGTTATTCATAACCTGATGCAGACCGTCGTGGCATTCTTCGTTGTTGTGGTTATCGCATTCCTCTTCACCACAGTTGCCGCTAATGCGATTGCAATCGTGGGCAGTAACCCCGTGAGCGGTATGACGCTGATGACCCTCATCGTTGCTTCGGGTATCTTCGTTGCCGTTGGCCTCAACGGTGCACGCGGCATTGTGGCATCGATGGTTATCGGTGGTGTTGTGTGTACAGCACTGTCAATGGCAGGCGGTATGGTTACCGACATGAAGATTGGTTACTGGCTGGGTACCACACCCGCTAAGCAGCAGACATGGAAGGCCGTGGGTACACTGCTCAGCGCTGCTACTGTGGGCGGTGTGATGATCATCCTGAACAAGACCTACGGTTTCGTGGGTGACAACGCCCTCGTTGCTCCCCAGGCCAACGCTATGGCGGCCGTCATCGATCCCCTCATGATGGGTGGCGAGACTCCCTGGTTGCTCTATATCGTGGGTGCAATCCTTGCGCTGCTTCTCAACTGGCTGGGTGTTCCTGCCCTTGCATTCTCACTGGGTATGTTCATCCCCCTGCAGCTCAACACTCCGCTCCTCGTGGGTGGTCTCATTAACTGGTTTGTGGGTTCACGCAGCAAGAACGCCGAGGTCAACAAGGCTCGCGTAGAGCGCGGTACACTGCTCGCCAGCGGTTTCATCGCCGGTGGTGCCCTCATGGGCGTAGTAAGTGCAGCGATGCTGTTCTTCGGCTTTGAGTACAAGTGCACAATGAGCGAGGAGACTACAAGCGCCATCGCAATGGGTGTTTACGCTCTTCTGCTCATCTACCTCACCATTTCTTGCCTCAAGGCCAAGAAAGACGAGTAAAACATAACGCTTTAGAAACCCTTATAGGTGGCTCCGCTCAACTAGTGGAGCCACTTTTTCTTTGTAAAAAATTGCTAAACATTTGTAAATGTGGCGCAGTTTATATATATTTGCACAAAATGCACTACTATGGCTGAGAACAAATACATACGATTTGACTGGGCTGCCAAGAAAATCTTGCGCGACAAGGAGAATTTTAGCATTCTGGAAGGGCTAATTACAGTTCTTCTGGGTGAAAAGGTGACTATTGTAGAGATACTTGAAAGCGAGAGTAACCAGATTGATGCTACTGACAAGTTCAACCGTGTCGACATCAAAGCCCGCAACAGCAAGGACGAGATAATCCTTGTGGAGATACAGTTGACTCGAGAGATCTATTTCCTCGAGCGTATCCTTTATGGAGTTGCCAAGGCGATAACAGAGCACATTACTTTGGGGCAGAAATACGACCAAGTGAAGAAGGTGTATTCAATCAGTATTTTGTACTTTGATTTGGGAAAAGGCGAGGACTTCGTTTATCGCGGACAGACAACATTCCGCGGCATGACTAAAGATGACACCTTGCAGATTTCTACAAAGGAAGACAATGCCATACGTATGAAGACTCCGGGCGAGGTGTTCCCCGAATATTACCTTATCCGCGTTAACGCTTTCAACAAAATTGCCGAAAACCATCTTGAGGAATGGATTAAATATCTTAAAGACGGTGACATAGATGACAACACAACAGCCCCGGGACTCCAAGAAGCAAAGAAAAAGTTGGAGTATATGGCAATGAGCAAGAAGGAAAAGGATGCCTACTTTGAACACCTCAATGAGCAGATGATTCAAAACGACATCATGGACACTGCCCGCATCGAAGGTCGTGCTGAAGGTCGTGCTGAGGGTCGTGCTGAAGGTCGTGCTGAGGGTCGTGCTGAAGGTCGTGCTGAAGGTCGTGCTGAAGGTCGTGCTGAGGGTTTGAAAGAGGGCCGTGACGAAGGTTTGAAAGAGGGTCGTGCGGAAGGCCGTGATGAAGAGCGAATTAAAAACGCTATAGGATTCAAAAAAGCCGGAGTCCCCATTGAAACCATTGCGTCAGTCACTGGGCTTAGCATTGAGGAAATTCAAAATCTGTAAAAACTATTAAGTTGGGTTTTATAAATTACGTCGAGACGATTTTGAGAGTTGTCTTGACAGACTTAAGCACGAACGTCCTTGTCGTTTCCTCTAATTGTGATAAATCATAAGAATATACATGTGTTGTGTTTAAAAATAAAAACAAATTGTTCCCCATATGTGTTTATGTGTGTTTTTTTAGAGGGCTGTTGTGTGTGCATTAATGTGTGATATGTGCTTGTTGTTGATGGGTTTAGAATGTGCAAATGTTAAAAGTGTTAATTAATTGTGTAAATCTATAGAACAATAAAATTTTTTTGTATTTTTGTCGCGTTTTTGGATTGAAACTAAATCGTAAATAAATATACACTACTTATATAATTTTAAACTACACTTGGCTAAATGAAAATCTATTCTAAACTGGTAATGGCCATTACTATGTTCATTGCCGTAGCAAACATCGCCTGGGCCGACAGTTTTACTGTTGACGACGCCCGCCGTGGTTATTTTATCCCCGATGGAGGTACTTACAGTGGCAAGAAACTCATGGTGCTCGACGGTGAGTTCGCACTCCTATGTAAGGCCAACACTGGCTTCGGTATTAATATTAATGGTAAAGGTACTGCTGCCAAAACCAATGTCCAGGTTTGGACATTCAGCAATACCGATGCTGCATGCTACTTCAGGTTCATCCCCCTCACAGGTAACGACTTGGGATACTACAACATCAAGGCAAGTTACTGCGACATGTACGTGGATGTTCTCATGAGTAACGGATACCCTAACAATGGTGATAACGTGGAACTCTACAGTTCGGGCTCTGCCGATGAGACAAAGTGGAAACTCGAGAAAAACAGCGATGGCACTTTCACTATCCGCAACAAGAAGAACTCCAACATGGTTCTCGACATGAATGGCGGCGGTGCTCCTGAAAACGGTAAAAATATCCAGATCTATACATCCAACAACTCGGATGCACAGAAATGGTATCTCCAGCCTGTTTCGGGTGCATTTATCAACGACATCTACTTCAAGAACTATCTGTGCCAGAATGGTTTTGCCAAGCTGTACAATACCAGCAGCAAAACTGTTGAGCGCAACGCTACGCTCAGCGACTTCTACACCAGCGGCAAGAAGGTGGTTATCGACTGTGAGGCTGTTACCGAGCTTGACAAACTGGGCGAGTATGGCGACTACTGGACCGAGGGTACAGGAAACTACTCTAAGCACTTCCAGGGCGTTAAAGACCTCATTGGTATCGAGTACTTCACTAATCTCAAGAAGCTCGACATGAGCCGTCACATTCCCGGTGATGACTACACCAACTACGGAAATAATTATTCACGCCTGAATCCCTCTGGTGTCAATCTCCAGTACAACACTCAGCTTGAGTATGTCAACTTTGACTACGCCGATTTCAAGACAGGTGCACTTCTTTCAAGTTCGCACATCTATGATTTGAAGAAACTCAAGTTCCTCAACCTGAGCAACAACTATTTGACTGATATTGACCTTGATCAATTCCCCGCTCTTGAGCGTTTCCAGGCATGCCACAACTTCGACTTGAGAACCATCAAGGCCAACAATGCAAATGAGAACATGAAAGAGCTCGCAATCTTCGACTCTATGATTGGATATGATGGTGGTACTCGCAACAATAGTTCACTGCAGAACCTCGTTGACAAGTTCCCCAACCTTGTGTTCCTGCACGCATTTGCAACTCCCAACTATGAACTTGACCTCACTGGCAACCCCAAACTCCAGTCAATCTGGCTGCTCAAGTCGGCCTACGGTGCAAGCCAGGGTTACGTATATGACGGCGTCTATAACATTGTTACTTATAAAGACCACGCACTCGGTATGGACTGTGCCGGTGGTGCAAAGACTGATGGCACTAACGTTCAGATTTGGACTATTGATCGCAATGCTACACACCATCAGTTCAAGATTACGAAGGTAACGACCGAAAACGGCGTCAACTGGTACTCGATTAAGCCCAATCATGACACCAGCAAGTGCCTTGATGTAAGCAACGCGTCTCCTAACAATGGAACCAATATCCAACTCTATACCTACAATGGTAATAACGCACAGCTGTTTAGGTTTGTCCGCAATGACGATGGTTCTTTTAAGATCGTAAGCAAAGTGAATGGAACAAGCACGCTTGATGTAGCTGGTGGCAGCTTCAAGGACGGAACCAACATCCAGCTGTGGAGTGACGCTGGTGTTGCAGCACAGAAGTGGGTGCTCCTTCCCGTTGACTTGACTATCACTGCCGGACAGGCTGGTAGCGCGCGCCAGATTGGCAAGGGACCCTGGCTCCACAAGCTCGACCTGAGCAATTGCACCGAGCTGCGCGATGTTCAAGTACAGAACATGCACCTTGCTTCGCTCAACCTCAATTCGGAGTACATCAAGAAACCCCTCTCTGATGAATATAAAGACTGGACATTCTGCCGCGAAGTTACAAATGCTTCCGGCGAATATGGTGCAGGTAAGTTAGTACCTGGTGTAAACGTGAACAACAACTACCGCCACGTGAATGTCAATACATTCAAGCAATATGACCAAAACACTAAAAAGTGGTACTGGATGTTCTATCTGCGTCTGAGCTATAACGGACATAATGGAAGAGAGGCAGCCTTGGTACTCGATAACCAGTCAAGTTACTTCGAGACAATGACTCTGGACACTTATAACAACTATACATCATTGGGTAGCATGAGCCGCAAGGAATTCACTATTGATAACACCCTTGCAGATGACCTCTTCGACGGCCGCAGAGTTTCAAGTATCTATAATGCAAAGGAGACCGACAACATCAACAGCACAGGTTTGATGACGCATGAATTGAATGTCATAAATGACCATACAATGTGCACGATTGACCACGACGGTGTGAATCCTCCTTTGATGAGTGGTATGCCAGATGCAAGCACATCGCAATTCCTTGAGCATTTCAACATGAAGGTCTATGGTAGAATCCTCGTCCTCAAGGGCGGTGTGAGCGACTCTGAGCCTACCACAGTTCCCGACGATGTCCCCAAGGCTATCTATTATACTTACGACATGAACACTCGCAACCACGGCATATATTACGCTCCCGCGCGCAAAGGCGTCAGCACTAAGGATGGCGATGAACCTATCATGGGTAACTTCTTCTTCGACCTTCACTATCCCATTTCTTTCCAAGCTCCCGGCATCGTGACTGCAATCGACGAGGTAAACGTTGAGAACAAGGAAGTGGCAAGCGTGAAGTACTACAACCTTGCAGGTATTGAGAACGACAACCCCTTCATGGGCGTCAACATCATGGTAGTGACTTATACCGACGGAACTAAGTCAACTGCTAAGATCTTTAAGTAAGAATATCTTTTCATACACTAATATGTTATCGAAATCGCTCTGCGACAAATGACGCAGGGCGATTTCTTTATCGCATAAACTGCATTAACCCAGAAAGTTCATTAGGAGCAAATGGCAATATTTTACTTCTCATAGGCATGATTTGGGCTATCTTTCGCTCACATAGGAACCCCTATGCTCGTTCAATATAGCGCAAATCCTGTCACAATGATAATCTAAAATCATATCCATGCCCTAATGCACTTTCTGGGTTAAAAACGAAATATAATGTGCCATAAATGCATAGATGTTCCGTTTTTTTTAGTAATTTTGTAAAAAATATTGACAATGCATTTCATTGTTTCTTTTTGACTGAAAGAGTAAAAAGAACATAATTATATATTCTTTATCTAAAATAAATTCTTTCAGTTACAAAAGAACGTAACTATTTACCAATGGAGATTATCTCGTGCAGAAAAGCAGAATAACTGACAGAAATTAAAAGAAATGAGAAGAAATTTTTTACTTCGTGTTCTTTTTTAAGACTAAAAGAACATAAAAGACACGAATTTTAATTTAAAATTCTTTTAATTTCTGTCACTCTTAAGCCTGTTTTTGCCCGTTGGACCCCATTGGTGTATAGTTAAAAAAGAACTGACGGTGTGAACCGTCATTAGGGTTTAGAAATAATTATTTACTATACTACTTATTTATGAAAAAACGACTAACCTCTTTACTGATGGCCGTGCTCTTGTGCAGCACTGCCTTCACGTCGTGGGCACAGACCAAGCGCGAGTTCCGCTCGGCATGGTTTACCTGCGTGAGCAACATGGACTGGCCCACCACCAAGGGCACCAGCGCCAGCGCAATCGCAGCCCAAAAAGCCGAGATGATTGCTATCCTCGACGCAATGCAAGAAGCTCATCTCAACTCGGCGAGTTTCCACGCTCTTCCCATGAGCGATGCGTTCTATCCGTCGAAGTACCTGCCGTGGTCACAATGGCTCACCGGCACACGCAACACTGCACCGAGCGACCCCACATGGAACCCGCTGCAGTTCTTCATCGACGAGTGCCACAAGCGCGGCATGCAAGCGCTGGCTTGGCTCAACCCTTACCGCTACAGCGGCAACGCAAGCGCAACCTATGTGTGGCACACTACCAACGCCGGCTGGAACAATTCGTTCGACAAGGAGATGCAGCAGCACATCATCAACCAGGATTATTACTATACCCTCAACCCTGGTGACCCCTGGACGACACAACACCTCAAGAACGTTGTCACCGAGCTTGCCGGGTATCATGATCTGGACGGTATCATCTTTGATGACTACTTCTATCCCAACAATATTCCCGAGAACAACACTGCCACTGACTGGAGCACATACCAGAGCTACAAGAACGGTGGCGGCAGCATGTCGATAGGTGACTGGCGCCGCAGCAATGTGAACAATATGGTCAAAGAGGTCTACAACGCCATCAAGTCGGTTGACCCCAACATGACCTTCGGCATCTCGCCCGCAGGCATCGCCGGCAGCGTTTCGACTTCGGGCAACAAGTACACCAGCTATGGCGTCAGCGCCAACCCCTGTAACAACGACTGGCAGTACAACCAAATCTACAGCGACCCCTTAGCTTGGCTCAAGGACCGCTCTATCGACTACATCTCGCCGCAGCTCTACTGGGCTACCACACACAGCACCAATGCCTACGGCACACAGATTGACTGGTGGAGCAACGTGGCCAACATCTTCGGCCGCCACTGCTATGCAAGCCACTACATTGCCAGCGGTGAGTCGCAGGCCTACACCAGCAACATCATCAAGTGGGAAAATCCCAGCACATTCTCAGAGCTCAAGAGCGAGGTAGATTTCAACCGTTCCAAGACCCGCAACAATGCTCCCGGCAGCATCCTGTTCTCGATCAAGTGGCTGCAGACCAAGACCGACATGCGCAACTACATCGTGAACAACGTCTTCACCCGCCCGTCGCTGCGTCCGGTGATGACCTGGATGCCCAAGGGCAACTACAGTGCTCCCGGCAACTTTGCGCTCAACGGCAACACACTGTCGTGGGACAAGGTGACCAGCGACCGCGGTGCACAGTATGCCGTGTATGCCATTCCTAACAACGTGATGCCCGCCAAGAGCAAGGGCAGTGACGGCATCAAGGGCGACTACCTCATTGCCACTCCTTATGGCAACAGCGTGGAGATTCCCAGCCAGTACCGCAACGGCTACTGGTATGCTGTGACCGCAGTTGACGCAGCCGGCAACGAGTATGCGGCAACAACGCTCAACGAACCCGATCCTGACGTTGTCCCCGACATCGTTCCCTCGCTTGCCAGCATTGAGTCGCTGGACAAGTGGAGCGAGGTGTGGCGCAACAACAGCTACAGCAACGCCCGCAACTTGTGCTACGGCGACGGCAAAGTATTCGTGGCCACTACCGACGGCAACATCCATGTACTCGACGCCAAGAGCGGCACGCTCATCAAGGATCTCAGCATGAGCGGCGTGAGCGGCGGAACATACAAAGTGTGCGGTGTGCAGTATGTTGGCGGCAAGATTTATGCAGCTAACCTCACCATTGCTCCCGGCACCGATGCCATCAAGGTGTATTGCTGGGACAATATCGACGCTGCACCACGCAACGTGTTGAATGTAACAACAAGCGAACTTTCACGTGTCGGTGACCACTTCGGCATGACCGACAAATATTTCTACTTCGTACGCGATAACAAGGCAATACGTTACCGCATCGGAACAACCACGATGGAGAAAACCACGCTCCCCATCACCCTGAGCACCACGCCTCACATCGACCCTGTAGACGACAACTATTTCTGGGTAAACTCAATAAACACTAATCCCGTCAAGTACAAATGGGTAACTAACGGCACTGCTACCCAGAGCGAAACTACCGGTACAATACTGGGCAACACCAATGGTACGGCCTTCGCCCCCTTCACAATGAGCAACGGTAATGAGTATGGATTTGTCGTTGACTACCTCGACACGTGGAAAAAGGGATGTGCTAACCTCATACGCAAGCAGAATGGCTCATGGAACACAGGTGCCAATGTGCACTTGCCTCAGGACGGACTGGGTGATGCTGCCAACAACTCATCTTGCGGATCAAGTGTTGCTGTGAACCTCAACAACGCCGCAGGAGTCACCATGGGTGTAGACATGTGGGTGCTCGTCACCAGCCAGGGCATAGCCCACTACACCGCAGGCGCTGAGGATACCTATGCTAACGACGCTATAGGCCGCTACTACCGCATTCCCGGTTCAGGCCCCTACGCAGGCCGCAAACTCATGGAGCTCACTAAGCCTCTGGCATCAGGCACTTACGCCATTAAGAGCGCAGGCAACCAAGCTTATCGACTGGACGTGAGTGGTGCATCATCTGACAACCTTGCAAATGTGCAGGTGTGGAGAAACTCTACCCAGACATTTGAAATCATCCACGTGAGCGACGGATACTATCGCATCAAGCCCAGTTACTGCAACAAGTACCTGGACATCAACACTGGTTCGACAGTGGGCGATGGCTCGAATATTCACATATATGACTATTCAACAGGCGATGCTCTGAAGGATCAGATATGGAAAATGGTGAAAAACAGCGACGGCACCTACACCTTCCTGAGCAAATATAGCGACAACCTGGCGCTTGACGTCAACGGCGGCATAACCGGCAGCACCACTGCCGAAGGCATCAACGTGCAGTTGTGGACCAAGAATACCTCAAATGCCCAGAAGTGGATACTTGAACCTGTATCTGACAACTATACACTTCCTGACTATGCCGTGCCCGACGAGTACTTTGCTAAGTTCCTCATCGAGAAAGGCTATGCTCGCATCTACAACGAGAACACCCACCAGATTACCGGCACAGCAACCCTGGGTGCAAACTTTGACACCAATGCCAAGGCAGGCACCGGCGAGCATGTGGTAATCCTGCCCGAGACCATCGCTGCCCTCACCGAACTGAACGGACTGGGCGAATATGGCAAGGAAACACCCAATGTTGTGGTTGGCACTAACACTTACACGAGAATTACAGGTGTCAACGACCTCAAGGGCATCGAGTATTTCACCGAGCTCAAGAAACTGGACATGTGCCGTGCCAAGTTTGGCGTAAACAGCGGAACCTATGGCGGACTGTTCACCCTCATTGACGACGGCGAGATCAATCTGCAGTACAACACCAAGCTCGAGTATATCGACCTTGACTATGCCAACATTGTTGATTTTGACCAAACTGGTATCAAGAACCTTAAGAGCCTCAAGTACTTGAACCTTAACAACAATGCTCACATCCAGAGTATGGACATACGTCAGCTGACAAGCCTGGAGCAGCTCAACACCGAGCACTGCTTCGAACTGAAGCAGATCAATGCCGGCCGCAACGAGAACATGAAGGTGCTCAGCATATATGACACCATGTATGGCTATGACGGCAACTACAGCCTGCAGAAGCTCGTGGATAACTTCCCCAACTTGACGTTCCTGTATGCTTATTCTACCTTTAACAGCGACCTCGACCTGAGCAAGCACACACAGCTGCAAGCAGTGTGGGCACACAACTCAGTCTTCGGTTCACGCCAGAAGGCTAAGGGCAACTGGTTGCACAAGCTCGACCTGAGCGGCTGCACCGAGCTGCGCGACATCCACGTGCAGAACATGCACATCGCGGCGCTCAACATCCCGTCAAGCCATCTGGGTGAAAACTTCACCGAGGAGTTCAAGGACCTGAAGGTGGGCCGCGAGGTTGGTTCTAACGTAACACCCCACGGTGCGACACCGTCACACTATGTTGACGCAAGTAACAACTACCGCCACATACGTGCCGACCTGGCAAAGTGGCATAACGAAAAGACTGGCAAGTACTACTACATGTACTACCTGCGCACTGCATGGACTGGAGACGAAAATGTTAAGGACCCCATGCTTACCGACAAGCAGGGTTACTATGACATCCATTCTTATGACAACTATGTGAGTGACGCTAATGCAGGCAACCGCAGCAGCACCAAGCACATACAGCTCGACAACACTCTGGCCGACGACCTGTTTGACCCCAGCCAGGTGATATCGTGCTACACAGCTTCTTATGTTGACAATGTTGAATCTAAAGGTATTATGGAGCATACAGCCAGCAACACACCGCTGTGCATGATCACCGATGACAATATCATCAACAGCGATGTGCTTGACGCCGACTTCATTGCCGGCATTACAGGCAAAGTGAACGGTAGCATCATCATCCTCAAGGCAGGCTGCAGCAACACTGCCTCATTTGGTACAGTGACCGGTCCCACTTCGATATGCTACACTTACAACATTTGCTCGGCCAACAGTCGCGCATTGGTTCCTGCAACCTTCTTCCTCGACATCGACTATCCCTCAATCAATGGCGTCGTTACTGGCGTGGATGGCATCAATGCCGGCAAGGAAGTGGATTGCGTGAAGTACTACAACCTCATGGGTCAGGAGAGCGTGATGCCGTTCAAGGGTGTCAACCTCGTGGTTGTGACTTACACTGACGGCACCACCGCCACCAGCAAGGTCATCAAGTAACACGTGCGAGACAATCCGGTATCTGTAACAAAAAAAGTCCTGTGGATGCGGTTCCACAGGACTTTTTTTTGATTAATGATGGCAACCATTATCCCAGAAAGTGCATTAGGGCATGGATAAGATTTTAGATTATCATTGTGTCAGGATTTGCGCTATATTGAACGAGCACAGGGGTTTCTGTGTGAGCGAAAGATAGCCCAAATCATGCCTATGAGAAGTGAAATATTGCCATTTGCTCCTAATGAACTTTCTGGGATTATGCGTTCTCATAGCCCAGGGCGGTGACCTTGGCCTTGATGGCTTCGTCGGTTGCAGTGCCTTCTACATAGGCTACTCCCTTGGCGAGGTCCACGGTTACTTTCTCTACGCCCTCGACAGTAGCGAGGCCTTTCTCTACGGCCATCTTGCAGTGGTTGCACATCATGCCGTTAATCTTGAATTCCTTCATGACTTGTGTTTTATTTTTAGTGAGTAAATAAGATTTTCGGTACTTAGCGATAAATCCCCATGCAATCATCACCACCAGCAGGATGCTGCAGGCGATGTTGATCCATGACACGTCGCTGTGGTGGCACTTCATGCACTCGGGCATAGCACTTGTGAACAATTCCTGCATGCCTGGCCAGTAGTCAATAAGCAAGCCAAATCCCATGGCACCTGCCACAATCGACAGCAGATATACCGCAGCAGCACGGCGACCCATGGCACGCCCCACAACGAGCATCGAGGCCACGTTGGCGGCCGGACCCGCCATGAGCATCACCAGGGCACATCCGGGCGACAACCCCTTCATCATCAGGGCTGCGGCTATGGGTATGGATCCTGTGGCGCACACATACATGGGCACGGCAACCGCAACCACAACGAGCATGTTCAGGAAATGGTTGTTGGCATAAGTAGTGAAGAAGTCATCGGGCACCCATACGGTGATGAGCGTGGCCACCACGAGGCCCAGTACGAGCCATTTGCCTATGTTCTGCATCATCTCCACGAGGCCATAGCGCAGGGTCTCCACAACCTTGCCCAGCAGGGTGGGGGGCAGCTGCTGTTCGGCGGCCTGTTCTTCGTCAAAGGAGTTTTCTCCGTCCAGCTTGCCACGGCTTTCCAGAGCACCTAGCACCGTTCCGCCCAGCATAGCGGTCACCAGGGCGGCGATGGGGCGCAGGATGGCAAATGGCAAGCCCATCATGCTGTAAGTAGCGGCAATAGAGTCAACACCCGTTTGCGGTGTAGCGATGAGAAACGAAGTGGTGGCGGCACGCGAAGCCCCGTTGCGGCGCAGTGACACTGCAGTGGGCAGCACACCACATGAGCACAGAGGCAGCGGCACACCTATGGCAGCCGCAGTGACCACCGATCTCACTCCAGTACCGGCCAGAAAGCGCGAGTAGACCGCACTAGGTACAAAGGCATGCAGCACCCCGGCGATGAGAAATCCCAGCACCAGATAAGGCGACATGCTGTTGAGCATCACAAGTAAAGCATCAATATATTCCATAAGTTTTTTTTAACGAAACGCTTGCTGTCACTGCGCTACGAAACGCTCACTGCGTTCGCTACGAAACGGCCTGCGGCCTACGAAAACGAAACGCTGCGCTACGAAAACTGGCAGCCCCTGTTCCTTGAGCGTCAGCTCAAGGTAAGTCAGCTCAAGGTTAGCGCTTTTTCATGGGTGCAAAGTTACAACGACACCGTCATGGTGCCGTTACATTATTTTCATTAATCGTTACAAGATTTCCCTGGCGTGTCAACTCTGTGTCCTCTGTGCCTCAGGAGAATCACACCTGGTCGAGGGGGGTGCGAGAGAGGTGGGAGGTGCGCCAGGCGGTGGGGGTGTGGCCGGTGAGTTGCTTGAACTGGGTGGACATGTGGGCCACGCTGCTGTAGCCCAGGCGGTAGGCGATCTCGCTCACGGAGAGTTCACCGTAGGTGAGTAGTTCCTTGATGCGTTCCACCTTTTGGGTGATGTAGTATTTTTCCATGGTGCGGCCCTCGTGGGCGCTGAACACTGCCGACATGTGCTTGTACTCTGCCCCCAGCAGCGATGGCAGCTCGGCCGACAGCTTATGGTTCGTCCCGTCGTCGCGTCGAGCAAGGTCGATGAGCGTGGCCTTGATGCGCTCCACCAGCGCGTCGTCGCGGTCGTGCAGCAGTTCGAAGCCCACAGCAAGCAAGCGGCGTTCCAGGTCAGAGATTGCCTCACGGGTCAGTTCCCCGGCAGTCTCCACCACGCCCAGCTCCACGCGCACGGCCTCGATGCCCGCCTCCCTGAGGATTGCAGTCACCGTCATCACGCATCGCGGACACACCATGTTTTTTATGTTCAGAATCATACCAGTCACAAAGGTACAATTTTTTCACTAAAAGACGAAGCACGATAGACCAAAAAGACATTGTGAACCACACTAACAGGGCGTCTTTTATGGGTTTTGTGCCTTAAAATGGGGGTATGGGTTGCTTTTGTGTTTGTTTTTTGTTACCTTTGTGGGTTGAAATATTTACTTACAAACAAAATAACCAAATAACTATGAGAAAACTTCTTACAATTGCCTGCATGCTCACTGCATGTTTTATGGCCGTAGGACAGACACCTGCCGACGAGGCTACTCAACCGGCTAAGGCTCCTACCACTAAGGCTGCTCAGGGATTCCCTGTTTCTTCGGTCAAGGCCATAGTTGGCACAATGGCCCAACTTCTTCCCACCACACTTCTGGACCCCACAGCGGGCACATGGGAGTCGAGCAACACCAGCGTGGCTACCGTTGACGCTAACGGACGCATCACTGCCGTTGCCCCCGGACAGACAACTATCACCTTCTCGGGCGATTTGTCTTACACCCTGTATGTCTACAAACCGGGCGACGTTAACACCGACGGTAGTGTCGATGTCATGGACATCAACTTTGTTGTCTCTAAAATTCTCAATTAACATGCCTGCATAGCATGTTTTTTTCATTAACCACCGAATCAAATTTTTTAAACCTATGAATAAAATGAGAAACATCCTCACGCTACTGCTCATTGCCGCAATGGGCATTGTGGCACATGCCGAGGAATTATCAATATTCAACTATATCAAGGTTGACCAACCCGTTGCCCATCAGCAACAGGTCATGAAACAAAGCCGCGAGATTTCGATTTACGACAATTTCAAGCCCGAAATGCTCACCATCCCCGCCGAGGCTCCGTCAAGTGTCTCGCTCAACGCCACCAATTCCATTTGGATTAACAATTTCGATGCTATCCCCTTTACGAGAAAAACCCTGAACATCTATGTGTCGCACGACGTTACCATACAGGCCCTGCAGTTCACTATCGACCTGCCTGCGGGAATGACGTTTGCGACAAACAACAACGGTGTGCTTTCATATACCCTTGACTCATTCTATGGCAGCGAGACAAACTGTTCACTCTCTAATTACAAACGCCGATTAGTTGTAAACTTTTCAGGCACAACACCTACGGGTGTGAGAACCTTTGCAGCCCATTCGGGACTGTTCATGCAGGTTGACGTCGAGATTAGCGATACCTATGAGACATCTACCCTCAGCATGACCAACATGCAGTTTACCGGATTCCCCACAAAGATCATCAGCGTGGCCGACAGGAGCGTACTCGCCGCCGCCGACAAGGGAAGTTCAAGAGTTTTCATCGAGAACTTCGATATCCTGCCTGGCGAGGTGAAGGACGTGCCCGTGATGATCAGCCACAACGAACCCATGGGTGCTTTCCAGTTTGACCTCGAAATCCCTGACGGCTACCGACTGGTTGCCGGCACCGATGGCTATCCCTACTTTAAGATGAACAGCACATATAACAACGGTTACAGTGGCAGCAGCTATTTGAACGGTGGTCGCTTTGTCGTTACTGCTCCCATCAGTGGGACCTACGATTATTGGCCTGCAACTACCAAGCATGAGGTGATGACAATACGCATCGCTGCCGATGACAATGCCCGTGCCGGCAAGCAAGACACGCTGCGCGTCGTGGGACAGGTGCTCTCGGGACAAACCCACCCGTCAATGAGGCCCGAGGCACAGCTCACTGCAATCACTCAGGAGGAGATGCCCAAGATGTATATCAACAACTTCACCATCAACCCCGGTGAAACTAAAACCGTGGCAGTGAAGTGCAAGCACAACATGGCAATCACAGGTGCTCAGCTCGACATCGAGATGCCCGAAGGACTCTCAATCAAGGCCGATGCCCAGGGTGATCCCGGCTTTACCGTCGACAGCCACTACAGCGGTGCAGGCATCAAAACCAGCGGTTTCCAGAGCAATGGTGACGCACGCATCCTCTTTGTGAGAAACAACACCTGGGAAGCATCTGCAGCCGAGGGCGACCTGCTGACCATCCAGGTTGTTGCCGACGATTCCTTCACAGGTTCTCGCATCATCAAGATCAAGAACAGCCTGTTCACCGGTAACGGAAGCAATGGTCAGGGTATTGCTTATTACCTGCCTGACGTCACTTGTACCGCTACACGCGAATATGACGTTGTGCTCAATGTCAAGACTAACAACATAACAATCACCCCGGGCGAGACCGCCAATGCTATGGTTTATTTCGCAAGCACCGAGCCCACCAATGCAATGACATTCGAGATGACACTGCCGCGCGGACTGGATTTCGTCAAGAAAGACAACGGCACTTATGACTACGCCATCAACCCCATGTTCTCATCGCTGAGAGCATTGGTTTCGTCTGTTGACTCCAGGGCCCGCACTATCAAGGTAGCCATCGTGCCCACATCAAGCTCACGCACCATTCCTGCTTACGACGGCTCAAGACCAATATTCAGCATTGGCATCACAACTACTTCAAACTTCTTCCAGGGCACAGGCAACATGAGCAACGTGCAGTATGTCAACAGTGACGGAGTTACTGTTGATTCTCCCAGCTCGACATTCCGCATCGCCCTTGCCGAGGAGCAATTGTCGATTGACGTTCCCGAGTTCAAGATTGTCAAGGGCTCGATGATGCAGATAGTTCCCAAGTCATCTTATGGAACACAGCCCACATTCACGTTCACATCAAGTAACGAGGGCGTTGCTACAGTCAACGAGCGCGGCTTCATCACTGCAGTTGGCGCCGGCACAGCAACAATCACCGCGACAGCCAACGGCAAGAGCGTGACCTGCAACGTGACAGTAGTGACATTTGAGGACCAGAACGGTGACAACAACACCGACGTCCAAGACATCAACTTTGTCATCAAGCACATCCTCAACTACTAAAATCAAGCACAAACCCTAACATCAAGGGCCTCTACACCATCCCCCGGCGTAGAGGCCCTTAGTTTTGTGTGGCAACCCCCTTTTATCGCTCATCGCTGCTGTGTATTAAAAAAGTGTCTATGCACCCGATACAGTGCATAGACACTTTTATTTCTCAGTGATTTCTGTGAGAAAACACGTTATTCCCACTCGATGGTTGCTGGGGGCTTTGACGAGATGTCGTAGCAAACGCGGTTGACGCCTTTCACCTTGTTGATGATGTCGTTGCTCACCTTGGCCATGAAGTCGTAGGGGAGGTGGGCCCAGTCGGCAGTCATGGCATCGGTGCTGGTCACAGCACGCAGTGCCACGGGGTTCTCATAGGTGCGTTCGTCGCCCATGACGCCCACGCTGCGCACTTCGCTCAGCAGGATAGCGCCTGCCTGCCATATCTGGTCGTAAAGACTTACTTCTATCTCGCCGTTCTCCATGTTGGCGGGTACGCCTGCTGCCAGTACGCTGCGGGCTTCCTCGCCGCTCAGTTTCACCTTGTAGTCACGCAGACCGCGGATGTAGATGTCGTCGGCATCCTGCAGCACGCGCACTTTCTCGCGGGTGATGGCACCCAGGATGCGCACTGCCAGACCGGGGCCGGGGAAGGGATGACGTGTGATGAGGTGCTCGGGCATGCCCAGCTCGCGTCCCACGCGGCGCACTTCGTCCTTGAACAGCCACTTGAGGGGCTCGCACAGCGACAGGTGCATTTCCTCGGGCAGACCGCCCACGTTGTGGTGGCTCTTGATTACCTTGCCGGTGATGTTGAGCGACTCGATGCGGTCGGGATAAATGGTGCCCTGCGCCAGCCACTTGGCATCGGTGATTTTCTTAGCCTCGGCATTGAACACCTCGATGAAGTCGCGGCCAATGATCTTGCGCTTCTTCTCGGGCTCGGTAACGCCCTCAAGGTCGCCCAGGAATTTATCGCTTGCGTCTACGCCTATCACGTTGAGGCCCAGACACTCGTAGTCTTTCATTACATCGCTGAACTCATTCTTGCGCAGCATGCCGTGGTCCACGAAGATACAGGTGAGCTGGTCGCCTATGGCACGGTTGAGCAGCACGGCACACACGCTGCTGTCGACACCGCCCGAGAGGCCCAGGATCACGCGGTCCTTGCCCACCTGCTCACGCAGTTCCTTGACGGTGGTTTCGATATAGTTGGCAGCCGACCAGTCCTGCTTGCCGCCGCACACGCCCACAACGAAGTTCTTGAGCAACAGTGTGCCCTGCACGCTGTGGAACACCTCGGGGTGGAACTGCACGCCGAAGACGGGTTTCTCCTCGGGGAGGTAGTAGGCAGCATTCTCGACCTGCGGAGTGCTTGCCACCACGTGTGCGCCTGTGGGGATGGCGGTAATGGTGTCGCCGTGGCTCATCCACACCTGGCTGTTGTCGTCAAATCCCTGGAACAGGGGGCACGACTTGTCGATGGTGGTGAGGTTCTGGCGGCCATACTCGCGCGAGCCTGCGGGCTCCACATTGCCTCCGTTAGTGTAGGCAATATACTGCGCGCCATAGCAGATGCCCAGGATGGGATACTTGCCCCTGACCGTGTCCAAGTCGATTTTAAACGCCTTCTCGTCGTAGACCGAGAAGGGTGAGCCCGAGAGGATAACGCCTATCACGTCAGGGTCATCGGCAGGAAACTTGTTGTAGGGGACGATTTCGCAATACATGTTCAGTTCGCGCACGCGACGCCCGATGAGCTGGGTCGTCTGCGAACCGAAGTCGAGAATGATAATCTTTTGCTGCATGAGAGTAAAAAGATGAGTATATTGAAAAATTGGATGTACAAAGGTACTCATTTTTCACGACTCCACAAAGCAATAGCTCTAGAAAACTGTGGGCCGAAGCGGCGCAACTGCTCCGCACCGCTGCCCAATGCTGGCGCAAACGCGCTGGATGGTGCTGATGCTTGTTGATTTCTATAATTGATCCTCAGTGTCTACAGTGTTTTTGGCAAATTGAATATTTTAGAAATTAGATTATGTCAAAAATGTTTTGTAATTTTGTAAAAATATAATTGTTAAGACAAACAATCTATTGGGATATTATGGAATACGATATATTTATTAGTTACAGTAGGAAGGATCTCAATAAAGCTAGAAACCTCAAGGCTGACATTGAAAAAAAAACAAATGCAAAGTGCTGGATGGATTTGGATAAAATTCCCGGCGGAGATGAGTTTGAGGATGTGATTATTAAGGCGATTTCCAATAGCAAAATGGTGCTGTTTGTAATGTCAAAACACTCTCAAAAATCAGAAAATACAAAAAATGAAATCCGCTTTGCAAAAAATAAAGAAAAAAGAATTGTACCGGTAAATATTGATGATTGCAAACTTGAAGACTGGTTTTCTTATAAGTTTGATGGAAAAGATATTATCTATATAAACAAAAAGGAGCAAAGAGAAAAACTATTTGAAAACATCAAACTTTGGTTTGGTTCCTTGCCTGGTACAAAACAAACACTTAAACACCGCAAGGGCTGGTTGTATGTGGTGGTTATATTGGCTTTATTGGCTTTATTGTCAATTGGCGGTGTTGTATTATCTAATCTTACAAAAGAAAATACTACTGAGATTCGTTCTTTCAAACCAGTAGCGGTTGATTTGGGATTGCCCAGTGGAACTTTTTGGTGCGATAGAAATATCGGGGCTACAGAAAAAGATGCGAAGGGTGATTTTTACTCATGGGGTGATACGGTCAAGCGAAAGTCATTCCATCAAAATGAATACGATCAAGGGTGTAAACCATCGTCGTCGATGACTAGTATTGCAGGCTCGAAATATGACATTGCCAGCAAGACTATGGGCAGTAGATGGAAAGTTCCATCAAAGGCCCAATTTCAAGAACTTATTGATGAGTGCACATGGGTGTGGAGTAAGAATCCCCGAGGTTATTACGTGACTGGTAAAAATGGCAACCAAATCTTTTTGCCAGCAGCTGGGTGGTCTTGCGGAAATGTTCCTGAGTATACTGAATTTGGTTTTTACTGGACTTCTGATGGCGTAAAAAACGACCAGGGTAAAGCCTTGTGCGTTCGCTTTCCTGTAGATCACAAAGCAAAAATAGATAAAGGATATACATATTACGGTAGAAAGATTCGCCCTGTGTGTAGAGTGAAGTGATGCTAAATGACTACATATTGTGCTAACAGAATGATAAATCAGATTTTGCCGTGATAATTACACTTGGTACCTGTAAACGAGACAATGCTTTTGCGCAAGTAGATTCCTGAAAAAATATGCTTTGTGGTTTGGGGATGGTGAAGTAGCGCGGTTGCGATTTCGTGTTTTGCGGATTTTTTGTTATCTTTGCAAATTGAAAAAATATGTACTGAAAAATGAAGGAAGATAACGAAGAACTTGAACTGAACAACGAGGAGCCCATCAATGAGGGTGAGGGCACTGCTCAGGCCGAACAGGCTGAGGATGCCGCCGCCGGGCACTCTGGTTATCAGGTTCCCAAAGATAAGAAACTGCAGCTCTCGGGTATGTACGAGAACTGGTTCCTGGACTATGCCAGCTATGTGATTCTGGAGCGTGCCGTGCCCCACATCGAGGATGGCTTTAAGCCTGTGCAGCGCCGCATCATGCACGCTATGAAGGAGGCCGACGACGGGCATATGAACAAGGTTGCTAACCTGGTGGGTATGACCATGCAGTACCACCCCCACGGTGACGCGTCGATCTACTCGGCGCTGGTGCAGCTGGGTCAGAAGGAACTGCTCATCGACACGCAGGGCAACTGGGGTAATATCCTCACCGGCGACGGTGCGGCTGCGGGCCGTTACATCGAGGCTCGCCTGAGCGAGTTTGCCCTTGACACGGTCTACAATGCCAAGGTGACCGACTGGGGACTGTCGTATGACGGTCGCAAGCGCGAGCCCCTCACACTGCCCGCCAAGTTCCCGCTGCTGCTGGCACAAGGTGCCGAGGGTATCGCGGTGGGACTGTCGTGCAAAATCCTGCCCCACAACTTCAACGAGATAATCGATGCTGCGGTGCACTACCTGCGCAACGAGGAGTTCCACCTCTATCCCGACTTCCAGACGGGCGGCTACATCGACGTGAGCCACTACAACGACGGTGAGCGCGGCGGCAGTGTGCGTGTGCGCACTAAGATTGAGAAGATCGACAACAAGACGCTGCTGGTCAAGGACGTGCCTTATGGCAAGACCACAGGCTCGCTCATGGAGTCGATAGTAAAGGCTGCCGAGAAGGGCAAGATCAAGGTGAAACGTGTGGACGACAACACTAGCGAGAACGCTGAGATTATCGTGCAGCTGCAGCCGGGCACTTCGAGCGACATCGCCATCGATGCACTCTATGCCTTCAGCGACTGCGAGATAAGCATCTCGCCCAACTGCTGCGTCATCAAGGATGAGAAGCCGCAGTTCCTCACCGTGAGCGACGTGCTGCGTTACAGTGTGGACCGCACCAAGGATATATTGCGCAAGGAGCTCGAGATACAGCGTGGCGAGACCCTTGAGACCCTGCACGGTGTGTCGCTCGAGAAGATATTCATCGAGGAACGCATCTACAAGGACCGCCAGTTTGAGAACGCGGCCAACATGGATGCTGCCGTGGCACACATTGACAAGCGACTGGAGCCTTACAAGCCTAAGTTCATACGCGAGGTGACACGTGAGGACATCCTCAAGCTCATGGAGATAAAGATGGCCCGCATCCTCAAGTTCAACATTGAGAAGGCCGAGAACTACATAGCAACCCTCAACGAGCGCATTGCCGACATCGACTACAAGCTCGAGCATCTGGTGGAGCACACCATCAACTGGTATGAGGGCCTCAAGGCCAAGTATGGCCACAAGTATCCGCGCAAGACCATCATCCGCGAGTTTGACACCATCGTTGCCGCCAAGGTGGCCGAGGCAAGCGAAAAGCTCTACATCAACCGTGCCGACGGCTTTGTGGGCACCGGGCTCAAGAAGGACGAGTATGTGTGCAACTGCAGCGACATCGACGACATCATCCTCTTCTACAAGGACGGCAAGTACAAGGTCACCAAGGTGGCCGAGAAGATATATGTGGGCAAGAACGTGATCTATGTCAACGTGTTCAAGCGCAACGACTCGCGCACAGTCTACAATGTCCTCTATCAGGACGGCAAGGGCGGCACGGTGTTCATGAAGCGCTTTGCCGTGACGGGCATCACCCGCGACCGTGAGTATGACCTGACGCAGGGCAAGCCCGGCAGCAAGGTGATGTGGTTCACTGCCAACCCCAACGGTGAGGCCGAGGTGCTGCGCATCACCCTCAAGCCCAAGTTCAGGCTCAAGGTGCTGCAATTTGACATTGACCTGGCCGAGCTGGCCATCAAGGGCAAGCAGTCGCGAGGCAACATCGTGACTAAGAACGATATACACCGCATCTCCCTCAAGAGTGCCGGAGCGTCTACGCTGGGCGACCGCGAGGTGTGGTTTGACCCTGATATCCTGCGCATCAACTATGAGGGCCACGGCCGCTCATTGGGTCTGTTTGGTGGCGAGGACCGCATCCTTGTCATCATGAAGAATGGTGATTTCTATACTACTTCAAGCGATGCGAGCAACCACTATGAGGAGGGCATCCTGCGCATCGAGAAATATCAAGAAGGCAAGATATGGACCGCCATCGTTGACGATGCCGACCAGGGCTACCTCTATGTCAAGCGCTTCCCGCTTGAGGACAATGCCAAGAAGCAGAGCATGAACGGCAGCAACGAGGCCTCTAAGCTCATCTTGCTCAGCGACGAGAAATATCCCAGGTTCAATGTCAAGTTTGGCGGTGGCGATGAGTTCCGCGAGCCGCTCGTCATCGATGCCGAGGAGTACATCGCTGTGAAGAGCTTTAAGGCCAAGGGCAAACGTGTGTCAAACTATGAAGTGGCCGAGGTCACTGAGATTGAACCGCGCGAGGTTCCCGAGGAGGAACTGCCTGCCGAGCCCCAAGTTGTTGAGCCCGAAGTAATCGAGACTCCTGAGGAGCCCAAGCCCGAGCCTCCTGCTCCCGTGCTCAACGCTACGACAGGGCAGTGGCAGCTCTTTGGCGACGAAGCTGACGACGAAAATGTGGACGACAGCAAGGAAAATAAAGAATAACATGCTCATGGCGGCTGTTGTTGCCGCCATGGCTTTTTGTAGCCTCCCGCTAGCAGCCCAAGACAGCGGTGAGGACGACGTGGCACGCCCGGTGGACGCAATGTTCAGCCTCGACGTGGGGCAAGCCCGGGTCAAGGACACCTATCTAACCCCCATAACCTATAGCGGCACACACCTGCGTCTGGAGTACAGCGCTATGCAGGCCACAGGATTTAGCCCAGAAAAGTGGGTGCGCCATCTGGAGGTGGGGGCCGAGTATGACAACGTGGAGAACCTGGCTCACAACAACACCATGCACAGCGTCATGGCAGGCGGCCGTTGGAGCCTGATGCGTCGCTGGCGATTTGACCGCGGCCTTCAGCTCATGGCAGGAGGTATGGTCACAGCCCGTGGCGGCGCCATTTACAACGGCAGTAACTCCAACAACATTTGTTCGGTCAAGGTGCATGCCGGTGTGGGCGTGGCCGGTGCGGCGGTGCTTCCGGTGCACATGGGTAGGCTCCCGGTCACACTGAGCTGGCAGGTCAACATCCCCGTCGTGGGCGCTTTTTATTCGCCCGACTATGACGAGTCTTACTATGAGATATATGTGGGCAACCACAGCGGGCTGGTACATCCCGCCTGGTGGGGCAACCGCTTCGAGGCCAACAGTATGCTGGGTGCCGACCTACATCTGGGCAACACCATCCTGCGTGTGGGCTACCGCCTCCACCAGGAGTCGTCTCACATCAACAACCTCGACACCAGGCTTAGCAGCCACTCGCTCGTGCTGGGACTGGGTGGGGAGTTCTTGAACGTGGGCCGTCGCGGCACCCCGTCGCGCACGGTCTCGGCAATGTATTGAAACTAAAAAACTACCAGATATGAAAAAGATTACAGGATTATCAATTGTGGCTGCTATGCTGATGACGCTGGCAGCATGTAACGGAATCGCGGGTGGGGATAAGACCTCTGAATATCAAGAGCGTGCCACCCAGTTCACTCAGGATCGCAAGGATGCAAATGTGGTTGCAACGGTGATCGACGACGCTAACCACACAGTTTTCTATGTCGTGCGCGATGACAACCAGTCGCAGGCCGGCAATGACAAGTATTCACCCAAGGTCTATTGCCACGACCTGGAGAGTAACACCGACATAGCGCTCGACGTGCCCCACAGCATCGACGGCACCCAGGTGCAGCCCGCATGCATCTCGTCTTACAAGTACAACAGCGACGGCAGCATCACGCTGGTGTGTGCCAATGACAATGGCGGCGAATTCTCGCTGCTGTTCACGTTCAATGACTTCAAGTTCCACTTGCAGGACAACAACGGCGAGATCCCTAACATAGAGCGAGGCGACAGCAAGCACGACAGCAGGCCTGACGGAGCTAACTACATCGTCACCGACCCCGGACGCACCAACGTGCGCGCCGGTGCTTCGACCGACTATAGCGTAGTGGGACAGGTGCTCAAGGGGGATTACTTCGAGGGCGAGCCTGCCAGCGAAGACCATAGTTGGATTCACATCAAGAAAGGACGTGTCACCGGTTACATCCACAGCAGCAAGGTGCGCTCGCTCAGTGGCAGCAGCCACCACTCTAGCAGCAACAGCGGCTCAGTGCCCAGCATCTCTAGAGGACACAGCCACCACAGCAGCGGCTCGTCATACTACTATGACAGCGGCAGCAGCTATGACGTGCCCAGCATTTCTAAGCATTAAATGATTCACCATTGTAGGCACACTGTGTGATGAGATTAATGAGATACATATCAGTGATTGTGGCGGTGCTCGTCCTTGCCATCCTGGACGTGTCGTGCAGCGACGAGTCCAAGGACCATAATGCGGCGCAGGAAAACTTTGACGCCCTGTGGCGCATCATCGACGAGCACTACTGTTTCTTTGACCACAAGGACGTGAATTGGGACGAGGTGCGCCAGCGCTATCGCAGCAAGATTGCGCCCGACATGACATCGCGCGAGCTCTTTGACCTGTGCGGCGACATGCTCAAGGAACTGTGCGACGGCCACACCAATCTCATTGCGGCTCACGACGTGTCGCGCTACTGGATATGGGAGAAATATCCCAAGAACTATGACGATCGCCTCGTCGATGAGCATTATCTAAACTTTGACTACAAGCGATCGTCGGGCATCAAGTACCAGATACTGCAGGACAACATAGGCTACATGTACTATGGCAGTTTCTCTAACGGCATAGGCAAGGGCAACCTTGACATCATCTTTGCCTACCTCGCCACTGCCGACGGCCTCATCATCGACGTGCGCAGCAACGGAGGCGGACTGCTCACTAACGTGCACACCCTAGTGGAGCGCTTCGTCGAGGAACGCACCCTCGTGGGCTACATCAGCCACAAGACAGGCCCGGGGCACAATGACTTCTCTGAGCCTTACCCTTATTACATAGAGCCATCGGCAAGCCACATCCACTATCTCAAGCCAGTGGTAGTGCTGTGCAACCGCGGCTCATTCAGCGCCACCAACAATTTTGTCTCAATCATGAAGTCGCTGCCTGGTGTCACCGTCGTGGGCGACGTCACCGGCGGCGGATGCGGCCTGCCATTCACCAGCGAGATGCCCAACGGGTGGAACGTGCGCTTCTCGGCCTCGCCCATCTATGACAGAGACATGAACCTCACCGAGTTTGGTGTAGAGCCCGACATCCGCGTCGACCAGACCGACGCCGACACCCAGCGCCACCACGACACCCTCCTCGACACCGCCATCACCCTCCTCACCACCCACTAACCAAGAAACATAGGTGACAGCAATATTCGCAAATCATTGTTGTCTGGTAAAAATCGTCAGAGACGTTAGAGGCTCGCATAGTGCAGGGTGTGTCGCAAAATGCGGAATTATGAATCAGCGGATTTTCCTCTATGTTTGCGGCTTGTGGTGGTGTATATGGTGGGGTGGCACTCTGATTTCCGCAGGACATTACCTAGATAACCCGGTACACCGAAGTGTAGCGAAGGTGTGCCGGGAAATGGTATGTAGAAACTATGCGTCTGGAAGACGCTACACCGCAGTCGATTTGTAGCGTTTGATATGTAGCGTCTTTCAGACGCGTTGTTGGGATGATTCTTACTCCCCACACGCCACTTCGTTCGGCGTGTGGGGTTATTCAGGTAATGTCCTGCGGACATCAGAGTGTCGTCCTCACATACTGCCAGTAAGCGGGCAAAACGTTGAGAGTTACTGCTTGATGAGTTTGCCGTTGCGTATCACGAGGCCAGGGGTGCTGGCGGGGACTTCGATGCCCTGTAGGTTGTAGGTCTTGCCGTCGGTGGCGGGATTGACGGTGATATCGGTCACGGGGGTGACGACGATGGGGCCGCAAATGTTTTTCTCCAGCCATGCCAGCTGCGACTTGAACCAGTTCTTCTGTGTCGTCAGGTTGCTTGCCACCGAGACGAAAGAGTTGCCATAGGTGTCGCACACAAAGTGGCGTGAGGCATTCACTGCCGTGGCATTCTCGGTCGAGAAATTGTTGAGCCGTTCGGCCATGATGGTGTTGAGGTGGTTCTTGATGTCGATCCACGTCGATACATACAGGTCGCGGAACAAGGGGTTGGGGCTCTTGAACAGCCTTTCGAAATAGAAGTCGGCGCCCGAGTGGTAGCGCGAGAAGCTATCCTTCATTTGGCGTGACGAGTCAAAGTCCCACAGGTTGGCCATCACTAGCTTTGAGTCGGGGGTGTTGTCATGCTTGGTCATGTACAGGTTTGAACCGCCCGAGTCCCATGTACCCAGGATGTCGTGTGCCAGCAGCCATGATGCCAGCGACTGCACGTCCATATACTCGTCATAGGTGCCCTGCTTTATCGACTTCTCGGCATCGATGATATACTGCTGGATGTAGCTGATTTGCTCCTCGGTCACCTCGTCGCTTTCGGGGTACTTGAAGGTGTAGCCATAGCGGTTGTCGGTGAAATAGTATGTCCTGAAGTAGAGGTCCTCGTTCCACCAGTAGGCGTCGCGCTCCACGATGTAGCCCTTCTTGCTCACGTTGAGACGGCAGTCGGTGTTGCGCTTCACGTTCTCGACGAGCAGGTACAAGCCCTGGTAGGTACCGTTGATAAACACGTTGCAGTATCGGTATTGCGGAGTCCACTGCATGTCCATGAGTTCGTTGAGTATGAATCCCGTCACGGTGTTGAGGCTGCGGTCGTCGCGCAGCAGGCGCCAGTCCTTGTCGATGTAGATGTCGTCGCCGCGAAACAGCAGGTCGGCCTTTTGTTGCAGTTTGATCTTGTATGGCTTAGGGTCCTTAAGGGCGCTAGAGTTGCCCGACACGCGCACCGTCATACCGCTCACCCCCTTCTCATAGTCGCCGCTGTTATAGAGCGTGTCGCCCAGCAGTGTCACCACCAGGCGGCCGGGTATCTTCTCGGCATTAGTGATGCCGTTGCCAAATGCACCGGGCGGATGGTCCACAAAGTCACACGTGGGCATCACGCTGTCAACTGTGGTAAAGTCGAGCACCAGCAAGTCTACCGTGTTGGCCGTGTCGCGCGTGATGACAACCTCCGCCTGGCCCCAAGCCAGCTGAGTTATCAATGCGATTGCCAATGTCAGTAGAAATTTTTTCATGTAAAAAATGCCCGTTATCACCTTATAACGAGCAAATTTACAAATATTTTCTGTCAAAATAAAGCGTTTTATTGAAAATCACTCATTTTTTTCATTACTCAACCAGCCTCAGCAGTTCGTCATAGACACCCGGAGCCGCCACCACCACGCTGCGGTTGCGGTCGGGGCGGAAGTCACTCCACCGTGCCCCAGCCTCGCTGGCAATGAGCAGGGCCGCACACACGTCCCACTCGTTGAGGTTCATCTCCCAGTAACCGTCGAGGAAGCCGGCTGCCACATAGCTGATGTCGAGAGCCGCGCTGCCCAGGCGTCGCAGTCCGCGCACCACAGGAATCACTCTGGCGGCACGGTCGATATTGTTGTCAGGGTTAATGGCTTTGTCATAGGGGAATCCGGTCGACACCACGGCCTGCTCCAGTGCAGTCTTAGTGCTGCAGGTCAGGGGAGTGTTGCCCAGAAACGCGCCGCCGCCCTTCACGGCATGGAACATCTCGCCCAGCGCCGGGGCATAGACCACGCCCACCACCGTCTCGCCGTGATGCTTCACGCCTATCGAGACGTTGAACAGCGGTAATCCGTTGCTGTAGTTGGTCGTCCCGTCGAGCGGATCGATCACCCACTGCCACTCACTGTCGCCCTCATGCACGCCGCTTTCCTCGCTCAGGATGGAGTGTCCGGGGTAGAGCATGTTAATGCGCTCCACAATGAGTTTTTCGCTCGCCTTGTCGGCCGCAGTCACCACGTCAAAGGCATTCTGCTTAGTGACGATGTCGAGGTGCCCCGAGCGGTACAACTTCATCTGCACCTCACCCGCCTCGCGTGCCATAGCCATGGCATCGTCCAGTATCTTGTCATACTTTTCCATATCAACTTACTTTTAATCGCACAAATATAGAAAAAAAACAACAATCCCCCACCATCTCTCCCCACAAAATCCCACTATTTGTGACTATTATTCTACTCCGTTGATGGCTAGCAGTAGCATGCGCTTGCTATCGGCCTTGATGTATTGGTCCACTTTCCAGAATCCTGGTTCGGGTAGGGTGAAGCATCCGGCACTGCGATAGTCGCATCTCATGGGTCGGGAAATCTGGGCTTCCCAGTCGCTGGTAACTGATCTCCAGTAATGGATGATTATTTGTCTCACCCGTGCATTGGAATTAGTGACATCCATGCCGTCCATACCGTGGTAAGTGTAACCATACCGAGGACTTACTCCCGTCGAGCGATCTACGACATAGAGGCCCAGCGACGAGCAGTTGCTGCCCACGCGGTTGCTAAACTCGGGCTTCTCGTCGGTGCTGTTGCCTCCCAGTCCGTGGGCACACCATGTGGCATATACGATGCCGTTTTTTTCGGTATCCCACACAAAGAAACGGTCGTGGTTAGAGGGGATGCTGAAGTCGGCAAGCAGCATGTATCTCGTGCTGGCATTATTGTTCTTGGCCCTTGTGTCCAGAGTCTTGTGCACCAGACTCCTATAGCGGTCGCTAAGGTCCGGTGAAATCTCGGTGTTGTGGCGCTTTTTACAACTGCTGGCAAAAACCATTACTGCGGCCATTATTGCAATCGTGGCAAGTGACAGTGTGTTTTTTATAGTAATCATGTGCATGTTTTTTGATGATATAGTGTGTGAAAAGTAAAAAACTCCCCCGCAAGTTAAAGCAACTTGCGGGTTGAGTTTTAGTCTCAGGGGCTGATTGTGCCGCAGTTGCGGTTATCGGCTAGTGAACAGAGGGCTTAGCCACATGAAGCCAAAGACATAGCCCATCCAGTAAGTGAAACCTGAGTTGTTGTCGGCAAACATGCCGATGTCCCAATTGCCCCAGCTGTCATTGAGGAAGTTGAGCACAGCCCCTAGAATTTTTCCTGTTAGGGCAAGAGGAAAGACTGCGCCGTGAAGGAGACCGCCAAAGAACCCATACTCATGTGGAGTATAGTCAGCCGGGGCACATGATGTGGCCATTGCCATCATTATCATCACTATGGCCATGACCGGTAAATATCTTTTGATTGTGTTATACATAGTGTCGGTGATTTGATGTTAAACTATGTGGTGTTTAGATACTGTCGCATTCGTCGAGGTAGCTGTTATATACTTCGCGCATTTCATCGTCCTGGCATGATTGCATGTTTGCGCGGAATCTTGCTCGAGAGGTCATTGAGCCGCGGGCACAAACCGATGCCTCGACCAGGCGTGCCGTCTTGTGGCCGCTCTTGAAGGGAACGCTCACGCCCTTAGTGATGGCCGACAGTTCCTTGTACCAGGGTTCGTCGGTGATGGTCACGGTGTCGATCTTGATGCCCAGGGCTACTGCTTTCTCGGCCTCGGTGCGCCAGTCGATCTTGTTGTCCACCACATGCTGCATGTAAGTGTAACCCACGGGGTGGGGTGTGGCGTCTGAAATGAGCAGGATAGAGCGTGTCGAGCCTTCGCGCCAGGGGGTATCCTCAATAATTTTTTTGATTACAAGTTCGTAGAACTCGTCCCAGTCACCTCCGCTGGTGTTGTGGCTGGTGCGCACAAACTTGATCAGGTCGTTAGCGTTGTCGGTGGGTTGGATGCACTGATATGCGTCGCCAAATTCCTTTGCATTGGGCATATCGCAGTAGTCGCCAAATGCCACGATGCCCAGTCGCAGGTCCTCGTTGTCCTTAAACAGGCGCGGGATGAGGTCGGCCACCTCGTGGCGCACCGCGTCGATGTAGGCTGCCATTGAACCTGTGGTGTCAAAGGCGATGACCATGTCGAGCTTGCCTACCTCTCGGGGAGCCACCTTGGCAAAAGCCTCTTCCTTTTCCTTTGTTTCTTGTTCGGCCTTTTGGGGCTCCTCTTTCTTGGGCTCTGCTACAGTCTTGGTTGCAGTATCAGTCACTACGGTCTCTGTACCCATGGTGGGTTCTGTCTTGCTGTCTTCTTTCTTAGAATAGAAAATCTTAAAAATATTCATATCTTGTAATGTTGTTATGTGTGTCAATAAAAATAGGTGTGATTCAGAGTCTGTGGAGGGTCAGTCTTTATTTACAATAAACGGACGTTTGTCGCCATTCTCAGCATGCTGAAGTATCTTTTTGACAATTTCGCGTAAATTTTGTTCTTGGTCACTGGACAAGTCCTCGTCCACGTAGATAACCTCCTCGGTGGTCTGGTCACAGGGCAAGTCCTCGTCCACGATGATAACATCCGTATGGGCATAGGTTATGTTGTTGAGCAACTCTATGGCTTGCTCAAAGTGTCCCAACTCGCGTAGCAGTTCGCCTTTAAACACTGGATCATTGGTTAAGTTTATCATTTCCTGTGCTATGTAAGCAAAGAAGGCTTGGTCATCCTCGGGAATGCCAACAGCATTTTCTCCTCGGGTGTAGGTGTCGTTAAACGCCCACAACAGCATGTGAAGCATTGTTTTGCGGTTGTCGCGTGTAAGTTTACGGTTCTCTTCAAAGTAGTTCCAGGCTTCTTTGAGTTGGTTGTAGTCGAGTTCTCCCAGCTCAAATGAGGAACCGCAAGGAAAGCCCCATTCGTTTGTTTCTTCAAGACGGTCTTCCTTTTGCTCTGAAAGCAGGAAATATCCTTTGCAGTGGTAGCATTGCTGCACAGGTGATACCATGGGCAGCATGGGGTAAACTGCCTTTTGATCTGACCATAATGTCGACCTCAGTGTGTTGCCTGACATAAGTGTCATGACTCTTTTTTCTGTGCCGCAGTGGGGGCATGTGAGAATTCTATCAGGTCCGGGTAGCATAATGAGTAGTGTTTTTAAAAATTGACTATTAAGTTTGTTGTTTTGTTTTGATGTTGCAAAGTTAGTGATAAATGAATCTTCCACCCGTTATTAGCAACGTTGTCGTTTTTTTAACAACGGCCCCCATTATTTCAAATCCTGATTCTTGAGGACTTCAATAAAGTCTTTGAAGGCAGCTGTGTCGTTGCTCATGGCATCCTCAATTGTCTCGACCCACTGGTCAGCATTTGTCATGGCGTTGAATTGCTTGCACAGCACGGGCAGTTCGTTACCCTTAGCCAGCACCAGTTTCAACTTGGCGCTTTTCATTGAGCTGAACAGCATCTTGTGGGCAGGAGTGTATTTGGGACGCATGTTGATGAGGTAGATGATGGTGCCCAAAAATGGATCGCCCACTTTCATGTTAACAACAATGAAACTGTAGATCATCTTGGTGTCAACTCCCTTGCCGCCTTTCTCGGGGTTAAGGAGGTCCATCATCTGCACGTTGATGTCGTCGGCGTCCTTATATCTGCCCAGGGCATATAGCGCACGGCACTTGATGAACAGCGCTTCATAGAAGGTGCGGACTGCAAGCACGCGATTGATATGTTCCAGAGCCACGTCGGGACGGTTGCCATACAGGCACACCACGGCGTTGTTGAACCATGCCAGCTGGTTGCTTGCCTCGTTGAGGGGGATGTCGTTGCACGACTGTTCCAGCACTTCGTCGCCTATCATGATGTTGAGCATGCTCTTGAACAGATAGCATGCGGCCTTGTTGTTGCCGTCGAGCAGTGCTTCCTTGGCAAGGGTCATGTATTGTGACACGGCACCGTCATAGTCTTGTGCCTTGAGGTATGGGTACAACGCCTTGCCCTCGGCCAGCTGCTGCTGGATTACACTGTCGTCGTTGAACTTAGAGGCAAACTTGACGATCTCGCTGTTAGTGTACACATCACGCTGCGAAACGGGATGGGCAAGGAACAGACCGTCAAGGGTGCGCACACGGCTCAGGGCCACATATAGCTGACCCGATGTGAATGTGCCGCGCGACAAGTCCAGCATCATCTTGTCAAAGGTGAGTCCCTGGCTCTTGTGGATGGTGATGGCCCAGGCCAGCTTGAGGGGGAACTGGGCATATGAACCTGAGGTATCCTTGTCAAGCTTCTTGGTGTCCTTGTTGAACTTGTATTCATAGGCATCCCACACGGCGGGATCTACCACAAATGCCTCGTCACCCACCTGCACGGTGATCTCGTCCTTAGTCAGTGACTTAACGGTGCCCAGCGTGCCGTTGACCCAGCGGTGCGACGGGTCGTTGCGGGTAAACATCACCTGTGCACCCACCTTGAGCGTTAGCTTCATGGGGGCAGGTAGGTTCTCGTCGCTCACGCTTCCGTCTTTCTTCTTGGCAAACTTGCCTTCCACTTTACCCTCATAGGTATAAGCCTTCTCACTGATTTCGCCCAAGCGCTTCTCGTTGATGCGTGCTGCGGCTTCCTTGTAGGGGGTGAGCGCAATCACGGGACCGTCCTGCGCAGTGGGTTCGCAGCATCGCGAGTTGAGCTCGGCGATGTCCTGGTCAGAGCATCTGCCCATGCGTATGTTGTTGAGAATGTTGAGAAACAGCTGCTCCTCCTGGCGATAGACCTTGACAAACTCAATCGTGGGGATGTTCATGTGTTCAAAGACATGGGCCTTGAAGAAGAAAGGCACGTCGGTGCCATAGTAGGCCTGCATCGCCTCGGTCTCTGCTCCGCTGCGCAGCACGGGAGGCAACTGGAACATGTCGCCCGAGAAAATCACCTGCTTGCCGCCAAAGGGGAAGCTTGTGCCCATAATGCTGCGCAGGGTGCGGTCGATGGAGTCGATGATGTCGCATCTCACCATTGACACCTCATCAATGATGATGGTGTCGCAGCTGCGCACCAGGTTGATCTTCTCCCAAGTGAAGTTTGTGCCGTGGTCGGTGGGACCTTGCACGTTGAGACTCAGGTTAAAGAACGAATGGATGGTGACACCGCCTGCAACAATCGCGGCAATGCCCGTGGGGGCTACCACGATAAACTGCTTGCCGGTTTCTTGCTGTATGTTCTTCAGGAATGTAGTCTTACCGGTTCCTGCACGTCCGGTGAGGAAAAAGCTTTGGTTTGTGTTTTTCACCAGGTCAAAGGCCTGCATTTGACGTTCGTTAGTAGTGTCCATATGGTATGAAATATAATGTTAATGTTGTGTGGTGAATCCAGTTTGTTGTTTTGGTGGGTTATGCGACTTTAGTTGTTGTGCTGTGCCAGCAGCGGGCGCACTGCCTCGAGCTTGATGGTTGTGTTAGAATCAAACATCGACAGGTAGCTGCGGTCTACCAGCTTCTTTGCTTCGTCGTTGAGCTGCGTATCGTTATAGGCGACGCCTTGCAGTTTCATCTGGCTGCTCATGTAGTCCTTGAGTAACTTCTCGGTAGTGTCTCTAACGAGATCCTCGTCATAGAACACGTCGAGCTTGGTCTTGCCTATGAGCTTCTTTTGGTCTCCGTCAAAGCAATAGACCTCCACCTCGTTGATATAGGTCCAGGAGTGGTACAGACCTATGTGGAGTATTGTCACAAACTGGTCGCTGATGCGCACACCCAGATAATAGGTGTTGCCGGCGGCGCTGGTATACTGGTCAGTGATAAACATGTGCTGGCTCTCGTTCCAGATGGGGATGTCAACACGCTTTTGACCGAATGTGGGGAGGATCTTGTTGATGAAACTGTTGCCTAGTTGGTTGTTAGTAGCCATAGTAAATTTGATTTAAAATTGTTGATGTTTTGTGTTAAGCGGTGAGTTGTGGGCGGTTAGTGGCGGCAGCCAGCACCTGTTGCTGTGCAAATGCTTCAAGCTCCGAGTCCGATACATATGCACCTACGAGCTTGGCCTGCGACATGAGGTATTCCAGTAGCACTTCGGCTGCTTCGCGTTGTGCTCGGCTGTCGGTGTAAAACACACAGGCATAGCTGCGTGAACCTATCAGTTTCTTCTCTCTGCCGTCAAAGCAATATACTTGCAGGCCGTTGAGAAACGTGCGTGCATAGCCAATGCCGATGTCAAAGACGATTGCCAGGCGGTTTGACAGATGAATGCCCTGGAAGTAAGTGTTGCCGGCGGCGCTGGTGTAGCCCGTAGTGAGAAACATGTTGCGGTCGGCATTGTAAGTGAGGCTGCTGCCCGATACTGCCGGCAGAGCGTCGTTTACAAGTCTTGCGAGTGATGTGTTAGCCATAGTTGAGTCTTTTAGGAAAAAAATGATGTTTTGTTGATTTGATATCTGTGATTTTGTGTTTCGTGGTAAGGGGTGCTTCGGTGTTTTGCCTTGGCCATCCCTGCATAGTATTATGCCACAATGAGCCCAAAGGTAATTAGTAGAAGCGATAAACCTTGATTTATAACTTGTTAGCCAAAGTGTACGTGATGTTGGGATAGTGGACCTGCGCATCAGGCTGCTGGCGATAGTGTGTTGTTGATGGTGTCATTGTAGTGTTGAGTTTCTTGATTTGTGTTTTTATGTTTAGTGTTGTGTGTTGCGGCAACCGTGTGTTTTAGTGATTGCCTGCATAAACCATAGTTGCAAAAATCGTGCCAAAGTTACGAAAAATGATCTGTTATTCAAAAAAAATTAGCTGATTCTTTTCTGGTTGGCATTTTGGAGTGAAGATGTTCTAGCAAAAAACAGAAATCAACCCCTTGTGTATGTTAAGGCCCTCATTACTCAGGTCTGATGCCGGCGTTGCATGTTTGAGCTATTGACCAAGGTCAAATCTCAAACACACAACTCAGGGCTCAACCACCCATCACACACACAAGGCGATGAACAGGAATACCCATTTCGCTATCATGATAAAAGGATATCCCCGCTCCAAAGCGTTAAAATCCGGATCAGTGATTTTTTGTATTTTATTAGGCGTAGCCGTATTTTCGTCATGGTGGATGACAGTTGTGGCTAAGCCACAATGTGGGTCATGGCATGGGTTGCAGGCCGAAGCTTGCTTCTAGACCGCATCCCATGCCATGGCCCACACTCAGGATCCTGCTGAGCGTTATCCACTATGACATTTTCCTTTTAATTCTAAAGCCATGGTCTGCTTATGCCTCTTTTATTTCATCCCATGGGATGGTCATGACGTGACACCAACCGCTGTTTTAATCCCCCCGAGAATCTCACGAAAAAAACAAAAAACGCTGGGGCCAATGGTTGACTCCAGCGTTTTGGGTTAGGTCGGGATGACACGATTCGAACGTGCGACCTCATGCTCCCAAAGCATGCATACTACCGACTGTACTACATCCCGAGGATACGGTAACCCGTTTAAAGCGAGTGCAAAGGTACTCCTTTTTTTGTTAACCGCAAACCTTTTTGACCTAAAAATCAAAAAATCACTAAATTTTATACTTGCACAGGTCAAGTGTAACTACACATTTATAGGGATATCTCGCGCAGAACTCGCAGAACTCGCGGATTAAATTTTCAGAACCGAGCAAAGTGGACTCAATGGCGTGAGCAACTAGTGTTTGAAGCCCGTGGCACTTTACTGGTCTTTTTCCTTCTTGGGCTCCAGCGTCACGATGTAGGCACTAAGGAGCACCAGCACACCGGCCACAGGCTTGTCCCAGGTGAGCATCGCCTGACCTATCGAGAACGCAACTATCGACGCTACTACAGGCTGCAGGTTGGTATAGGTGCTAACGGTGGTGGCGTTGATAAACTTCATTGCATAGGGTATCATGAAGTAGCCCAGCACCGTTGCCAGCAGCACCACAAAGGCTGTTGCACCGGCTGCCTGCCATGTGCACGCGCTGGTGTAGAGCAGCTGCGGGCCTTCCATGATTGCTGTGAGAGGCAGCATGATCACTGCCGATGCCAGGAATGTCCATTTCATCTGGGTCACCGAGCTGTACTTTTGCGATACCTTGCGGGTGATGAGCAGGTAGATGACCCACGTGAGCAGACTCAGCAGCGCAAAGCCTATGCCCAGCAGGTTGTTGATGCCGTCGCCGCTACCGCCGGTGGCACTCATGTAGACCATGAGCAGTGCACCCAGGATACCCAGCACCACACCCACAATCTTGATGCCCGTGATGCGCTCGCCCAGCGTCATCCATGCACCCAGCATCACCGCGATGGGGCACAGTGCGCCCACAAACGAGAAGTAGACCGGGTTAGCATAGTAGAGGCTCCATGCCGTGAACGTCTGCGATACGGCAAAGCCCATCACGCCGCCCAGGATGATCACCCACAGATCCTTGCGCTCCACCTTTTCCTTGGGCAGGAAGCACTGGATGATCCAGAAGATAATGGCTGCAAAAAAGCAGCGTGTGGCGATGTATCCCAGCGGGCCCAGCCATGCCTCGCCGTTAACGCCCGAGGTGGGTGCCAGCAGGAATGAGCTCATGGGTACTGCAAGTCCAAATATCACGTTGGCCAGCAACACGGCTGCGTGGCCTTTAAGTTTTCCGTCTTTCATTTCAGTGTCTTGAATGTGTGATTAAAAAATTCCGGCCACAAAATTACACACTTTTCCCGACCCTGCAAAATTATTCCCATCCCTTTCACACTGCACTCTCATCCCCGGGAGGCTTTTGGTCCTAAACTCTGGGAAAGAAACACTGTGGGTGTACGGGGCTTTATGCGTCTAGCTGTATCTTTTATAGTGTAAGGCTGGAAGCCGACACGCAGAACCTGCACATAACCCTGCCCTAACTGAGCGTGAGCGAAGGCAGGGCAGGGGAGAAACGGATACAGTCTTGCGGCTGTAGGCCGCCACCTTGGTTTTGCCACCGAAGCAGCCTGCAGGGTAATACGCTACCACACAGCAATGGGGGAAATAGAATTATTCATGTGTTATAGTACAAAACAAAAAAACGAAATAAACCGCTGTGTAAGAAAAGATGGCTATCGCCATTGCTGTCAAGTGTTAGGGATTTCACTTGTGAGCTTTGCTCCCAGCAAAATCCCAAACACCTGACAGCACCCTGACGGGCTTAACTTTTCTCACACAGCCAATAAACAGAAAAAACACAACTGATGATACCGTGTCCCCTCGATAAATTAATTTAAATTTCTTTTACTTTCTGTAAGTAAGTCAGCAATAGTATATTAACTAACAGAAATTAAAAGAAATTATTCGAAATGAAATTAATGTTCTAGTCCCCAAAGAAAAAATTCTGATAATTTTATCCCCGAGTTCTACGCGAGATAATCCCTCCTTGGTGTAAAGTTACGAGAAAAATAAAATACTGTTAAACTTGCGATAAAGTTTGTCTATGTGTCGGCAGATGTGTAAATTTGTGTGTTTTTAGGTAATCACATTTAAGGTAACTATTCGTCAATGGTGATAATCTCGCGCAGAAAACATTGCGGTATAGTTACCATATTAAGATAGTTATTCTTTATGAAGATTTCTGGTAAAATCATAGTGGCCATCGCAGTGTGCACAGTGTTCAGCGTCATCACATTTGCCGCTAGCCAAGGCAAACTGAAGTTTGATATCCCACCAAAGAAGGAAGCCCCGGCTCCCAAGAAGGACAACACCGCCGCCAAGAAAAAAGCCTCCGAAGAAGCAGCCAAGAAGAAGGCCGCATCTGAAGCTGCAGCAAAGAAGCGTCAGCAAGAGGAGGCAGCAAAGAAAAAGGCAGCATCAGAGGCTGCAGCGAAAAAACACCAACAAGAGGAAGCGGCACGAAAGAAAGCAGCCGCCGAGTCTGCAGCTCGAAAGGCTGCCGAAGAGGAAGCCGCGCGTAAAGTTGTGGAATCCTTGAATTTCTTTTCGGGGATGGATGCTTTTGGACATAAGTACGTTGACCTAGGTCTGCCTGGTGGTGTGCTGTGGGCTACCTGCAATGTGGGCGCTTCCAAGCCGGAGGAATATGGCATTTTTTTCGCATGGGGCGAGACAATCGGTCACGCACATAATAATCCCACTTTTGATAGAGAAAACTATAAGTGGGCTAACGGAAAGTATTCGTGGACGAAGTATGAAGATCGTGGCAACAAAACCATCCTTGATGCCGAGGACGACGCTGCAACTGCAAACTGGGGAAAAGAATGGCGCATGCCCACACCCCAGGAATATGCCGACCTGATCAGCGATGAATATACAACCCGCGATTGGGTGACTGTCAATGGCCATGACGGATGGATAATAACAAGCAAGAGCAATGGAAATAGCATATTTCTACCTGCGGCCGGCTCGCATTTTGGTGGCTTATGCAATAGTGAATACAGTTGTTTTGTTGGTGGTTGTTACTGGACGGATTCACTCAAGAATGAGGATTGGGCATGCTGCTTGAATTTCTATTCCTATTCGGACAAAGTGGAAGTGTCTCGAATAAGTCGTGTATGTGGGGGTAGCGTCCGTGCTGTGCAAGTTGGCTCCAAGGAGGAAGAAGTTGCACGAAGAGAAGCTGCCCGCAAGGCTGCGGAGGAAAAGGCTCATGAGGCTGCCCGCAAAAAAGCTGAGGAAGCGGAACGCAAGGAAGCGGAACGCAGGACTGCAGAGGAAGAGGCTGCACGCAAGAAAGCCGGCCCTCCATGCGAGTATGTTGACCTTGGTCTGCCAGGTGGAGTGTTGTGGGCTACATGTAATGTGGGCGCGTTATCTCCATGGCAAAATGGCTTGTATTTTGCTTGGGGCGAGATTGTGGGTTATGCTAAGGGCGAGAACCATACGTTTGACTGGGAGCACTACAAGTGGAGCATTAATAGATACATTAAAAAGTATCAAACAAAGTCTTACAATAGCGACAACAAGTCCGTCCTGGATGCTTCTGACGACGTTGCGACTGTCTGCTGGGGCGCCGGCTGGCGCATGCCATCAACGCAGGAAATAAAAGACCTTTTAGATAGCAAGTACACCACTACCGAGTGGGTGAAAGTGCATGGTGTGAAAGGTCGCAGGATAACGAGCAAAAGCAATGGTAACAGCATTTTCCTTCCTGCTGCTGGTTACCGTTCCTACACGAGCCTCAACTACGAGGGGTCCAACGGCGAATATTGGTCTAGTTCGCTCGATTTGTACAACGATGTCAACGCTTTCCGCCTGGGCTTCTCCTCGGACCGCATTGGTGGGGGGGGTGACGAATGGCGTTACTGCGGGCAGAGCGTCCGGGCTGTGCGGGTGCCTACAGAGGAAGACGCACGCAAGAAAGCCGGCCCTCCAGGTAAAGATGACAATGGATGCGAATATGTTGACCTAGGTCTGCCCGGTGGTGTATTGTGGGCTACATGTAATATAGGCGCCAGCAAGCCCGAGGAGTATGGCCTGTACTTCGCTTGGGGCGAGACAGTGGGTTACGCTATGGACGAGAGCCAATTGTTTGACTGGGCGCACTATAAGTGGTGCAACGGCAAACATGATAGCCTGACCAAGTACTGCACAAGTTCTTCTTATGGCCTAGTAGACAACAAGAAGGTACTTGATGCCGCTGACGATGCTGCTACCGCCAACTGGGGCAATGGTTGGCGTATGCCCACAGAGCAGGAGATAAAAGACCTTTACGATAGCAAGTACACATCCACCAAGTGGGTGAAAGTGAACGGTGTGAAAGGTCGCAGGATAACGAGCAAAAGCAATGGTAACAGCATTTTCCTTCCTGCCGCTGGCTTACGCTCCACATCATACTTCTTATACGAGGGTTCCCAAGGCGAGTACTGGTCGAGCGATCATGGTAGCAGCGATTACGCTCATGGTTTGGTCTTCGAATCGGGCCGTGTTCACTGTTTCGGCCGCAGCCGTTGCGACGGGCGAAGCGTCCGGGCAGTGCGTGTTGCCTCAAAATAAAGCTCCTTACGTACAAAAGAACTAGAAATGAACAAATTAGAAAGCTTTTTTGTTCTTTTAGTCAAAATAATATCTGCGTAATCCCCGAGTTCTGCGCGAGATAATCCCCATTACTGAGTAGTTACCCCATTGTGCGGGACGCTGCTTACCAACTGGTGACCTGCCGATGCCGCAAATCACGGCATCCGTGGATTGTGACCATGTATGCTCCGAGCATGTGCACAGCATGCTGGGGCACGTTTTTAGGGGTTCATTTTTTGTCTTTCGTGAAAAAAAACGTAACTTTGCACCATTATTTCTTTGCGCACGTGTGCGCGAAGTGTGTGTTTATGCTGAAAAAACATATATAACATGTCAATAGATACAATTCTCTCACAAGCTACCGCCCAGGCGGTGAAGGCTCTCTATGGCGTGGATTTCCCCGCCGACAAGATCGTTCCCCAAACTACCAGGAAGGAGTTTGAGGGCAACCTTACTATCGTTGTGTTCCCCTTCCTCAAGGCTTCGCACAAGGCTCCCGACGCTACCGCACAGGAGATAGGCGAGTACATGGTCGCTAACTGCGATGCAGTGGAGAAATTCAATGCTGTGAAGGGCTTCCTTAACATCACCATCCGTCCCACATTCTGGACCAGCGTGCTCAACCACATCGCCGCTGAGCCCAACTTTGGCTTCGTTCCCGTGACCGACGACAGCCAGCTGGTGATGATTGAGTATTCATCGCCCAACACCAACAAGCCCCTCCACCTGGGACACGTGCGCAACAATCTGCTGGGCTACAGCCTCTCGCGCATCATGGAGGCTTGCGGCAACAAGGTGGTGAAGACCAACATCGTCAACGACCGCGGCATCCACATCTGCAAGTCGATGCTCGCTTGGCTCAAGTGGGGCGAGGGTGCTACTCCCGAGAGTGCCGGCAAGAAGGGAGACCACCTCATCGGTGACTTCTATGTGGCATTTGACAAGCACTACAAGGCTGAGCTCAAGGAGCTCATGGCTCAGGGCATGACCGAGGAAGAGGCCGAGAAGAACTCTGAGCTCATGAAGGAAGCACGCGCCATGCTCAAGAAATGGGAAGACGGCGACAAGGAAGTGCGCGACCTGTGGGCTAAGATGAACGAGTGGGTATATGCAGGCTTTGACGAGACCTACAAGCGCATGGGCGTGGGCTTCGACAAGATATACTACGAGAGCAACACTTACCTCGAGGGTAAGGAGAAGGTAGACGAGGGTCTGGAGAAGGGCATCTTCTACCGCAAGGAGGACAACAGCGTGTGGGCCGACCTCACTGCTGACGGCCTCGACCACAAGCTGCTGCTGCGCAGCGACGGCACATCGGTCTACATGACCCAGGACATCGGCACCGCCAAGCTCCGCTATCAGGACTATCCCATCGACCAGATGATATATGTTGTGGGCAACGAGCAGAACTACCACTTCCAGGTGCTCTCGCTGCTGCTCGACAAGCTGGGCTTCAAGTGGGGCAAGGACCTGATCCACTTCTCATATGGCATGGTAGAGCTGCCCAACGGCAAGATGAAGTCTCGTGAGGGTACTGTGGTTGATGCTGACGAACTCATGGACGAGATGATCGACACCGCCCGCAAGATGAGCAGCGAGCCCGGCCGCCTGCAGGGTGTTCCCGAGGAGGAGCGCGAGAACGTGTTCCGCATCATCGGCCTGGGCGCTTTGAAGTACTTCATCCTCAAGGTTGACCCGCGCAAGAACATGCTGTTCAACCCCTCAGAGTCAATTGACTTCAACGGCAACACCGGTCCCTTCATCCAGTACACCTATGCCCGCATCCAGAGCGTGCTGCGCAAGGCCGAGGAAGACTTCAATGCCGTTGACGTGAGCGCAGTAGAGCCCAACGAGAAGGAAACTAACCTGATCCAGAAGCTCAACGACTTTGCTGGCACAGTGCTTGACGCAGGCCGCAACTACAGCCCCGCTGTGATTGCCAACTACACCTATGACCTGGCCAAGGAGTTCAACCAGTTCTACCACGACTGCAGCATCCTCAAGGAGGAAGACGCAACGCTGCGCGCATTCCGCCTCAAGCTGTCGCACACCGTGGGAACCATCATCAAGCGTGCCGTGTCACTGCTGGGCATGGAAGTTCCCGAGCGCATGTAATCACAATTGTCACATACAATAAAATCCCGAGGATCCACTTTCCTCGGGATTTTTGTTTATATGGCTGTATTTCATGTCTGGTCAGCCTAGTTGCTGTGAGATCTCGATAGTTGCAGCGAATAAAAAAATAATGATAATGTACACAGTGAAGGTGAGAAGCAGCATCACTGCCGTGCGCCACACCGTGGACCACCACCTTAGCCCGAATAGTTGCTTATAGGTTACACACATCACGAAAAACAGGACAATGCCTTCAATGTTCTCAATATACACACCAGTAACTATTTTCAACAGGTTAAACACCACCGAGAAGATGAGCAGCTGGTTCATCATCCACACCTGGGTGTAGATGCACTCACACAGGTTGGTACTCTTAGTGCGCTTGTCGGCTCCAAAAAACCATCTCACTATCAGTGCCATGAGCGTGATTATCGACAGTGTAGCCACAATGCGATGTTCCATTATGAAGTCGATAACGTAAACGGCTGTCTTGTTTACCCCCTTTGCGATGGCAGCGTCCTCGTCAAAGTTGACGTCAAATCCTGCGTAGTGCTTCAGCAGCGCCACCAGCGCCACCATGAGGAACAGCATTTTGAACGGCGGGAAGTAGGGCTGCCTCTTGCCGGCCAGGTAATCGGCAATCATGTAGCCCGGGCGCAATATCAAGTGCTGGATATTGCGCGGCATGCTGCGGCCTCCCAGGCCCCACACGTCCATAGCGCCAGTGAGCACGCCGTGCCACGTGAATCGTGTCACCGCCCTGCTCTGGCCGCACACCGGGCAAAAGTTGCCGTGGTACGAGTTGCCGCAGTTGAGGCACTCGTGCTTCTCACCGGTATTGGTGAAGAAACTGTGGGGATTGCGTTGCCATTGCCTGAAACTCTCCCAACGGGATTTCAATGTCTTTTTCATATTGTGTTTTGTGTGATGGGGTGAAAGTGCTTTATTTGCGCTTGCGGCTGCTGCCACTGCTCTTTTTGGAGCTACCTCCTTGTGCTTTCTCAATCTCCTTGAGAGCTTCCTGTGCCGTGTGGTCACCTCCGGCCGCGGCTTTCTTGAGCCACTTTAGAGCTTCCTCATCGCTTTTTTTCACGCCATGGCCATTGGCATACATTATCGCTAAGTTGTATTGTGCTTTTGTGTAGCCCTGGTTGGCTGCTTTGTTGTACCACTTCAATGCTTCCGCATATGATTTTGTGACACCCACACCGTTGTCATAGCACCATCCCAGGTTGTACTGCGCCTCATGCATGCCTTGCTCAGCAGCTTTGCGGTACCACTTTACCGCTTCAGATGCCGACTTGGCAACACCATCACCACTGTGGTAGCAGCACCCCAAGTTAAACTGGGCTTTAGGGTAACCCTGTTCTGCCGCTTTGCGATACCACTTAGCCGCTTCGGTCACCGACTTGGTGACGCCCGTACCCTTTTCATAACTAAGCCCCAAGTTAAATTGAGCCTCAGCTAAGCCTTGCTCGGCAGCCATAGTGAACCACTTTACCGCCTCTGTGGATGATTTTGCTACCCCCTCACCATTTAGATAACACCATCCCAGGTTGTATTGTGCTTCGGCGTAACCTTGATCAGCCGCTTTCTGATACCACTTCACGGCTTCAGTTTTTGATTTGGTCACTCCATTTCCGTAAAAATAACACAATCCCAGACTGAATTGTGCCTCGGGGAGGTTGTTTTCGGCTGCTTTCTGATACCACTTCACAGCCTCACTATATGACTTGGCAACACCCTCTTCCTTTTCATAGCAGCGTCCTAGGTTGTACTGAGCCTCGGGGTAGTTTTGTTCAGCCGCTTTTTGTGTCCATTTTGCGGCCTCGGCTAACGACTTTGCGACACCATCTCCAAAATAATAGCATCCAGCCAGGCTGTGTTGTGCCTCGGGCACGCCTTGCTCTGCCGCTTTGCGATACCACTCAACCGCCTCGGTCATAGACTTGGTGACACCATCTCCGTTTTCATAACTCCATCCCAGGCAGTATTGAGCCCAGGCGTAGTCCTGCTCGGCGGCAGTTTTGAGCCACTTGAAGAAATCAGTAAACGACTGTTCTACACCATTGCCCTCGTAGTAGCGTCGCGCCAGTTCAAGCTGAGCATCGGTGTCGCCGGCCTCGGCTCGGGTCTTTATCTCTTCAAACTGCTGTTGCTCAAATTTGGGCGAAATCTGAAATTCGGGGCTGGCCCATACTGTCATGCTGCTGATAATAAGTAAAAGAAGGAGGATTTTTCTCATAATTGTATCAAATGATATGTGTGGAATGCTCAAATTTAATATTGTATGGGTACAAAGGTAGCGAAAAAAATGATAAGTAAATCACAAATAATCAAAAATTGGCACGAAAAATGCACTGTGTATTTTGCAGAGTGGTAATTTAGATATAACTTTGCACTAGAACGAAACAGGAAATAAAAATTAAAACAAAAACTATACATTATTAAAACTCAATTATGGAAAACAACTATTACAATGCTGACCCCATGGGTTATGCAACAGCCTCTCAGGCTGAGAGCGCTGCGTCGCTTCAGAGCTACGTAGCTAAGGTTATGCGCCGCGTTTATGGCAAGATGTTCCTGGGACTCCTTATCACAGCCATCACAAGCTTGGCAACAATTAGCAGTGAAACGCTTCTGTCTATTATTTTTAGCTCAAATGTGACTTTCTTTGGCCTCATGATTGCCGAACTTGTTCTGGTATTTGTCATTTCGGGAGCCATCAACAAGTTGAGCTCAACCACAGCTACGCTGCTGTTCTTCCTTTATGCGATTATCAACGGTGTGACAATGAGCGTGATATTCTTGGCTTATTCACCCAGTGCCATCACCCTTGCTTTCACAACAACGGCTCTCACATTTGGCACCATGTCATTCATGGGATATGTCACTAAAATGGATCTGAGCAAGGTAGGCTCAATACTGTATATGGCCCTGATTGGTCTGATCATTGCATCTGTTGTCAACATCTTCCTGGCAAGCAGTGCAATGGACTGGTTCATCTCAATAGCTGGTGTTATTCTCTTCACCGGTCTCACTGCATGGGATACCCAGAAGATCAAGAACATGGCATCGATGACTGATCCCTCGATGGTAGGCAAGCTGGCAACCATAGGTGCACTGTCGCTGTATCTTGACTTTATCAACCTGTTCATCTATTTGCTCCGCTTGTTTGGTGGCAGCCGCAACTGATATAGGTAATGAGAATTTCAAATATACTGGTAATGATGGCAATGGGCATGTGCTCGTTGCCATCATTGGCACAAGATGAGGTTACTGTCACTTCCGACGAGCTGGAGCGTCAGGAAGTGCGTGAGGCCTATGCCGCCGCACGCAAGGCCGGCACAGTGGAGGCGTGGGAAATATTTATCAACAATTATCCCGACTCATACTACACTGAACAGGCCCGCAAACTGCGTGACAATGCCATCGTCAACTCTTACTGCAACCAGCGCACCACGCTGGCCCAGCTGGTGGAGTATATTGAGGACAACTCGGCCCACGAGCCCCGCATCAAGACTTTTTATGCTAACTTGGTAAACAACCCCACCCACTCTTACCGCTATGAGCACATGGACATAGGCTTCAACGGCTGCACGGGTAGGGTGGAGGAGCACATCGAGTTTGCCAATGGCTCGCGTGCCCGCGACAACTACTTTGTCTTTGATGACAAGGGTTTGCTCGTCGAGGCATCGGTAGAGGGCAGCAGCGGCAAGACCTATGCCGCCACTTATGAGTATGCCTATGACAACCTGCACGGCTACTGTCTCAAGGCGATGAAGGCGCAATCTAAGACCGCCCAGTTTGAGGCTTTCTATGACGACAATGACAAGCTTGAGATACTCTCGGGCGACAACGGCAACAAGTGGGTGCTGAGCTATAACGAGCTGGGCGCGCTGAACAAACTGGTGGTGACCACGCCGGCCGGCAAGCGCACACTGGTGTATAACGACGGCTACATCATACGCGAGGAGAGCGCCGGCAAGGTGCTGCGCTACCTCTATGACTATGACACGTCGACGGCCAAGAAATACCTGATAGGCATCAACGAGATGGTGGACCGCGAGGTGGCCCACGAGCGCAAGGTCAAATATGTATATGACCTCAAGGGACGCGTCACCCGCGCCGAGATATCGCTCGACGGCGAGCTACAGATGACCATCACCCGCACCTTTGCGGAGTAAAACATAAATACCCTGCATGAGGTTTTCACATTAACGGCAATGGCTAACGTTGCCGTTTCTTTTTTTATGTGGCGAAGCCCTACCGCTCTCCTCGATAGAGGGTTTGAAACACCATCAAAAATCCATGGTTGCCGGTGGTTAAGTCGCCTATGTTTTCAGAGGTTCTCCTATCGAGGCAGGGACATGGCCGGCTATGTTAGAATTTTAACCTGGAGGTGACAACCCGCACCCCCTTTTTTTTGTGACCGCTCCCCGTTTTCCTTACAAATCGCTTTAAAAGACAATTGTGTAATTAAAGTCTTGAACTCAAAAGGGTTGTGGGCGCATGTGTGCGCGCACTTATGGGCATGAAAAAGGTTGAAAAAACAAAAAAAACGCTAAAATCCCTATTTTTTATTACGATTTGTCACTTATTTCAGTTTTTTTTCTTATCTTTGTTTGTCCGTTTGTTATAGATGCGCTGTTGTTAGTGCCCCAAACAACTCATTTTACTATAAATAAAGGGCTAAATGGTGACAATTATAAAGCAATCGGGCCAAGTAACATTATACACACAGAATATTAATTAACTCTAAATATCTGAATATGGCAAGTTTTAAATTAGATTCACTGGATTTCAAGATTTTGAAGATGTTGTCGCTTAATGCGCGCAAGCCTTATCTCGAGATTGCCCGCTCGTGCAACGTATCGGGCGCTGCTATACACCAGCGCATTCAGAAACTTTACAGCATGGGAATCATCAATGGTTCCATCACGCTCATCAATCCCGCTTCAGTGGGTTATGAGACATGTGCTTACATAGGATTCTTCCTCAACGACCCCTCTAAGTTCAACGAGGTGGTAGAGCGCCTCAAGGCTATCCCCGAGGTTGTTGAGTGCTACTTCACTACAGGTAAATATGACATGTTTGTCAAGCTGTATGCTAAGAACAACGACCACCTGCTGACTGTCATCCACGACAAGTTCCTCAAGATGGGTCTGGGCCGCAGCGAGACTCTCATCACCTTCAAGGAAGTGTTCAAGCGTCAAATCCCCATCACCGAGGAGAATTGACCTACGGTTCACGATTAAGAACAACAATATAATATAAATTGCCATCAGGTTTCAAGCATGATGGCAATTTGTTTTTTGGGCTGTCCCGGCGATATTTAGGCCATAACTAAAGGCATGATTCGTTTTCGGTGCCTTTATCCGGATCAGCGTACTTTTCTGGTAGGTGGAACATCGTTCATGAATACATTCTGGTTGGTGCTTTGTGGTGGCGCACTGTTCTAACAAAAACAAAAATAAACCCCTTGCGTGTGTGAAGGCCTTCGTTCCTTGGATCGGATGCCGGCCTTGCATGTTTGAGTTATTGAGTGTTAGTGTATCACTAACTTGCATTATTTACTTACTCGTGGTTTTGAATATGTGAGGAATAATCACTAATTTTGCAACAAAATATAGTTTTGTCACTACTGAGACGCATTTTTGTTACTACTACTCGTAGTTCTTATGTGTGAAATGCGTCTAAGGGATGTAGACTAAATTATGATTGAATTATTATCAAAACAATTATTATATGAAGAAAATCAAGACAATTGTGGCTGTTGCAGCTATTGCAATAGCATCGCAAGCGGGTGCTCAGGCACCCGTGGCAGGTATCAATCCTGCCGACATGAACACCAGCGTATCGCCTGGTGACGACTTCTATGAGTATGCCGGCGGTGGCTGGTTGAAGGCTAACCCCCTCAAGCCCGAGTATTCGAGCTATGGCGTCTTTGACGACCTGGCCGAGAAGAACCGCCAGCAGCTGCGCGACCTTTTCCTCGACCTTGCCAAGGGTACTTATGCCAAGGGCACCGTGGAGCAGAAGGTGAACGACCTCTACAAGATGGCTATGGACAGCGACCGACTCAACCGTGAAGGCGCTGCTCCTCTCAAGGCCGACCTGGCCGAGGTGGCAGCCTTCAAGAAGGCTGACCTCACCGCTTTCATCGCTAAGCAGCATCTGGCTGTTGCCAATCCCTTCTTTGGCATCGGTGTTGAGACCGATCTCAAGAACAGCGACTACAACGCTATGTGGATGAGTGGCGGCACCAGCGGACTGCCTGACCGTGACTACTACCTGAACACCGACGCTGACAGCAAGAAGATTCAGGAGGCTTACAAGGCTTATCTGGTGAAGATGTTCACCCTGTGTGGCTACAAGAAGAAAGACGCACAGCGTGCTGCCAAGACCATCTATGACATCGAGTATAAGTTTGCCGAGGCTAAGATGAGCCGTGCCGAGGCTCGCGACTACACCAAGCTCTACAACATACGCACTGTGGAGCAGCTGCAGGCCGACTATCCCGCTATCAACTGGCGCCAGTACTTCACCCTCATGGGTGTTAAGGACATGGACTGGGTCATCCTGGAGCAGCCCAAGGTTATGGCTGTGGCCAACGACCTGATGACTAACCTCACTGAGCAGCAGATGAAGGACTACATGAGCGGTCTCATCATCAAGAGCGCTACAGGCTATCTGAGCGACGAGATTGGCGAGGCAGCATTTGACTTCTTCGGACGCACACTCAGCGGCCAGCAGGAGCGCAAGGCTCGCTGGAAACGTGCGCTGGCAGTGCCTAACGGTCTGCTGGGCGAAGCTGTGGGCAAGATCTATGTTGACAAGTACTTTGCCGGCGACAGCAAGGACAAGATGCTCAAGCTCATCGGCAACCTGCGCAAGTCGCTTGCGGCTCACATCGCAGGTCTCACATGGATGAGCGACAACACCAAGGTCAATGCACTGGTTAAGCTCAACGCATTCACCGTTAAGATAGGTTATCCCGACAAGTGGCGCGACTACAGCGGTCTCACCGTTGATCCCGAGGCTACTCTCTACGACAACATCAAGGCTGCGTCTATCTATGAGACTAAGCGCAACCTCGACAAGTGGGGCAAGCCCGTGGATAAGGATGAATGGGGCATGACTCCTCAAACTGTCAATGCTTACTACAACCCCACCACTAACGAGATTTGCTTCCCCGCAGCTATCCTGCAGGCTCCCTTCTTCGACGCTAACGCCGACGATGCTACTAACTATGGTGCTATCGGTGTGGTAATTGGCCACGAGATGACTCACGGCTTTGACGATCAGGGCCGCAACTTCGACAACGAGGGCAACATGCGCGACTGGTGGAATGAGAAGGATGCTGAGCAGTTCAAGGCTGCAGCCGAGAAGCTCGCCGCACAGTTTGACGAGGTAATCGTCGTTAAGGACCAGCACGCCAACGGTCACCTCACCCTGGGCGAGAACATTGCCGACCAGGGCGGTATCACCATCGCGTTTGACGCGTTCTCTAAGACTCAGCAGTTCACTGAAGGCAAGACTATCGACGGCTTCACTCCCGCACAGCGCTTCTTCCTGAGCTACGGCCGCATCTGGGCTGAGAACATGACCGACGAGGCAATCTTCCAGCAGACCAAGAGCGACCCGCACTCAATAGGCCGCAACCGCGTGAACGTGACACTGCGCAACATCGACGAGTTCTTCAAGGCATTCGGCATCACCGAGGGCGCTAAGATGTGGCGCAACCCCGAAGACCGCGCAATCATTTGGTAATCAGTCGCAACAGTATAAAGAGGGCAACGCACTGAGGCGTGAGCCCTCTTTATCTTTTAAAAACGAAACAATGATTATGAAAAAAATACTGTTTTTATTCATCACACTGGGTGTGAGCACGCTGCTAGGCGCCTGTGGGCCCTCTCAAAAAGAGATTGACAAGCAGATTGACGATAAAGTCAACGAAAGGATGCAGCAGATAGAGAACGAACAGCAGCAGGAGAAGCTGAGACAAGAAGCTCAACAAAGACAACAACAAGAGCTGGAACAACAGCGCCAGCAAGAAGAGGCTGACCGTGCCCAGGCACAGCGTGAGGTGTGCCTCGCATTCCTCAGGTCGATGTACAACAACGTTATGGGCACATTGATGAATGAATCGTGGGTAAAGAAACACACCACTGCCAGTTGCAAGCGTCAGCTCAAAAACGACTATGACTATGACGGTGAAGGCTATGCCACATGGATGATAGGCGGATGGGGCGATGACATCGAGATGAAATTTGTCGACGTTAAGCCCGACGGCAACGGCAACTACTATCTTGCAACACTCAAGGCCGAATCAAACGACTACTACAACATCTCTGGCCGCCGTGTGATACGCCTCGAGGTGTATCTTGAGAACGGAGCCCCCGTGATCAACAGCTACAAGTGGGTGTCAGACATCCAGTTTAACTAAACAACAGGCATATCGCTGTTTACATAACAAACCAACAAGCATTAATATAAATAAAATTATGAAACGAATCGTTAGCATTATCGCAATGTGCATGCTCGCTATGCTCGTTGCAATGCCCGCATCGGCTGGCAACCGTACAAAAAAGACCGGTAAATCAACGGCACGCACTGCTGCCACCCAATCTAATCTCACTGCCGAGCAGCGAAAAGTGATTTCATTCCTGACAGCCCTTTATAAGGGTAACACTGGTAGAATCATGGATGACGACTGGGTAGAGGAGCACACCACCGCATCATGCCAGGAAAAACTCATAGAAGATTATGACTATGAAGGAGATGGCTATGCCGTGTGGATGATTGGCGGCTGGGGTGCCGGTGAAGACATGGCAACAAAGTTCAAGGGTGTAGAACCTGCATATGACGATTACTATGATGTGACAATTGTTCCCAAACCAGGTCAATATGCCAAGGGGAAACGTGTTGTACGTCTCCTTGTTGTCATCGAGGACGGAGTTGTCAAGATTGACGATTACGAGTGGGTCCAGGACTTTGAGTACGATTAACGCACCCACAACGCGCAGGCTGGAAGATGCTGCGCTAATGCAAAAAGTGCCATCAGGGGGATGTCCTCGTGATGGCACTTTTTTGATTATTTTACTCGACGCCTAGGCGGGCCTTTAAGTCGGTCATCACGCGATGGTACTCGGTGGGGGTGATGTCGACCTTGCCGGCTACGCGTTCACGCGGGTGACGCTTCTTGTAGTTGTTGCGTATCATCTCGTGTGTCACGATGTTCTCAAGAGGGATGTTGTACTTCTTGATGATGGGAATCATATACTCCACGGCGCTGTTGATCTGGTCCTCGGTGAGAGGCTTCTCCAGTGTGTTGCCCTGCAGCTCAATGCCCACGGTGAAGTTGTTGCAGCCTTCGCGTCCGGCAAGCACTGATTTTCCTGCATGATAGGTCACCTGGTCGGGGCGGCACATGATGTAGCGTGTGCCGTCAGTGTCGATTACCACGTGTGTGCCCACATGGCGGGGACCCTCAGTGAGTACCCACAGCGAGCGCTCCACGGTGGGCTCGGCTGTGTGGTGCAAGATGATGCCTTTGACGTCGTTGACCTTGTTGGGGTCTACGTTGGGGGTGGGGTGGCTGATTTCCTCATATTGCTGAGTAGTCTCGTCTGAAGTCTGGCATCCGTGTGAGGCGCTGCAATACAGGCATGCGCATGCGGCAATGACGCCGGCTGTTACCATGATTTTTCTCTTTCTCTTCATAAGTCCTTATTTTAGTATTCTGTTATTGTTTGAGTTGTCACGTTGAGTGTTTTCTTGCTGGTGATGTACCACACATAGCCCTCGACATTGTCGTTGCCGGTGGCTGCGCGCAGTGCATCAATGTAGGCGTTGACCTGTTTTGAATATCTCTTGTCGTGCTGTGCGCCGAACTTATAGTCTACGATGATGTAGTGTCCGTCGGGGCGCTGCACGATGCGGTCAGGCCGCTTGAACTCCTTGTTGCCGTCTTTGTCAACGATGAGCAGCGGACGCTCGTTAAGGATCTTGTTACCCTCGTCAAACCATGTGCTCACGGGCTCGGTGTGGATGGCCTGCATTAGCTCCTCGATGTTGCGGCGGTTCCACGGGTCGTTCTCGTCGCGGCTGATGATGCCGCGTCGCTCGCAGTAGTTGAGGGCCTGTTGCAGCTCGTTGCGGTTGCCGATGCGGCTGAGCAGCGCATGCAGTCTCTTGCCCACCTCGCGCATCGAGTCGCTGTCGTTGGGCAGGCTCACCATGACGGGCGTTGTGCTCACCGTGTAGCCGGGCAGGTCGACGGGTGCATCCCATTTCTCGGCAAAGCGTGCCGGCTGGGCTTTGTGGGCCACGGCCGGTTCCTGATAGGGCTCGCCTTTTTCATACCATCCAGCTTGCTCGGTGCTGGCGGCAAATCCTGTGAGCTGTGGGACGATGACGTGCAGCATGCGGTTGAGGTCTTTGTCAAAGTCCACTTCAGAGGCGTCGCGGGGTTGTCCGGCCCGTTTCTTGTCGCTCTTGGGATATGTGGGCCATCCTCCCACGCTGAAGATGTGCAGCTCCTTGCGCGGACGTGTGAAGGCCACATAGGTCTTGTTAGCATTGTCAATGAGCGAGTCCTCGTCGGCCTTGCCGCTGATGGTTGAGAACAACTTGCTGCACAGCGCTCTGGTTGCCGAGGTGCTCATGGTGATGATGGGCGGCACGGTGTCCTCGTCGAGGTTGACGCCGCCATGCTCCAGCAGTTGGCGGCCTCCGTCATCGAGCCATTCTTGTTTAGTGAACCAGTAGTTGAGGTCACGCGACTGGTTTATCATCCATGAGGCATGTGGCAGCACCACGCAGTCGGCCTCCAGGCCTTTAGAGGCGTGGATGGTGAGCACGTTGATGGCGTCAATGCCGTCGGCAGCCGGAACGGTGATTTTGTCGCCCGAGGTGTCCCAGTGCCGCAGGAACTCGCGCACGGTGCCTCCGTTGCGCTTGCTGCTCCAGTCGATAACGTGGTTTTGCAGTGCGTGCAGGTATATAGTCTCGTCGCCGTTGCGCTGGCTGTCGGCCAGGTGTATGGAGATGAGGTGTTCCACGATGTTGACCAGCGACATCATGCTGGTGCGCATGTCGGGGAGCAGGTGGTTGAGCATGGTGGCATAGTGGTCCATCTGTTGCTCGGTGTCTTTGCCCGTCTGCTCGTCAACCTCGGCAAAGCATTGCTTGAGTATTTCGCCTGCCTGTGACGGTATGTCAAACTCCTGATTGCCTATAGCTGCGACAAATTTTCCCAGAGCTATGAACTGGCGCTGAGTCCTGAGGCGTCGCTTGTTGGCCTGCTGCCTGATGCTCTGCTTGTAATCGTCGGTCAGTTCAGGTTCTTCGTTGCCGTCGTCATCCTGGTTCATGACGTAGCTGGTGAGGTCGATAAATCGCAACATGCCTATGATGCGTCGCACGGCGGTGCTGCGTGTCAGAGCCATCATCTCGTCGCTCACGATGGGTATGGGTGAGCCCTCAATGTCGCCTGCGCGCACGGCCTTGTTATAGGCCAGCACGGCTTCGATGACCGACTTGCCGTCGCCGTGGGTGTTCACGAGGATGTTGATGGCACCCCATGGAAAACGCTCGTGCAGCTCATGCAGGTATCGGGGCATCATCTCAATCACTTGGTCAACCTTAGCCAGCTCGTCGCCGTTGTAGTCGTTGAACAGCACCCTCACCATGCCTCCGGGCAACTTGTCCTTGGATGACGACACCTTTTGCTCATAGTCGGTCGTGGCGCCTGACGGCATGTAGGTCTCCAAGAGGGTTTGACTGCCAGGAAACAGCTCCAGCATCTTGCCTATGAACTCATTGTTGAACTCGATGATGTTGCGGTGGCTGCGCCAGTTAGTGTCGAGTGTGCTTGAATGCAGCGACTCAAAGTCTCTGTTTATTTGAGCCCTGAACAGCGAGGGATCGGCGTTGCGGAACCTGTAGATGGCCTGCTTGGAGTCGCCTATGACGAGGTCAAAGTTGTCGGTGCTGTGCGATAGGCTCTCTTTGAGCAGCGGCAGGAAGTTGCTGTACTGCTTGCGGCTGGTGTCCTGAAACTCGTCGAGCATGTAGTGGTTGATCCATGTGCCGGTGCGCTCATAGATGAACGGAGCATCCTTGTGGCTCTCCACCACCTTGCCTATGAGTTCGTTAGTGTCGGCAATGAGGATTGTGTTGCTCTCTTGCCTGTATTCTTCCAGTTTCTTGTCAATTTCGCCCATGAGCCCCACATAGCTCAGGTTGCGTGCCATGTTGGTGCATAGTTCGCTCGCCTTCTTTGTAAACACCATGAGGTTGAAGGCATCGCTGATGGGCTTTAGGGTCTCGGCGTCGCATTCCACGCCCTTGGCCAGCTGGCTGGCGGGATCTTTGGCAATCTCTTCTATTGCCTTAGTGAGCGACGTGATTTTTTCTCCTGATAGTATCTTGTACAGCTTCTTGCGGCTGTTGAAGCATTTAATGTCCAGACCAGTCTTGTCAAACGCCTGGTTCACATACTCATTCCAGTTGGTCTCGGCGAAGAGCTGCTCATAGTTTTTGGCAGCATCGTTGAGCGACTTCTTGAAGCTGGTGATGCGTCGCATGCTGCTCATGCCGTCGTCGCCGGTGAGATACTGGCGCAGGGCGGGCAGGTGGCTGCGAAAGAACTCGTCGTTGATCTTCTGGGCAAATTTTGCAAGAGAGTCGTCGCGGTTGTTGTTGAACATGCTGTTCCAGTCCTTTCCCTCGCTCAGTTGCTGGCGCAGATGGTCTTTGATCCAAGACTCGGCTGTGGTTTCATTCTTGCCGGTGCGCATAGAGTCCTTGCCCAGCGAGAGCAAGAAGTTGTGTGTAGCCACTGAGACGGCATAGTTGCCGTCGATCTGCAGGTCATAGGTGTAGTCGCGGTCGAGCTCGCGTGCAAAGCTGCGCAGTATCGACTGGAAAAACGAGTCGATGGTCTTGACGCTGAACGATGAGTAGTCAAAGAGGATGGCGCTGAGGGCCTTGGCAGCTTCTTGCTGCAGAGCGGCAAATGCCTGTGGCGTGCATTCCTTCTTGAATGTGCCATAGTAGTCGCTGCTCTCGGGGTCGCAGCTGAGCACATACAGCTCCTTGATGATGCGCACCTTCATCTCGTTGGTCGCTTTATTGGTGAAGGTGATGGCAAGGATGTGCTGGTGATAGTTGGGCTCATTGCGCACGATGAGCTTGCCCTCGCTGTTGCGCTTGAAGAGCAGTTGCTCGATGTAGCGCAGGGCCAGCGTGTAGGTCTTTCCCGAGCCTGCGCTAGCCTTGATCACTTGCATGCCTGTGTAGTTGTTTTTGTTCATGGTGTGGTGGTGTGGATGGGGTAGGGGTAATTATATAATCCTGGCCTTGAAGCCTTTGCTCTTGAGAAACGACAGCACCTTGTCGCGTGCGTCGCCCTGGATTAGGATTTCGCCTCCACGGGCCGACCCACCCACGCCGCAGTGGCGCTTGAGGTCGCCGGCCAGTTCCTTGAGCTGGTCGTCATCGATGTTGAGGTTGCACAGTATGGTGGCCTTTTTGCCTCCTCGTCCTTTCTTCTCGAGCACAATGTCGATCATGTTTTTTCCCTGTTGTGCCAGAGCGTCACCCTTGTCCTGTTGTGCGGCTTCAGGAGCGTCGTCAGTGCTGTTGACAGGCAGGTCAAATGCCGCTCCCAGTTTATCTTTCCAGTCTAATAAATCCATGTGCAGTCTTGTTTAGGGTTACAAATGTACAACAAAAAATGAAATCATGGGCACGTTGCGGGCAGTTTTATTATATGTAGTGTGCACTTTGTTGAAAAATAAATGTAGTTTTTTTGTCTAAAATGGTGCATAATTAAAAAAATAGCATTACTTTTGCCCCATAATTGATTTTCACTATTTACTAATTTAAATTTTTCACAACAATGGCATACGTAATTAATGACAATTGTGTAGCATGTGGTACTTGTGCATCTGTTTGCCCCACTGGCGCTATCAGCGAGGGTGACATCTATGCTATCGACGCCGATACTTGCATCGACTGCGGTACTTGCGCAGAGTCTTGCCCCAACGAGGCAATCGTTCCCGGTGAGTAAGTTCAAGACTTCACACATGTAAAGAAATTGTCGCATTCCCCATTGCGGGAGGTGCGACTTTTTCTTTTTTTGTATTACAGCAATAGCCCTTTTTAGTGGAATCCCTACGCAGATTTCACTGATTCCATGAATAAAGTTGACGTGCTAAAACATCTTGAGAACCCACCTAAAATGAAAAATAAATCAACTGCCACACAATAAAATCGCTAGCTTATAGTTTATTTATAAAGAAGTATTTTAAACTTTCAAAATATGAAATTATATACTAAGATTGCGATAATGTCTGCTATGGCGCTGGCAACAGGCGTGACTGCCCTTGCCGACGACATCAAGACCGAGGACTTTAACCCCATCTCTACAGGTGTGACATCGCTGGCCATCACTCCCGATGCGCGCGGTGCCTCTATGGGTGACATGGGTGCGGCTACTGACCCCGACGTGAACTCTCAGTTCTGGAACCCGTCAAAATATGCCTTCAGCTACAGCAAGGCCGGTGTGGGACTTTCTTACACTCCGTGGTTGCGCAAGATCGTCAACGACATCTTCCTGGCCAACCTTGCCGGTTATGTGAAGATAGGTAGCGGCGACAACCAGGCGGTGAGTGCATCAATGCGCTATTTCTCGCTGGGTGAAATATCTACCAGCGACGCCGGCGGTGCTGCCATGGCAAGTATCAACCCCTTTGAGATGTCGCTCGACCTGGGTTATTCTCGCAAACTGAGCGAGAAGTTCTCTATGGGTGTGGCTCTGCGCTATATCTACAGCGACCTGGGATATGGCGGCGACGTCAACAACAACGAGCAGACCAAGGGTGCATCGGCATTTGCTGCCGACATCAGCGGTTACTATACCACTTACCCCATCATTGGCCGCAACGAGTGCCAGTGGTCGCTGGGTTTCAACATCTCTAACGTGGGTTCTAAGGTGGCCTACAACAGCGGCAATGACCCCGCCTTCCTGCCCACCAACCTGCGTCTGGGTACCGCTTTCACCTTCCCCCTGGCCGACTACCACAACCTCACCATCGGTGTGGACGCTAACAAGCTGCTCGTGCCCGCTAAGCCCCGTCAGCAAAACTACCTCACTCCCGAGGGAGCTTATGACTATGAGGCTTACAGCGACGCGCTGCAAAAGTGGAAAGACAAGTCTTCGATCTCTGGTATCTTTGACTCGTTCCACGATGCTCCCGGCGGCATGAAGGAAGAGCTCAAGGAGATCAACTACTCTATAGGCGCTGAGTATAGCTACAACCAGCAGTTCTTCTTGCGCGGCGGTTACTTCCACGAGGACCGCACTAAGGGTAACCGTCAGTACTTTGGCTTCGGTGCCGGTTTCTCAATGAATGTGATTCGCCTCGATGCGTCTTACATGATTGCAACCGCTCAGCAGAGCCCCCTCGACCAGACTCTGCGCTTCACCGTTACATTTGACATGGACGGCATCAAGAATATGTTTGGACGCAAATAAAGATTTATCTTCAATAAATTATCAGGGGCAGGCGACTGCCCCTTTGTTGTAATAAAGAAATATGAGTAATATGTTCAGAATAGGAATGGGATTTGACGTTCACCGTCTGGTGGAAGGCCGTGAACTGTGGCTGTGCGGTGTCAAGCTCGAGCACACGCTGGGCTTGCTGGGCCACAGCGACGCCGATGTGGCAATACACGCTCTGTGCGACGCCCTGCTGGGTGCCGCCAACATGCGCGACATAGGCTACCACTTCCCCGACACCGACCCGCAATACAAGGGCATCGACAGCCGCAAGCTACTGCGCGAAGTTGTGCGCCTGCTTGCTGAGCAGGGCTATGTGCTGGGCAACTGTGATATCACCATCTGCGCTGAGCGTCCCAAGATCAACCCGCACATCCCCGCCATGCAGGAACAGCTGGCGCAGTGCATGGACTGCGACGTCTCGCAGGTGTCGATCAAGGCCACCACTACCGAGCGCCTGGGCTTCACCGGCCGTGAGGAAGGCATCAGCGCCTATGCCGTGGCGCTCATCAATTGCGAGCCACGCTGAGGCTCGCCACTGGGCCCGGGCCCGCCACCTTTGTTGTTTCTCCCTTTTTTAATTTACCAGCATGCAAGACGAGCATCCCCATCATCCATTGTCGCCTGTCAAGCACTCTATGAAACGCCGTTGCACGTGGCGAGATTATAGTGGCCGTGGTGTCTATATGCTCACCATGGTGGTCAAGGACCGCCGTCGCTTGCTGGGCCGGCTGGCAGGTGGAGTTGAATCTCCACACATAGTGCATTCTCCGCTCGGAGAAAAGGTGATAGAGTGTATTGAGAATATCACTCACTTCTATAAAGAAATAGAGATTTGGAAATATGTGTGTATGGAAGACCATGTGCATATATTGCTTTTCGTGTCGTGCCAGTTAACGGGTATCACACTAGGGAATGTCGTTAAGGGTTTTAAGACCGGGTGCAACAAGGCCCTCAGGGCGTTGTTGCCGCATGATGAAGGCCTTCTGCCTCTGTTTGAGGAGGGATATCATGACCGCATTGTGTACCGCAAGGGGCAGTTGCAGGCCATAAAGCAATATATCGACGACAACCCGCGTCGCTTGGCCATAAAGAGGTATCACCCACAGTTGTTCCGCAAATACCTTCACATCGTGATTGCCGGTCAGGACTATGCAGCTTATGGCAATATCCTTTTGCTTCGTGAAGTTGAAAAAGTTCAGGTCGTGGTTCACAGGAGTGACACAATTGACGATCACAACCGCAATCTATCAATGTGGAAGGATGTGATAGAAAATGGTGGCGTTCTTGTCTCGCCGTTTGTGAGCCCACGTGAGAAGGAAGTGCGCGAGATGGCTCGTGATTATGGTGGAAAACTGATTGTGCTCAAAGAAAACGGCTTCCCCGAGGTGTTCAAGCCCTATGGCTGGGAATTTGACTACTGCACCCAGGGTAAATTGTTGTTATTGGCTCCATGGCCTTTCCACTACGAGAAGAGGAGAATTACACGCGACCAGTGCCTCTCGCTTAATTCGATGGCAAGCGACATTTGCTCCATTACCAGCCAAGAGGCGCGGGTGATTAGCGGGCCACGCTGAGGCCCGCCACTACAACAGCCACGCTGAGGCCCGCCACTACAACGGCCACGCTGAGGCCCGCCACTACAACAGCCACGCTGAGGCCCGCCACTACAACGGCCACGCTGAGGCCCGCCACAGCAACGGCCACGCTGAGGCCCGCCACTACAACGGCCACGCTGAGGCCCGCCACCACAACGGCCACGCTGAGGCCCGCCACTACAACGGCCACGCTGAGGCCCGCCACCATTGCAATCACCATTGCAATGCCACAATAACCACAATAACAACAATTAATTGGAAACAAAGCGCTAAAAGTTGTGTGTTTTGTTAGATTTTTTTTGTATTTTTGTCTTTTGGACTTAATAGCTTATCAAAACAACTACTAATAATATGAAGAAATTACTTTCATTGCTCATAATGCTCTCAGTGACTATGCTTGCAGTGGCACAGACTTTTACCTGGGGCAGTTATAGTTACACCATTACCAAGGCTCCGTCGGGAAGCTTGCGTGGCGAGTGCCAGCTTAATGGCCTTGCCAGCGGTGAATCCGTTTCGGGAGCACTCGAGATTACTCCATCGGTAGCCTATAACGGAGGTTATTACAACGTGACATCGGTCAAGTCCAGCGCCTTTGCTGGCAACGACAAGATTACTGCTGTGCGCTTCCCCTACGGAATGCGTACCATCGGTTCCGCCTCTTTCCAGAAATGCACTAAGCTTGTCTCGGTTTATGTTCCTTCATCGGTTACCTCTATTGGCTCATGGGCATTCAACGGATGCTCGGCTTTTAAGAATTTCTACACCGCTCAGTCACACCAGGGACGCGTGAACTATGGCGAGAGCGTTTTCCCCGTAAACTCGGGCATGAAGGCTTACTTCCCCAACGGCGACATCTGGCCGTCGGACGAGCAGGAACGTCTCTTTAGCATCGAACGCAGCGTGCTGGCCTACGACATGTATATGGTCGACGGCACAGTGTCGGTAGTCGAGACCCCTGCAACCCGAGCGGGCGAGACTCACAAGTGCACCATCGTGGGCTTCAACCCTAACGGTTCGCAAGTGTCCAGCGCCACCACCTACGAACCCACCAACGCCATCTCGTCGCCCATGGGATATGAACACTGGTTTGAGTACACCAAGATAGGCAAACATGCATTCATGGACTCGGAAATAAAATCAGCGCAGCTCAAGAATCTCACCAGCCTCACCACTATAGGCGACGAGGCTTTTTACAACAGCAAGCTGGGAGTCATCAGTTTGCCCAAGAACTTGACCACCCTGGGCCAGGCAGTGTTCCGCCATACGATATTTCTGACTCAGATTCAGGTGAGCAGCGAGAACAACAACTTCTGGACCGATGACGGCATCCTGTACGGCAAGGGTATCACAGGCAACAATGAACTTGTGTGTGTACCCTTCCGCACGGAATACCACACCGTTAAAGTGCAACCTGTACACACAATACGCGAGTATGCATTCGAAGGTTTCCAGTGGAGCAACAGTGCCATCCATATCCCGTATGGCCTCAAGGAAATCAAGAGTCACGCGTTTGAAAAGACTAACATTCACTCCTACCTCAACATACCCTCGTCGGTGACCATCCTGCACACTGACTGGATGTATAACTGCTGGTTTACAAAGGATGCAGAGTTTGTCATGAACATCTCTAACAAGACAACAATGAGCAGCGCCGATCTCAATGCCACCAATGTGGGAATTGATGCTGGAGCCAAGCTCTATGTGCCTCGCGAGGTGGTGGCCGATTACAAGGCAAGCAAGACATGGAGCAAATTCACATCGGTCAACCCTGACTACAAGACAGCCTATGACTTCAAGCTTAATGCCTATTACACCGTTACCAGCAGCAACAAAACTACAATCAACGGGACTAACTATGACGGTACGTTGAAGGTAGTGCATGGAATGGGCAGTCTTAATGCCAAGATCGCAGTGAATGCTACATCTAATGACGGAAAAGTATATGCTCCCACACGCATCGACACTGATGCCTTCCGCGGCACCAGCGTTACCGATATAGACTTGGGTAACACCGTGTCATCGTTTGCCACTGATGCGCTGTCTAATGCCTCTTTGCTCAAGAATGTAACTCTGCTCAACACGTCAGGTACAACGTGGGACGGCAAGTTCTTTGGCAACAACGCAAGTGGATTCACCTTCTGGGTGAGAAGCGATGTGTTCAATGGTTTCTACACCTCGGCACTCAAGAACTGGGACATGGGCAGTGGCAAGACTGGTATCGATTTCTTAGCTCCTTACATCCAGAGCACATATGACAACGCCACATTCTCATGTGCAGTTCCCGTGACATTCAGCGGTAGCGGTCTCAATGCCTATTATGTAACTAACGGCACAGGCAATACCCTTAACACCAGCACAATTGCCAGCGTTGCAGCAGGCACTGGTGTTGTGGTAACTGGAATTGAAAAAGATAAAATCTACCGCCTGCCACGCGTGACAACCGGCAGCAACCCTGTTCGCAACTTGCTGGTAGGCGTTCCCGGCATCAAGGTTGACGTTTATGGCGTGGATGGTGGTTACATCTGGAACACCGACAGTAAAAAATTCATTCGCCCCACCCACAGTGGCAACTATGCACTCTCGGGCACCAGCTACCTCAAGATTCCCAGTGCACAGCAAAGTGGCTACAATGAGTACTACCTCAACCTGTGGCCCGCACCCGCAGGAAAGAAGGGCGACGTGAACGGCGACGGCGAGGTGGACATCACCGATGCCAATATCTTGCTCAACATCATCCTGGGCAAGGACAAAGCCTCTAACTATGGCAACCGCGCCGACGTAGACGGCAACGGCGAAGTCGACATCACCGATGTGAACACCGTCCTCAATATTATACTGGGCAAATAAGCCCAGGATGAACTAGAAGGAGAGAGCAGCGGCTAGTCAGGCGCAGCCTGGTGCCGCGACCGTCGAACCTCCCTCAACATTTCATTATCCTGGGGAAGTGATTTTTTGTAAATGTTTAATCGTTTAAATGTTTAATCGTTTAATGGGTTAAAAGGTTAATGGACTCGATGATTCGATTATTTGATGATTCGAGGGATTAAGAAGAAAAATATATAATTATATGAAAAAGATATCATTATTACTCATGTCAATGCTGGTTGCCGTTACGGCTTCGGCCTATGTGGGTGAAACATTTGAGGTAGGTTACCTCACTTATAAAGTCATTAGCGAGCCTCCCAGCA
>JAKSLZ010000029.1 GCA_024400935.1 Muribaculaceae bacterium | reverse complement strand
AGAGGCTGAAAGCCGACACGCACAAAGCTATGCTTTGGGCACATAACCCCCACCGGCAGTCGTTTCACTCCTTTCGGTGGGGGGTGTAAAGTGTGATGAAATCGCGGTTGAAGACCGCTACCTCGAAACGTAAAAGGTGGCGGTCTTCAACCGCAGTACAGAGTATCGTTATCCCTGCCCTGCCTTCGCTTGCGCTCAGTTAGGACAGGGTTATGTGCAGAACCAAGGTTCTGCGTGTAGGCTTTCAGCCTAACATCCACACTGTTCTCTCTGTGCGAGATTATCCCCATTGCTGAATAGTTACAACCGAATTTATAGAATGAAGCTGTAATGATTTTTCTGTGATATTTTGTGCAGTCATTGTTTTTGTTTGACCATTCACACGAAGTTGTGACGATTGCAACACTACATGCAACAACTCAAATCATTATAATCTACCTTTTCATCTTTTAAAATTACATTTTATAAAGAACTGAATCTTAACATTTTCATTACTCTCTGATTCATTGTAATACCCTGCATACCATCCGGAGCTAATAGGAACACATGTGCCCCAACCTGGAATTCTATGATATTTTTTAAACTTTTCTTTTGGTATTTCATCTCCTACTTTCAGTTTTCCAACAGTAAAGGATGAATCACGGGTTGATACAAATATTATTCTATTTTGATTAGAAACAGCAACACTATACTCAACATTGTTCATCGTTACGCTATAACTTTTATGAAAACTCACATCAGGACCTAACATATAGTAATTCGTATTATTGTTTTCTGGCATGAATATTGAATTGAGTTCCAGTGTCTGTTTTGAACAAGAAAAACAAACGAACAACAGACAACAAATAAACATTTTTTTTCCCATAATAATATAATTAATTGAATTAATTGTTTTAGTACACTATTTACTATTAATATCAACAACCCTATCTGGTGTTTCTTTTCGTAACTATACACCAATGGGTTCCAATGGGCAAAACCAGGCTTAAAACTTACAGAAATTTAAAGAAATTAAAATTAAAATTCGTGTCTTTTATGTTCTTTTAGTCTGAATAAGAATACGAAGTAAAAAAATTTCTTCAAATTTCTTTTAATTTCTGTCAGTTAGAGCGAGATTTGCACGAGATAGTCCTATTGCTGTATAGTTACTTTCTGCTGCAAAGTTATATAATTAATAAAAAAACGTCATCTACTTTTCGTCGACATACCGTTGTGATTCTTTTAGACATTCATTCAGTCGTTTAATCAGTTCAGGATAAGACTTGGCGTTGTCAAGCTGTTTTTCAAAGAAAGTGACACTTTCGGGCATATCTGGTGACAAACAGAAAGTTATCTCATTTTCAACTGAATTTTCTATTCCATTATAGCGTATTCTATATGTACCCGTTTTCGGTTCCGTTGTGTTTTCGGGAACTTGCGTGGCAGTCGTTTTTATATCGCTAACAATCTTGTTATATAAAGCGGAGTTAACTATTTGAACAAAGAATCTTGACGACATTCGCTGAGAATACAGGAAGCAACGGTCATAGTTCTCAGCAGGACTGAACATTGATTCATCATAGATAATTACACTGCGCGTAACAAGATGGTCAACAGGGCCTACAAGTGAAATTTCTATACAGTTGTTTTTATGTAAAAAACTGAACAAATCCTCAAGGTCCAGCTCATTGCCTAAAGCCGATGGCATGTCTGTTGGAACCCGTTGCCCACCCTTGACAGCCCCTTTCTCTTGGGCAAAAGAGCAACATACAGATAACAACATAACACAAGCCACGAAATATTTAATAGAGTTGTTCATAGGATTTCTAAATTATATTTTTTTGATTTTTTCTACTGCAAAGTTATATAATTCTATAATATAAACCAAATAAATTACGGACTATTAACAGGGGGGGGTAAATTGTTGATTTATAATTAGTTATAAAACTGATTTTTTCGGCCAAACAAGCCGAATAATCATCCCTGTCACCCCCACCACCATCAAAGGGACGGTTCTCTTTTGATGGTGCCAATTTGAAAACACTGATTACCAAACGTTTACACCAGTTGTCTCGTTGTGTTTTTTGCAGTTGCAACGTTGACAATCCCAGTCTTAGATGATGCAAGTGCTATCAAAAATATAATCAATAAATCCTTCATATTATTTTATTATCAAATTATTCAAAAATTATAGGGAACAGGTATTTCCATATAAACATTAACTGGCTTTCCATTATACATGCCGGCTTTAAAGCCTTTCAGGTTTGATACAACATTTAGTGCACATTCATCAAAACTTGGGTTTGCACCCTTTACAATGTGTGGATTCTTTACCTTTCCATTTTTGTCTATGATGAATTTTACAACAACCCGTTCGCCCTTATAGTTGTGACTCCTAAACACTTCAGAATTAATAGCATGTTTAAGTGAAATATTCCCACCTTCAAACACAGGAGCTTCGTCAGTCCAGCCAAATGCGATACAATCATCATCCCAACAATCATGAGGAACTCGACGTATGCTGTCTTCATCTATAATTAGATATTCTGTAAGCTCTTCACATATACAAGCATCGGGGGATGACATGAATTCTATATCGACAAACTTGTCGGTTTTTTCATACATCTGTTGAATAAGGTACTTGCCTTTTATGTAACACAACTGGTTTCCAATATAGCAACATCCATCGATAACCTTATCTAGGGAGTCTATAGAATATCCCTTGTACTCATAATGGAAAGTCATCAAACGAAGATTATACTTGACCTTTTCGCCATCAATGTTTACCTCCTTCATGTCATTACAGAATTCCAGTAATAATGGGACGTCGTCAGCCAAGGCTCCAAACGCCAGCTTTTCTATTTTATCTTTTGCATTGGTATCCTTGAATACAAATAATGGTAATTTGAACTTATTTTGATGAACTGTTCGGTGTCCGCTTGACTGTTCAATGCTTGTGATTTTATTTTCCAAGTCAATATTCTGAGCATAAGAATAGGTGAAATCAAACGAAACAATTAAGAATAAAAATAAAAATTTCTTCATGACTTTGTGAATATTTCAAATTTACAAACCAACTCTTCTTAAAATCAACCCCCATGTGAGAGATTTGTTTGGCTGAAATTCGTGCCAGTTATGCCCGATAAATCATTTTGTATGAGTTATCTTTAAAATGCGTCCATCATGTTTGCTGATTTCAATATACGGGAACCCGCCTTCTACTAATTGAGGAGTACTGCCATAGACTACCCAAATAGAGTCATTCTTTAGGTAGCCTTTGAATGGCATGTTTTTTTCAAAATCCTTGTGATACACTGATTTTAAAATGGGGAGCGCGACATCAAATGCCACATCAATAGTTGGGATGACATTGAAATGAATTAAATCGAATCCTTCTTTACAATAACATCCGCCAAGTTCTTGAACCTCTATAATTCTATTGTTTGTATCATGTCTTTCCTTATTTTCACTTTTTCCATTAGAAATTGACAAACAAGAAAATAACACTAATAACATCATGAAATACAATAATGCTGTTTTTTTCATACCACATTTTTTAATAATTATGTCTGTTATAATTGAATATTTTTAGGAAAAATCCATAAGGACTTATGATATTTTGGCGTGTTGGATCTAAAGGATCACTTGGAATTTGAGTAGATAACAAGGACGGTTCTTTTTGTCTATTTTTTTTCTCAATGGCCTCTGTGGGAGAAAGTGGTTTTTAGAATGCGATGCCAAAGTCTAATGCTATCATTCCTGTTGTAACATCATCCCAGATATCTGTGAAGTCACGGTTGTATGACACACCCAGACTCACTTTCTTAAAACCGATATTGCCACCAACGTGCCAGCCTCCCTGCACACGCTTTATGCCTTCGGTGTTCTCGGCAGACACGTTACCTATCAGGTCACAACCAACAAATGGCTGGATGAGCACTTCGGTGTTAGGGATTGTGTATTTATATGTTGCGCTTACAGGAACAGTTGTTCTAAATAATTGCAACCCATTAGTTGGGGTGAATGTCAATTTTCCTCCCACTTCAACGTAAAGTGGTGCTTTTGAAGTAAGCCCAATGCCACGAGTGTATTGTAGATTGAAACCGGGTTCAGATCCCACTGACATACCTCCTCCGTGAAATGAAAATGAGTGATATCCCACAGAAACGCGGTTATAACCATCTGTTTGCGCATTTGCAACAATTCCAACCAATGCAATAATTAATGTTATTATATTTTTCATAATAGAAAATAGTTAATATGTTGTAGTTCTTAGTGAATATCACTTTTACAAGCCGTTAACGACTGTATTCCGTGGCCTCTGTGGGAGAGAACTGTGCCTCTGCGGGAAGCGAGCGGTTACTGGCGTTTTAGCGTCATTTTTTGTTGGTAGGCCTGGTGAGCGGTGCGCTTGAGCTCGTAGTACAGGTTGTAGTCCTCGGGGGGATAGACGCCTGCGTTCATCGAGCGCTTGGTCACTGTGGTGACGGTTGCGCCATCGGCTGTAGTGGTAGTGCTGAACGAGCCCATCTTGTTGCTCACCTCTACGGGGGCGGGCAGTGCCTCTACGGCATACCCCTCGGGGATGGTCACCGTGATGGTGTCCACGTCGAGGTAGCTCACGAGTTCCACAGGCAGCTTGCGGGTGCCGTTCATGTCGCGCGGCTTGCTGCTCTCGCGCAGGGTATTAACGGGCACGAGCAGTCGCGAACCCATTGCTGAGGCATACTTGGGTGTCTGTGCCTGTGCGTCAATCGTGATGACCGGTGTGGCAAACGGTGTCTTGTCCTCGGTGATGGTCAGTTGGTCCAGGGTGACACCGGGGCTGAGCATGCGCTTCTGCACGGCGATGCGCTTGTCGCGTTCTTCGCGATAGATGAGCGACATGTTGTCTTCATACTGGTCGCATGCCGACTGCTGCACGAAGTGCATCGTTGCTGATCCTGCGGCATCGAGCGTCACGTCGAGTCGGGTGCTCTGCATGTTTTGCGACGCTGTGTATTGCGGCAGTGTCACCACCTTGCCGCCCTCGGCAGTGATGAGCAGCGCCTGGTGACCTGCTATACCGTCGTGGACATATCCCAACGGCAGCTTGGGGTTGGTGCACTCGAGCCAAGTGGTGTCGCCGTCGATCACTGCCCCGGCGATGGCGTGGTTAAACTGGTTGGCACTTGAAAAATCGCCTAGCAGCTTGTCATTGCGCGTGCTGATGATGGCATACAGCGGAGTGATGCCCACGCACTCGAGCATGGCGCACATATAGTTGGACAATCCCTTGCAATCGCCAAATCCCGTGCGGCACACGTCGCCGGCTGCAAAGGGCTGCATGCCGCCTATGCCCAGCTGGATGCTCACGTAGCGGGTGGTCTTCTCCAGGTGGTTATACAGCACCGCCAGGCGCGAGCGCTGGGTAGTGCATGTGTCGGTCATCGCACGGACAGCAGCCTGAGTTTCGGGCGACAACTGGGTGCGCCCCTCGCGCAGCGAGTGTATCCACGCCCCAAAGTCACGCCACGTCGAGGCATTGCCGCTGTAGCCCAGGTATTCAAACTGCGACGGGGCAAAGTACACCATGGGCAGCACCTTGCGGGCGCTCTCGCACACGGGTTCGCTCTCGATGTGCTTCATGTCACGGACCTCGGCAGTGAATCGGTCATTCTTGCCGTCGTTAGACTTTGTCACGGCGATGCTGCTGTTGAGCACCTTGTAACGGCAGTTCATCTCGGCGGGAACAGTGAGGCTGTAGGTAGCCTTGTCTACCTGCACGTCATAACCCTCGGCGGGGACAAAAGCCGGAAACATCAGCACGCTGCCGTCCATCTCGGTGGTCCACTTGAACTCGACGGTAACGGGGAAACGCGGCGCGGTATAGTCATAGTACATGGTGTAGATGTCGCTCGCCATCTCGCCCGAGACCTCGGTGCGGCGCAGATCGCCCTTCTTCACGGTCTTTATCACCTTGCCCGCCTCGTCGGTCACTATGGCCTCAAACGAGGTGAGTTTATCGTGCTTGGTGCACGTCTCCGTGAACTTTGACGCCCACTCCGAGTGCTCGTTGAGCAGTTTATAGACGCGACGGTTGGTCACTGTTGCTTTCTTGGCACTGCTGCACACCACCTGCGTGCTGGCGTCGAGCACAATGACATTCTGCCCGCCGGCGGCAAACGACGCCGTGAGCAAGAGCAGGGTGAAATATGTTGCTATTCTATTCATAGTTTAATTATTTCTTTTTGAGTACCAGCATCTCGCCGTTGGCCTTGGCTATCTCGTCATAGAAGCCCTTGATGCTCGCATAGCGCTCAGGGGCAAAGAGCACGTCGCTCACGGTGAAGCGCAGTGTCGATGTCACCATGCCCTCGCTCTGCACATATGCCATGCGGCACGTCATCTGCCCGTCATCGGTGCGGAATCCCTTGTCCTGAGGCATCTCGTCAATCTCATATCCCTCGGGGATATAGATGATGCTGGTGAGCAAGATTGATGACGCTGAAGGCATCTCGATGGGCATGTCGCGCTTCTCGTCGGTGAAGGGCGACTGCGCCATGAAGGTGTCGACAAACGGTTTCACATAGATGAGGTCGCCGGCAACCTCGGTCTGGGCGGTGAACTCAAATTCCTCCTGTGCCGTGGGGCCAAACTCGGTCATACCAGTGGCCTTGTAGCTCTTTACCTCCAGATTGTCGCTGCGCTCGATGTCGCGAATATACTCGGTACTGTCCTTGGCATGCTTGAAGGCCAGACGGTGGTTCAACGCTCCCAGTCCCTGGTATTTCTCCAGGCGCTTGCCCTCGATGGTGCCATCGGGATTGAGCTTAGAGGTGATGTAGAACACGTCTTTCTCCTGACTGTGGCTGAAAAGGTTAACCCAAGTTGCATTGCCCTCGCCAAAGATGATGCGCACCTGGTTAGAGAGCAGGTCGCTGGGCAGCACGTCCACCCAGCCCAACTCGGCCGAACAGTCCATATAGATGTATGACTTACCTTGCGGTATTGCCACAATCATTGTGCTGAGTTTGTTCATCGAGGGGCGTGCAACGGCAAGCAGTCCGTCAGAACGCCTGCTCAGCACTGCAGGATAGCAGTCCACACCAGCGTCTCTGAGCATGTTGATGAACATGAAGTTCATGTCGGCATTGTTGCCTGTTCCGTCCTTGAGCACCTTTGAGGGCTTGTCGCTGGTGAACAGGGCATAGTTCTCGTTCCAGCGCACCTTGCTCTTGAGCAGGCGGTAGGTCTGTGCAATCTTCTCCACAGGGTCGGCAATATTCTTGATGCCCTGGGCTTCCATCTCGTCTTTGAGAGGGTTCTTGCTGATGCGCTTGCCGAAATCGTCGTCCTCCATCAGCTGGCGGTCGATGTCCTCCCACGTCTGGGCATAGCTCTTGTAGACCTGCCCCGGGATGCTGATGCCGCTCAACTCGATGCTCACCTTGGTGCCATAGTTGAAGGGATTGATGCACAGGGGTTCCTTGCGAATCATGGGCAGGTTGTGTCCGGCAAACTCAAACACACCCGAGCGAATTGTCGCGGTGCCGCTTTTGAGCGACAAGGTCATATTCTGCTCCGAGCGGTCGTTCTCCAGAGTGCAGAAACCCGTCTGCTGGCAGTTGAACTTGAAATATTCAGGGATAGTCACTGAATAGTAAGTATAAACCACAGGGATTTTAGTTTGTGCATCCCAGTCGTCGATACTGAAGAAGAAGTCGCTCGACAGGTTGTATTCATACTCGATGACCGTGCCTTCCTGCACCTGTGGCACAGTGAACTTGGTAATCCTGTAGCGCTTTGAAGCATCCTCGTTAAAGATCATGCTCTTCTCCATCTGCGTCTTCACCACCTTGCCGTCGACAAGATTGTAAGAAGCAGCCTTGAGGCTGTTCAGCGTCTCGCGGGCACCGGGTGTGCCGCCGTTGTAGCGATACACGATCTCGCCGTTGGCCCAGTCCTTACCCTTGGGCTTGAGCACCTTGATGCGGCACTTGACAAACTTTTCCAGCTTGAAGCCCTCATATTTATAGTCGATCCTGACGCTGGTCTCCTTGTGGAGCACAACGGCATCGGCCTCAGGATTCTTGTCATAGGTGGTCATCTCAAGTTCTTCCTGAGTGGGCTTGCCCCACTTGATCTTGGGTTTATCGAGCGCCATAGCCGCCAGCGACGACGTCAGCATCAGCGCAAATGCTAAAAATATCTTCTTCATATTCGTCAGTTTTTTGAGTAGTTATAGTCCAAAGTTATAAAACAACGCGCCGAACAAGTTAACAAATGCAACGAGTTTAGGTCGCAAAGTTACAAAATTTTATAATGACAACCAAATAAATTACAAATTTTCACAATGGGGGGGGTAAATCATTGATTTACAATTAGTTATAAATACAAATTTTTCGGCTCAACAAGCCGTAGAATCACCCCTATCACCCCAAATGAAGTCATCGCAGCAACAATACACAAAATCACAATTACCTTCATAACAATATAGTTTTGTTGATTTTTCTCGTGTAGTTATTTTCTTATATAATGCCACGCATCACCGATTATTACACCCCTCGTCAAACTTTTTTTCAAAAAAGTAGGATTTTGCTACAAAACCAGTAACTATACACCAATGGGGATTATCTCGCGCAGAACTCGCAGACAACGCAGATAAAAGCGGGATAATTTATTTGCATAATATAAGGTGGTGAAATAATTTCTTCTGATTTCTAGAAATTTCTTCCAGTTATTCCGCGAGTTCTGCGCGTTCTGCGCGAGATCTTACCATTGATGAGTAGTTACACAAAACCAATAAACCCTGCTTCGCTGAAAACAGATTTTCTCTTGTCATAGTTAGGCATTTGTACTATTACCTCTTGTTACGCAAAAGTGTTAGTAGTTAAATCACTAATGATGTCGTTTTTTTGCTGTGTAAGAGAAGAAAATCCCAGCAGGGTGATGGCATGTATTTGGGATTTTACGGGGAGCGAAGCTCACTGGCGAAATCACAAGCGCATGACATCAATGGCGACAGCCATCTTCTCTTACACGGCGGTTTGTTTCGGTTTTTGTTAGAACACCGCCACCACAAACTAGAGTCAAAACCAGAGAAAAAGAACCGTCTCTTCTATCTAGTTTTTACCCTCTGTGGCCTCTGTGCCTCCGTGGGAAAGGCAAGTGCAAAGTTAGGTATTTAATCTGTTTTGTGCAACAAAATGGCATACATTCGCATATCATTTGGCATTTTGTAATCCCCTGCATATCAAAGACATCTGAAATAAAAATGTCATTCACGGTTCACCTGAGACACTACTCATCTGTGGGTGTACCCGCTCGTCTGATTTATGATGACCATATAACAGTTGTTTACAGAAACTATTCACCAATGGAACTCCCCGCGCGGATCTCACTGATCTCAATGATTTTTTAAAATTGAAAATTATTAGTGTCCGGTAAAAAAGAAAATATTTTTATTGTGTTTTTATTGCTTCGCACGGAAACCGTGCTCAAGGGAGTGAGCAGCGGTAAGTGGGCAAAGCCCGTGCCGCGAGTGGCGAACCTCCCTTAAATGGCTTGCTCCGCAAGCAAAATGTAATTACCTAATAAATAAAGTATTTTTATTTTGCGGACGGAGTCCACCACTTTACAGGCGCCAGCATTGGGACCCGAGGCACGAGGGCCCTCACATACACAAGGGGATGATTTCGGTTTTTGTTAGAACACCGCCACCACAAAGCACCAACCAGGATTATCAGCTGATCCAATTTTTCTGACAAAAGAACAGAAGATTTTATTGCAAACAAATCGCTGCACCAGCGCGAAGCCTTTTGCTCCTTTTGTTCTTATGTCTAAAACAATCCTCCAGAGAATTAAAGAACATCTGCACAATCCGCTTGATCGGCGTGAGACTTATTCTCTATGGAGGCAAAAAAGCACCCTACGCATCACGCGCAAGGTGCTTTGTCATTTTAGACCAATTTATGTGTATGAATAATTTATTTTACTACTTTCTTTCCGTTGACGATGTAGACCTCACCGCGTTCCATGCGGGTTACCTTGCGGCCCATGAGGTCATACACTGTGTTGTCGTGACGCTGTGCATCGATGTCGGTGATAGCGGTGGGAGCATCGGGGGCATACTTGAAGCCGCGGATGTTGTCGATGTAGTTGTAACGTCCTGAGAACTTGAGCAGATAGATGCCGTCGGCAGGCGCTGTCCACTGCAGTGTGCACAGGGTGTTGTTCTGGACAGGAGTCTCGCTGAATGCCACTGTCCAGGTCTCGCCCTCATCGGTTGAGTATTCCATTGTCAGGGTCTCGTCGTCCCAGGGGAGGAGTGCCTGCATCTCGATCACTTCTTCGGCCTTAGCTTCCAGGCGCGGAGTGATGAGGGTGTTGCCGTCGTTCATTCTACCAGCATAAGCCATCTTGCTGCCGCTGCCATAGGATGGGTTAGAAACTACGGTCCAACCGTTGTTTGTCCAGTTCTCGGGGATGCCGTTCTCAAAGTCCTCTTCAAATGTCTCGGGATCCTGAGCTATTGCGCTGGCGTTGATAGTCATTGCGTCAACTTCCTCCTGTTGGGGCTGGAGGGTAACGGTTGCGCTCTTGCTGCCGTAGTAGTCGCTGAACACGAATGTCAGGTCAAATGTTGCGCTCTCGCCTACTGCTACCTCGAGGGCTGCGGGAGCAACGGTGAAGTCGGCGCTTGTAGATGCTATGTTGAGATTGAGTGTAGCGTTGCCTGCGTTGGTCACGGTGTAAGTGTGGGTAGTATTTGCCTTGCAGAAACCGAAGTTATCAGTTACTACGAGACCGCTCTCGTCCTTGGTTGCACCTGCGGGCAAACCCAGTGACATCGCAGCGCCGCTGAAGGGAGCAAAGCCGTAGAAGTCGTCAAGGGCGATATACTGGCCGGTGATAGAGATGTACTTGGCAGTAGCGGGGAAGCCTGTGACGGTTGTTGCCTTCCAGGTGTCGTAGCTTGAGTCGGTGCCCAGGTCGGCGCCCACCTTTGTCCAGTTTTGGCCATCCTCTGACGCCCACACGCGGAAGTATGCGCTCGAGTAGGTCGAAGTGGTGTTCTTTCTATACTTGATGTAGAGCACATCGTCGGCTGTCACTTTCAGCATGGGAGTGGTGATGCGGGGAGTACCTGAAGCATAGCCTATAGCCACATAGCCGTCGTCCATGGTCCAGTTGCTCTGCACTGTCCAGCCCTCAAGTTCCTCGCTGAAATCATTGTATAGCTTGGCGGGGTCGCGCACGATGCCGCTGAGGCTCACGGTGAATGCGTCCTTACCCTCGGGGGTAACCACCAGCGAACCGGTGTGGCTGCCATAGACGTCGCTCTGGGTGACTGTGATGTCTTGGGTCTCACCTTCGCCCAGGCTGACCGATGCGGCCAAGGCACTATAGTCGCCAGTGCAAGCCACTGTAGCGTTGAGTGTGCCGTTGCCCTTGTTCTTGATTGTGAATGTGCTGGTAGCTGCGCCCTGTACGAGGCCCAGGTCTACTGTTGCATCCTTGCCCAGCGACTCATCGCCCTGGAGCACCTGCAGCACGGGACCGTCGGCTGCCTCAACGGTGTTGTAAACCACGTTGTCCATGCCGGCACGCACCATGCTGATGCCTATGTAGCGGGCATCCTCGCCCAGGTCAAGGCTGTATTGTGTCCAGGTGGTGGTGAGCGACCAGTTCTTCAATGAAGTGGTGCTCTTCTTCTTGAAGGTGCCGTTGTCCTCGACCATCTCATAGATGTCGACGGTGCCCTTGGTTGACGAACTTGTCGATGTCTTGCGGGCATAGAACGAAATCTCGCCGTTCACGGGAACGGGAATCACCATCACGGCGCTGTTGCTGCTGCCATACTGCGCGGTGAGCGAAACCTTGCTGCTGTTATAGGCAGTGCTCCACAGACCGAAGTTGCTGTAGTCGGCCGACTTGCAAATGCCACCGTCCACAACCAGCCAGCCATTGTCAAGGCCCACGCCGGCGGTATAGCTGCTTGTAACTGCGTTGCCGTTTGCATCGACAACCTGAACGCTCTCAAAATCCTCGGTAACTTCGCTAGCCTGCGTTTGCGCAACGCACAGAGCTGCCGAAGCAAGAAAAATCATTTGTAGTCTTTTCATAAATTGAGATTATAAATGTGACCACTGGTAACAGTGGGAATAAATATTTTGTACAAATTTATTATATGTGCGCGAAGCGAGCAAAAAAATTAATTCCACATACGGCAATTTGCCGAATATGGAATAAAATAAAGCTACTATTTTTATAATTTTCAATTTATTAATACCTGATAGACAAAGTAATATCATTTTGTTTTTATCCCCACCGAGTATTGGATTAGTTTTTTATGCCTAAATGAGGGGTAAAGAACAAAAACAGAAATAAACCGAAAAAAACACCATTAGTAATATAACTGCAATGTCCTCACAGGGACAGTACCGCTGAGGACATTCAAGGCTAGATGCGGAGTCTACGTAAACAATTCGTCGCAGGTTACAACCTTCTGAAGCTTTCCACTGTATTTACCCTGAACAAGTCCAAAAGTGGTTATTAAGGTAAGATGCACTTGTTGTCTTGGAGACAGAGTTTCTTTGAGGTTCTCAACGCGATTCAGCAACTTCAGTTCTTCATCTTTGTCTATGGAGTAGAGCCCGCTGTAGAACTTCATCTCACACAGATTCACTATATTGTCGTTTCGGTTGATGAGTAGGTCAATCTGAGCTCCGGACTGGGTGTCTGTACCTGCTACATTCCATGAAGAAATGGATGTCTTCACACCACCTATTTCGAGCGCTCTTTTAATCTGTGGGATGTGCTGCCAACAAACTTGTTCAAATGCAACGCCTTTCCATGCCTTCATAATGTCTGAAGTGAAGTTATCATTGAAGTATGTGGCGTTATCTTGATTAGGTTCGACGTGCTTAAGCCAGAAGAGGCAGAAGTTGTCGATGAGCTTGTAATGTTCACCCTTACCTTTACCGTAAGGACTGTAGCGAAGGACAAAGTCACTCTCGGCTAATGCCGTCAAAGTATCACTCAATCCCCCTCCAAGAGGAAGCCCTGTGGCATAAGCAATTTCTTCGCGAGTATAACCATAGTTTCGACTAGCGAGAAAGCGAATAATCCTCTTGCAATCTTCAGCATTTGTAAAAATAGCTTTGAAAAGACGGTTAAATTCATCTTTTAGTCGTGGTCTACTGCCGAAAAGAATCATGTCGCTATTTTTCTCAAAGCTATATCCTTTACGGAAATAACTCAAATAGTATGGAATGCCTCCAAACACCATATACGACTGTACAATATCGTATCGAGACAGTTCTATGTTCTCGTGGTTGAAATATTCTTCGCACTCTTTTAGCGTGAACGGGTAAACCTTGATTTCATCAGTAAGGCGACCATACAAACCGCCTTTGTTTCTTGACAGATATTTCAGCATCCAGGTGGTTGCGCTGCCACAGACAATGAGCATGACGTTGTCATGGTCGTTACACCAACCATTCCAGAAGTTCTCGAATGCTGATAGAAATCGGCTTCGTGGTGTGTCCATCCATGGCAATTCATCTATGAAAATCACCATACGACGGCCGTCGTCAAGCTTCTGCAGCAGTTGTTCCAGCTGGAAGAATGCTTCCATCCACGACTTTGGTTGTTTATAACCTTCAAGTCCATGGTTAAGCATTGAATAATAAAAGCTCTCCAGTTGGGTTTTCATTCTGTTCTTCTCATCTTCCTGATCTACAGGCGAAACGCCTGTATGCTGAAAGGTGAATTTCCCTTTCAAAGCCTGTTTGACGAGAAATGTCTTGCCCACACGCCTTCTGCCATATACTGCGACAAACTCAGGACGGTCGCTATTATAGAGTCTTTCAAGCTCTTTTATCTCTTGTTTTCTTCCGATAATAGTACTCATAATGCTTTAATTCTGCCGCAAAGGTAATAAAAGTATAGCAATCGGCAAAATAAACTATACTATATTCTGCCGATTATGCATTTTTTTGTTACAATCGGCATCTTTGAGCAAGAAATTAAATCTATTCAATCTGCTCAATCTGTGGTTAAGGACAATGTGACGCCTCGGGGGGAGGAGGTCATGCAAATAAAATCAGGTTCCCACTTTTATTATTTTCAAATTCTTACTACCTTTGCAATATACATGCTTAAAATTAGATATGAACATATCAATGAAGAATAATGAACGCGAAGTGTGGGTTGACTGGATGCGAGTGATAGCTTGCTTCATGGTGATGGTGGTTCACAGCACCGAACCGTTTTATCTGGGCGGTGACGGCGGACTGATACTCACCCGTGCCGACATGTGGTGGAGCGCAGCCTTCGACTCGATGGTGAGGATGTGCGTGCCGCTGTTTGTCATAGCATCGAGTTATCTGCAGTTCCCGCTGCACTATAGCACCGGTGAGTTCTTCAAGCGCAGGGCAGTGAGGGTATTGGTTCCGTTTGTCTTGTGGTCGGTGGTCTATGCGTTCTACTGGGGCGACCCGGCGGAGAATTTGCGCGGTCTGCTGCTCAACTTCAACTATGCAGCCGGGCACCTGTGGTTTGTGTATATGCTGCTGGGCGTTTACCTCATCATGCCGCTGCTCTCGGCATGGGCACGCGAGGTGGGCAAGCGTGAGCTGCAGTGCTATCTGGGCCTGTGGCTGTTCACAACAATGTTGCCCATGCTGCGCGACTGGGTTGCGCAAGAGCCTCTTGCACTCACTTATGGCGCCACGGGGCTTCCTCGCCAGGCGCTGTTCCCGCTGTGGGGCGAGGCAAGCTGGAATACTTATGGCACGTTCTACTATGTGAGCGGCTTTGTGGGATATATGTTGCTGGGGCTCTACTTCCGCCGCTTTGCCAGCATCGACTCATGGGGACGCACCCTTGTCAAGGCAGTGCCGCTATATCTTGCAGGCTTTGCGATAACGGCCGGAGGATTTGTGCACCGGGTGATGGCAACAGGCGACGGCTCGTTCCCCGTAGCCGCAGGCCTCGACAAGGCGGTGTGGTGGGAGACCACATGGAACTTTGACTCCACCGGCGTGGCACTCATGGCCATAGCCACAATCATGATGCTGCGCAAGGTGACTGCGCAGGGACGGTTCTACAACACTGTGCTGCTCAGGGTGTCAAAGGCCAGCTATGGCATGTATCTGGCCCACATGGTTGTGCTGGCAACGGCATCGTCAATGCTGCGCGATGCCCTGGGCACAGGCAACGAGGGCATGCTGGGCATGTGGACCACCCCGATAGAGATTGCGGGCACCGCACTGTGTACGTTTGTAATCGTGGCAGCGGCGAGCATGCTTATGCAAAGGATCCCCCGCGTGGGCAAATACATAGCAGGATAACGGAACTGAACAGCCGAAAGAAGAAGACTGTTGCCACCATCTCCCTGCAAATGCAGGACGATATGACTGGAATAAAGGTCCTTTAGTTATGGTATGAATAATTAAAAGGAAAATATCATAGTTGTCCGGTAAAAACGTCGGAGACTTTAGAGGCTCGTAGAGTCTCACTATGCGAACCGAGCCCCTGGCGAACTCAACGAAATCAAACCCCATGCAAGCAGCCTCGAAGAGGAACGCTAACGTCATATTGCTGACACACAGCAGGCGGTGACCTGAAACAAATCAGCCCGCCCCGGGTGCAATCACACCGGGACGGGCTGTATTCATGTTACCGTGATGCCGACACTAGCGGTCAGCTCATTCACAGCAATTATTTCGAGTCTTCAGCTGGAGCTTCCTCTCCGGCAGCAACCTCAGCATCGGCAGCCTCGGTCTTCTCCTTAAGGTCAGTAGCAACACCCTGGATCTTCTTGAGGCTCTCAACCATGTCCTTAAGCTGGTTTACAGCCTTAGTCTCTTCCTCGTCAAGGCTTTCCTGCTCCAGATCGGCAATAGCAGCGTCAAATCTAACATAGAAATCCTGCCACTGGTCGGGAGTCCACTTAGTAGAATTTTCATTCAACTCCTGAGCAAGTTCATTAAGCACCTGAGCTTTCTGGTTCTTAGCGCAAGACACAGTCACAAGGCTCAAAGTGAGCAGTGCAACGATAATCAATAAAAACTTTTTCATAATAGTAGTTTTCTTTTTGGGGAGTCCCATGCCTTTGAGCACGCAAGGACACAGCTCTCACCGTGATGAAGTAATTAAGTATCTGCGGCAACATGTGCTCATATAAAGGGTTATAATGCTGCCTTGCCACATCACGCTGAATTAGCACGCACTCATATTGCGGCAATGTCACAATGATGTTAGCGGTTACAAATTTATGACTTTTTGCGATATTTTCAAAAAATCACGCAACTATTTTTTCAGTATATCGAAAATAGTCGCTACTTTTGTACCTGATTTTTGAGTATGAGTTATTTTTTTCCTAAAGAATACAAGGCACTGACAAGACTGGGACTGCCCATCATGGTGGGACAGATAGGGCTCACTTTTCAAAATTTGGCCGACAACATCATGGTGGGACAACACTCCACCGAGGAGCTTGCGGCCGTGGGGTTTGTCAACAGCATGTTCTTGCTGGGCCTGCTTCTCACCATAGGGTTCTCGATAGGCTCCGTCTCACAGATAGGCGCATTCTATGCCCAGGGCAACGACCGCCGCATCGTGGAGATTCTCAAGAGCAGCATCGTGGCCAACATGCTGCAGGGAGCACTCATCGTGCTGGCCCTGGTAGGGCTATACTTTGCGCTCCCCTACATGGGGCAGCCCGAGGAACTCATTCCGCTCATGAAGCCTTACCTGGTGATACAGATTCTGTCGCTGCCGTTCATGGTGTCGGCGGGGGCATTCAAGCAGTGCTGTGACAGCATCAACGACACATCGGTGGGCATGATCACCATGCTCATAGGCAATGTGTGGAACATCGTGTTCAACTGGCTGCTCATCTTTGGCCACTGGGGATTTCCCGAGATGGGCATCGAGGGAGCCGCATGGGCCACCGCATCGTCGCGCGTGCTCATTCTGATCCTCACCGCTGCAGTGTTCTTCTTGAGGCCCAAGTACAAGAAATATGTGAAACTGTGGCACACCTGCAAGTCCTCGATGAAGGACGTGCTGCTGCTCAACCGCCTGGGATGGCCCATCGCCATACAGATGGGGCTTGAGACGGCATCGTTCACGCTGGTCACCATCTTCCTGGGATGGATGGGCACTAATGTGCTGGCGGCCAACCAGGTGATGCTGAGCCTCACTAATTTCATCTTCATGTTCTACATCGGGGTGTCTAACGCCGTGACCATACGCGTGAGCAACTACAACGGGCTCAACGACATCCAGGGCGTGCGCAATGCGGCCTTTGCCGGCTGGCAGATGATATTTGTGCTGGGAGTTATCCTCAGCATCATCGCCTTCTCGCTGCGCAACTACATCTCGCTGCTGTTTACCGACAACGCCGAGGTAGCGGCCATCGTTGCCGTACTTGCCTATCCGCTGGTGCTCTATCAGCTGGGCGACGGCACTCAGGTCACCTTTGCCAACGCACTGCGCGGCCTGGGCGACGTGAAGATGCTCATCCCCTACTCTTTCTTTGCTTACATTGTGATTTCGCTTCCCATGAGCTACATCATGGGCATTACCCTCGACTGGGGTGCATTGGGTGTGTGGATGGCATTCCCCTTTGGTCTCTCAATAGCGGCGGTGCTTTACCTGAGACGATTCCTCAAGGTCACCAGCAAAACGCTGTCACAGGGCTAACACCCTCACTTCTCCGTTGATTAACTGGGTCACTTCACGCACAGGGCAACCAAATCGTGCCGCAATGAGGTTGCGCGCCAGCTGCCCGTGGGTGACCACTATGACCGTCTCGTTGGCGCCACAAAGTTGCCGCAGCTGTTCAAGCGCACGGCCGGCACGTCGATAGATGTCGTCTTCGCTCTCGGCACTGGGCGGAAACTGCCACTTGCCGTCGCAGTAAAAGCGCTCGCGGGCTTCGGCGATGGGCATGCCAGTGCTCTCGCCCCAGTCTCGCTCGCGCAATATCTCCATGGGCTCTACCGGCAGGCCCGTGTTTTCACTTATTATAGCGGCCGTGTCCATGGTGCGCTTGAGGTCGCTCGACACTATACGCGTGAACGCCACACCGGCATCAGCCAGGCGTGTCGCTGCCGCCCGGGCCTGCTCCAGCCCCTTGGCTGTGAGCGTGCCGGGCATGTGTCCCTGCAGAATCTTCAGCAGGTTTTCCTCAGTCTCGCCGTGTCTTACGATATATAGTTTCATGTCAGCTCGGGAGTTCACTGGTCAACCTCGGTGAAACGGGCCATGCGACGGCCATCGCGCTCTATGGTCTCAAAGAACATCTTCTCAGGACGCACCCAGAATGCACCGTTGCCATACAGCGCCTGATACACTACCTTGCGTTCCTGTGTCTCGCTGTCGAGGGCCGAGCACACATAGCGGTACATGCCGCCCTTGAAATGACGGAAACGCCGCTCGGCAGCCACCGGAAACCGCTCCAGCAACTGCATCACCAGGGGTGCATAATAATCCTTGACTTCCTGCCCTGTGGGGGTGTGGGCACCGGGGAAATGATGTGCCACAGCATAGTGCTCACTGAACAGTGGTTCATAGCGGGCCAGCGTGTCATTGTCGCCAAACAGCCCCCACACGCGGTCACGGCTGTAGGGATTGCAGCAGTCAAACTGATGACGCTGCATCACAGCAAATTCGTCAACGAGCTGCTGGTCAATAACAAACGTCTGATTGCCGTCCTGACGTGGCGACTTGTATCGATGCTCTCCCACACGTTCCTTTAGGAACTCGGTCATAGCCATGTGGGGATTGCCCAGCAAGGCCGGAATGCCCACTACAGGCGCCACCATCTGGGCATAAAAAGCACCACAACTGTTGCCCACGAGCACATCGGGATGCTCGCGGTCAATGACTGCACGAATGGCTTCCAGGGCCTCCTGCGGATGCATGGGCAGGTCGGGCGACAGCACCTCGGCCACACCTTTCAGCGCCTCCCTCAATGCACATGCAGGCTCACAGCTGCCACTGGCAAAGAAGCCGTGCAGAAACAACACTTTCTTCATGTCACTCGACGTAGGTCACCTTGATCTCGCCCTCGCCCTGAAGCGGCTTGAACACATGCACCGTGTGCACCTGTCCCTGCTTGTCGCGGCAAGTGAACCTGTAGTTCATGCCGGCAACCACCTGGCGACTCACCGTTTGGGGTGTATAGTCCTTGAGGTCGGGGCGTGTAGCCACAGCCTTCACCCACACATCGGTATCCTCGGTGTTGAGTTTAGTGTCATTGCCATATCCGCCACACACGGGGGCTTCCTGTACATGCTTGCTGCAGCTCACGCAGCCAGTAAATGCCGCAGCGCATGCCACGACAACTGCAATCATCAGTTTTGTCTTCATTATATTCTAGTTACTGTTTCGTCAATCGGTTTGCGTGAAAAATGATTGGCCAGAGCCACTGCGCCCTCGGCCGCAAAGCCCAGATCGAGCAACATGAGTATATCCTCGTTCTCTGGCAAGTGCAGCTCAGCGGCCAGCTCGTCAGGGTCAAAGAAATTGATCCAGCAGCTGTCCACACCCACGCTGTGGGCCGCCAGCATCATGTGGGTGGCCACAATCGTAGCGTCCTCGACGCCCGAGTCGCGCTTGCCGCCGGGATAAGTGAACACGTTGTCCTTGTCCCACGCCACCACCAGCACGGTGCGGGCACCATATCGGCACGGAGTGTGCTTGTCGATGGCCGCCAGCGCCTGATCGCTCTGAGCCACATAGACGTGCTGCGGCTGCAGGTTCTTGGCCGTGGGGGCCACACGTCCTGCCTCCAGTATAGCATTGAGTTGCTCTTCACTTATCACCCTGTCAGGGTCAAATTTCTTGCAAGAAAACCTTGCCTGTACCAGTTCGCTATATTTCATAATTCACGTTGTTAAGCTATTTCGCGCCAAAGATACAATTATTTTCCCAATCCAGCATATTTAAGCACAAAAAAATCGCTTAGTTCTCACCGCCTCCCTTTCTCGGAGGAGGGGCAAAGAACTAAGCGACCCTATTTCTATTGCTCGTTGCGCTTGATCCTGAGCGTTATTCTGAGCTGCTGTTCATAGTGTACATCGGGGTTGATGCGACTGATGGTGCAGTCAAACACGCAGCCCCAGCCCATGTCAAGCAAGTTAGCGACACTGTCGTTGCAGCTGCGGGGCAGGTAACCCAGCAGGAATGGCTTTACCTCGTCATCACCCACCTTCTTGTCATACACCAGCTGCACGGCATTCTCGTCATGGCGGTTGAACTCGTCACGCTCAAGTCTCAGCTTGGTGCCCACTTTGAGTTCGTCAAACACTTCGTCACAGTCATAGTACTGACGGCCAGCTACATTTGTCTCCAGGAAAAATTTCTTGTTAGGTTTCATAATTTTACAGTGATTTGGTTGATTAATAATTATTACACTGCAAAATTACGCGCATGCCCGGCGTTAAACCGGCACACCTGTGTAAACAAAAGTTAAATAATAATCGTTTTTACAGTTTGTATCGCTGATACAGCAAGGTCTGGACCAGACCACGGACAGCAAGATAGGTCACAAAGGCAGCCCACAGGCGGTGGTTGCCCAGCGAAGCAGGCATCAGGCTATAGAGCACATAGAACAGCACCGTTGCCACGGCCACGGCAATGAGCATGCCGCGAGACCGGGTGAGTCCTATGAACACGCCGTCCCACACAAACGCCGCCATACCGGCAAGCGGGAGCAGGGCGCACCACCAGCGGTAGTCGCCGGCCACTGCCACCACATCGTGATCGCTGGTGAGCTGTGAAAATATCGCCTGAGGGAAGGCATAGGCCGCAGTGAACAGCGCAGCCAGTAACGTTGCCCACACAAACAGGCTCCTGACACACAACCGCAGGCGCTGACCGTTGCCTGCACCATAATATTTGCCCACCAGCGCTTCGCCGGCAAAAGCTATACCGTCAAGGAAATAAGCATAAAACGAGTTGATGCTCAGCATGAGCGAATTGACCGCAAGCAGCAAGTCGCCGCTGCGGGCTCCCAGCGACACCATGCCCAGGTGCACCAGCGTGAGCAGGAAGCTGCGCACAAAGATGTCGCCGCTCACCGTGAAATATCGGCGCGAGATGTGCAATCGCCACGGCCCAGTGATGAGCATGCGCACGTGGTCAGGGAACTTGCGCCACAATAGCACAAGGCTGAATACCAACCCCACATACTCGCTGGTGAGCGTACCCACGGCTATGCCCATGAACCCCATGTCAACAGCATACACAGCCACAAGGCTCACCACGGTGTTGATGACATTGACCATGATGGATATCATCATGGGGCCTTTGGAATCCTGCATACCCAGCAACCAGCCTTTCACGGCCATCATCATGAGGATGGGAGGTGCACCCCACACGCACATGTAGAAATATTGCTGCGCCAAGGCTGCCACCTGAGGCGACGGCCCTATGATGTAGAGCAGCAGCCACTGCAGGGGCCACTGCAGCACGATGACCGCAAGGCCTATCGACAGCGACACCACAATGGAGTCGCGCAGCACGGCCACCGCACCACGGTCATCCCCGGCACCGCAACGCTGTGCGGTGAGTCCCGACGTAGACATGCGCAGGAAACCAAAGCTGAAGTAGATGAGGTTGAACATCATCGCACCCACGGCAATAGCACCGATGAACGAAGCCGACCCCAAATGGCCGGCAATGGCTGTGTCGAGCAGTCCCAGCAGCGGGATGGTGACATTGGCCACGATAGCGGGCAGTGCTATGCGCAGTATCTCACGGTTCATACACCAAACACATTGCGCAACACCCACCACAGCAGCACGGCCACCAGCACAGCAGCTATCACAGGACGAGAGTTAAGACGTGAGTAAAGGCGGGGGCAATGTTCCTGCCTGAACTCGGCATAGAAATACATAACTATGAGGGGAGCCGCCACGATGAGGCCTCGGTTATAGTGCCAAGCCATGGCAATGTCGCCGTGCAATAGGGCATGCAGAGCACGCTGCGACCCGCAACCGGCACAGTCCCAGCCTGTGATCCACTTGAACATGCAGCGCGGAAAAAACACCGCTATGGCAGGGTCATAGTTAAAATAGATGGTCGCTACCATCAAGACAGCGACCACTATAATGATTATGAATATAATGCGTCTCATCACATCATGCTACCCAGCATCTGCAACATGTGGATAATGGGAGATATTGCCAGCCCGGCAATGATGCTGCCTATGCACCACCATGCACCCTTCTCGCTTGCCTTCTCGGCTGCTTCATATTCGCCCAGCTCATAGTGGGTCTTCACCTTGAACGAGTAGTAGATAGTAACGATGGCTGGCGGCATGCAGCACAGTATCAAGGCTATGATGCCCCACACCAGGTTAGTGGGCGGACACTTGGGACGCGGCTGTGCACCCTGCACAGGCACCTGCGGAGGCTGTGCTCCAGTGTACTGCATGGGCTCGTCGAGTCGCTGTTGCAACTCAGGCGCCACATATACCTGCTGGGCGGGTTCTTCCTGATGCGCCGGTTCCTCCTGCTGTTCCTCCTGATGCGCAGGTTCCTCAACTTGAGACTCGGCTGTCGGTTCCTCTACCGAAGACCCTTGTTCTGGCTGAGGCTCAAACTGTTGCGTCACTTCCTCTACCGGCTCTGGCTGTACCACCTGAGGCTCAGGTTGCGACACCTCTGCCGGACCTATCACCTGCTCAAGCTCTGACAGGGTTGTAATCTTCACCCAGTCGTCAAGTCCACTGCGCCACACATAAGCGTCGGCGCTGACATCCATCTTCAAAAGGTCCTCGTGAGTGTGCGGGCCCGACTGCACACCTTGTTGATTTATCCAGTACTGCATAGTATCAATATTTTATCAAAAGGCAAAGGTAATAATTTTTTTTATATTATCCACACCACATCGACTTTTTTACAAAGCAACCACACCAAAATTTTTAAAGCACAATTGAAGTCCCGTAAACAAAGAGCCGTAAACAAAGAAAATATTTTATTTATTTTTGCCTGACGAAATTGCAGTGTTGTATCAAATTTATTTGTAACTTTGCAGCAATTTGGGAATGGCGGCAGAGGCCGCAGCCCGAAGGACATATTTTGTTGAAAGCGTTTCGCTTCAATTCCTGACTTAGCAAAATCGCCAGTTTTCTAAACACAAAAGGATATTGAGGCAACTCGAAACGCCTTCGCTGTGCTTGTATATCCCACCCCCGTGCAAGCGGGAGGATTCGTATAGGTTACGGCGTGGGGGTGGGTTGTTCAATTTTTGTGTTAGGCGTTTGGCGATGCCTCTAAGTCAATTGACAACGACATCGTCCCACGCTTTCTGTTTTTTGTACCGTTAGCAAGTTTCAAGAGGGGGCGTGAGAAACACATATTTATAAATTTAATTATTTTATGAAAACAAAATTGGGATTACTATTTAGTATTTTCACAGTTATGTGTGTAGGGTTTAGTTCTTGTAAAGAAGATAGTAAAGACAATCCTTCTCCTGGAAATGGCGAGTTGAATGGACATGAATATGTTGACCTGGGTTTGCCCGGGCACGTGATGTGGGCTACCTGCAACGTGGGGGCCAGCCGCCCCGAAGATTACGGGCTGTACTTCGCTTGGGGCGAGACCAAGGGCTATACCAAGGGCGATAACCATAGTTTTGACTGGAAGAACTACAAGTGGTGCAACGGCAGTGAAGACAGCATGACCAAGTACTGTACCGATGCTTCCCTTGGCATTGTCGACAACAAGACCGTCCTTGATGCTGCCGATGACGCTGCGACTGCCAACTGGGGCGTAGGATGGCGCATGCCCACAGAGCAGGAGATAAAGGATTTAGGCAAATATTGCACATGGACGTGGAAAAACAAGAAATACGTCATCGAGTCAGTCACTTATACAGTAACAGGCTTTGAAGTGAAGAGCAAAAGCAATGGTAACAGTATTTTCCTGCCCGCTACCGGATACCTCAGCGGAACGAAACACTACGAAGAGGGACTGCGCGGTGACTACTGGCTAAATTCGCTCGACGCGAGCAAAGCCAACGAAGCCTTTTGGATGAGCTTCAATTTTTCATTCATAGGTTCTGGCAGCACTTTACGTTACTTTGGGCATTGTGTCCGTCCTGTATGTGTTGTATCGAAATAAGGAGTTGCTTCAATGAAGAGGCTACATGAAGACAGCGCAACTCATTATTGTGAATAGTTAGATAAAAAATTAGAATTAAAGAACATGAAACAGATTATTTATTACTTTTTGTTGGTATTTGCCATTAGCGCCACAACAGTGACAGCAGAAGGCAAGAAACCAGATTATACTTTTGTGGACGAAAATGGTCACGAGTTTGTTGACCTTGATTTGCCCAGTCATGTATTGTGGGCCACCTGCAACGTGGGAGCCAGCAATCCCTGGGAGTATGGCTTGTACTTTGCCTGGGGCGAGACCAAAGGGTACGACAGGGACCAGTACCATAGTTTTGACTGGAAGAACTACAAGTGGTGCAACGGCAGTGAAGACAGCATGTCTAAGTACTGTACCGACGCTTCCTTTGGCATTGTCGACCTCAAGACCGTCCTTGATGCCACCGATGACGCTGCTATTGCCAACTGGGGTGGCGGCTGGCACATGCCCACGGAGCAGGAGATGGCGGAATTAATCAAATATTGCAAATGGAAGTGGAAAAGAAACTATAAAGGTTCTGGTGTTGAAGGCTTGGAAGGGACTAGCAAGCGCAACGGGGCCAAAATTTTCCTGCCCGCGAACTGTTACAAAGACGGCAGTCACATCGACTGGGCGTGCTATTGCGGTCATTACTGGGTAAATTCCCTCTTACCGAGCAGCGAAAAAAATCTGGCCTATAAAAATCTGGCCTATAATTTATTCATTAAGGATGTCGGTACATCTAGTACCATATCTAGTGCCCTCAGTCTACGTTACCTTGGGTTTGGTATCCGGCCTGTCCGCGACTTATCCAGTTTTTCAAATAAAAACTAAAATGAAAAACATGAAACAGATTATCTTTTTCTTTTTGTTGGTATTTGCCATTAGCGCCACAACAGCGACAGCAGAAGGCAAGAAACCAGATCTTTCAGGTAAGGATGAATATGGTCGTGAATATGTTGACATGGGTTTCGGCGTGTTGTGGGCTACCTGCAACGTGGGAGCCAGCAATCCCTGGGAGTATGGCTTGTACTTTGCCTGGGGCGAGACCAAAGGGTACGACAGGGACGTAAAACACAATTTTGATTGGAAAGATTACGGATTATGCTTCGGCACCAATGACAGCATGATCAAGTACTGTACCGATCCATCCTATGGCATTGTCGACAACAAGACCGTCCTTGAAGGTGAAGACGATGCAGCTACTGCTAATTGGGGCCCCGGCTGGCGCATGCCCACAAGAGAAGAGTTAGAGCTTTTGGCTGCCTGTTGCAAATGGAAATGGAAAACCAACTATAAAGGTTCTGGCGTTAATGGCTTTGAAGCGACGAGCAAGGTCAACGGTAACAAACTTTTCTTACCAGCCACTAGCTACCGTTTCCAAACTGACAAGGCAAACCAATACGAGTTTAAGACACCGGATGGATACTTGACTCTTTGGCGTGGCTACTACTGGTCTACTTCGCTCAGCACGAAATACAACACCGGCGCGTTTGCATTGGAATGCGGGCATAACCAAACGACAGGCGCTAAATTGGACGACATGGGACGTATGTTTGGCATAAGTGTCCGGGCTGTCCGAGCTGAATCAAAATAAGCATCCTTTATACGAAGAAGGAGAAATTAGACCTATACCGTCCGGCAGGATACCATGCGCCCACAATGGCGTAAGGTCCTGCTGGACGGTTGCTTTTACAGGGTACCATCTCATAGCTGAATACTTATAACCACTCAGCTATAGCCCTGAACCAACGTTTATTAAGAATTCATCCTCCTGAAATTAAAATCTGCGTCATCCGCGAGATCTGCGAGAGATAATTCCATAACTGAGCAGTTACCTTGAATAGCAGAAATATGTTAAATAATCTGCAAAACGACTGTTCGGAGGCTCTATTGTGCGTTATTTATGTATTTTTTTGTATCTTTGCCCACAAAGTCGGTTATCTACTGAAACAACACAATTTTTGAGAATGATATGAACACTCCAAGATACATAAACCCACTCACGGACTTTGGTTTCAAGAAAATCTTTGGTAATGAGGATGTGATGATTGCATTCCTTAACGATTTGCTTGAACCCAAATCTCCTATCGCACATGTTTTGTTTCTTGACAAGGATGAGTTGGGATTGACAAAGTATGAGCGTGGCGTAATCTACGACCTGCGCTGCACATGTGATGATGGCAGCGAAGTGATTGTCGAGATGCAGAACAAAGGTCAACTCAACTTTTCAGACCGTATCATCTATTATCTCTCGCGAAGCATTTCTTCTCAGGCTGAGAAAGGGAACACTGAATGGGATTATAAACTCACCCCTGTATATGGCGTGTTCTTCATTAATTTTCACCTTCAAGGATTCAAACCACAGTCTATTCGTACTATCCAGATGAAAGTGAATGAGACAGGTGAGGTATTCAACGAAAATCTCAAGGCGTTTACTCTTGAGCTACCCGGCTACCGCAAGATGCAAGAATCAGACTGCAAGAGCTACATGGATTATTGGTTGTATAATTTGGCAAATATGGAGACTATGACTACACCAATGCCTTTCCAGGCACAGCGCCCTATCTTCAGTAAGGTAGGCAACATCTCTGAGTTGGTTAACATGACCGAGCAAGAACGCGAGATCTACAACATCAGCCTTGACTCCTATCGCACGAATCTATCTGTAATGAAAAATGAACGAGCCGAGGGACGTGCTGAGGGACGCGCCGAGGGACTTGCTGAGGGACGTGAAGAAGGGCGTGAAGAAAAAGCAGTCGAGATGGCACGTGCGATGCTCCAAGACGGGGAATCTGTAGAGAAAATAATGCGTTATACCAAACTCTCAAGAGAACAAATAGAAAACATCTAATTGTCACTATGTCCCCTTTTCAGGCACAACGTCCTATCTTCAGCAAGGTAGGCAACATCTCTGAGTTGGTTAACATGACCGAGCAAGAACGCGAGATCTACAACATCAGCCTTGACTCCTATCGCACGAATCTATCTGTAATGAAAAACGAACGCGCTGAGGGACGTGAAGAAGGACGTGAAGAAAAAGCAGTTGAGATGGCACGTGTGATGCTCCAAGACGGGGAATCTATAGACAAAATCATACGTTATACCAAACTCTCAAGAGAACAAATAGAAAACATCTAATTATCACTATGCCCCAAGGGTCAACGCACGGCGCAGCCTCTCACGGTGAGAGCAATGCGCGGCTTGGGAGCCGTGGTGTGAAGCACCACTTCTTTCTCAAACTCGCCGTCGGGGCGGCCTGTGGTGTCGTAGGTAACCTGCACCACGGCTGTGGCGCCAGGCTGAATAGGGTCCTTGGGATAGACGGGAGTTGTGCACCCGCAGTTGGCAAGCACACCTAGGATTACCACGGCGCTATCGCTATTATTCACGCACTCAAACTGGCACATGATCTTGCCGGCGTGCATGCTTATCTCGCCAAAGTCGTGCACAGTCTTGCCAAACGTGAGCCTTGTAGAGTCGTTCTTCTCGCAAGCCCACGCAGCCATTGCACCCAGTACAAGCACAAACAGTATTACAATGCGTCGCATCATGTTGCAAAGATACTACTATTATCACGCAAAAACAAACTTTACTCACACCAAGCAACGGAACAACCGAAAGAATTTGGCAACCCACAATCATGCCCCAAAAACACGACCAAACCGCACTAATTAGAAAATATTTTTCTATACACTTGAATATCAATTATTTGTAATACACGAAATGATATCAATTTCTCTTCCATTTTCTTGCGCCGTAAATTATTAAAGGTTAACTTTGCAATCGAAAAAACAACGCAAAAAAACTAGCACAAAGTTATGAAACATCTCCTTTATGCAATAATCTTGATGACGTGCCTTGCGGGTT
>JAKSLZ010000028.1 GCA_024400935.1 Muribaculaceae bacterium | reverse complement strand
TTAAATTACCAAATTTGTTTGGTTTTCAACATAGAAGAACCGTCCCTTTGATGGTCATTTATGATAACTAACTGTAAAACATGACACTGCAACTGCTCATATCGACACTTGACAACGGCATTGAGAGGATTCCATCGATGCTGCTGGAACCGCGCGACGGCATCAGCTACCTGGTGTCGTGGCAGCACAGCGACGGCTCTCCCATGGAGGCTGTGCCACAGGCGTTGCTTCGCGATGACGTGACGGTGCTGCACCTGCAGGGGCGCGGACTGAGCCGCAACCGCAACAACTGCATCCGCCATGCCACAGGCGACGTGTGCATGATATGCGACGATGACTGCACCTACACCCATGAGCAGCTGGCCACCGTGGCACTGACGTTTGCCACACAGCGATCGCTCGACGTGGCGACATTCAAGGCCTACGGCACCAATACTACTTATCCTGAAAAACCGTTTGATCTGGGCGAGAAAGTGAAGAACTACCACGTCACATCGTTTGAGATAGCCTTTCGCCGCTCGAGTGTGCAGGGCAAGCTAGAGTTCAACGAGCTGTTCGGCCTGGGCGCACCGGTATTGCATTGCGGCGAGGAAGAAGTGTTCATCCACGATGCCGTTGCCAGCGGCCTCACCTGCAAGTACTTCCCTGCCCTTGTGGTGACGCACAACGGCGAGACCACATCGACCACCCGCGTGGGCGAACCCGGCACCCTCAAGGCACGCGGTGCCTATCTGTACATCGCCTACCGCCCCTCGATGATACCGCGTGTGTTCATCATCTCTTACCGCCTGCACCGCGACCACGGCGTCCCCTTCTTCAAAGCCGTGCGCAACATGCTCTCAGGCATCTCCTACATCAAGAAAAAGCCTCTCCCCCAACCCCTCCCCTAAAGAGGGAGGGGAGTCACAGGCGCAGGAACCCGGGGCGCAATGCAATCCTTTTGGCGAACGAAGGGCAAGGGTCGGAAGGTGTTCTGCCGTTCGTGGCTACTGCGCCGTTGTGGGCGCGAGCACTCCGTGCCCGCCGTGTGCCCACAACCGCTCCGCACCCACGAACGGCAGAACTATAGGGATTGTTTTTGTTCTTTTTTTCGTGTAAGAATACCTTATTTTGAGCCAACTCGCACAGCCCGGACGCTTCGCCCGTCGCAACGGTAGTAGCTGCTGTCCCAATCAATGCTACTCGAATCGAAGCTCAGGCCGTAGGCGCCGATGCTGCTGAGAGTGCTGAGCGAACCTGACCAATAGTTGCCGTAGGAACCCTCGTAGTAGAGGCTCGCGTCGTTGCGGTAGCCAGCGGCAGGAAGGAAAATGCTGTTACCGTTGCTCTTGCTCTTCACTTCATAACCGTTCACACCATTCCTGGTCGTCCACGTCCAAGTGCAATAAGTGCTGTTTCTCAAGTCATCTTGTTCCCTATTTGTGGGCATGCGCCAGCCGTCGCCCCAGTTGGCAGTCGCGGCGTCATGTGCAGCATCAAGGGCACTATTCATAGTGTAGCTTAAATTATTCCAGTCGAAATTGTGGTAATCGCCCTTAGCATAGCCTTTGGTCTCGCCCCAGGCAAAGTACAGTCCATAATCCTCGGGCTTCTCGGCACCCACGTTGCAAGTCGCCCACAACACACCGCCAGGCAAACCAAGGTCAACGAATCTGTGACAAAAATTTTCCACCTTTGGCCTTGTTTTTCCATTGACAGCCATGGAAACAGGGACAAAGTTATCATCGCGGCCAAACTTTTCGTTCAAATCAAACCACGCCACAATATCGTTGCCCATGTAGTCGTTGTTGACGATCATATTGTACTTGAGAACTACGCTCTCGCCGGGGGCAAGGGCGGGGACCGTCTGCTTGCTGCCGCCTGCTGTGAAAAAGATGTTGTCGGGGATTGACAGGTCTACGCTCACGTCCTTGGCAGGACCTTTACCTGTATTCTTGAGCGTGAGCTCCAGCGTGAACGGAGCGCGGCGGGCTATGCTCTGGCTCAGGTTGGCAGCTACAACCTCCAACTTGGGGTGACGGTAAGCCGCAACGGGGATGTCTAGGCGCAACTCATCGGTAAACAGCCCATCGGGGTCCATAACCGAGAACGCCACTCCCAGCTTGCCGGCTTTGGTGTCGAGACCTGCCTTGACAGGAATTTTCACCTCGTGCGAAGCACCTGCTGTAATGTCGGGCAAAGAAGATAGAGCATCGCTGCCATACTCCACATCATCAGTAGCCCCCCAAGTGCGATAAGATAGCTTAAAGCCCTGGGCGAGCTTGTTGAAATCGTTAGTAACGGTCAAGGTGATGTATCCGCTCTCATTGCCCTCGAGCTTGCCATCGCCACTGTCATCAACAAATTTTATTGACGAGGGAATGATATTTACCTGACGAGTTTTTTGCTTCACGGTGATGGTGCATGTAGCCTTGTCAGAGCCCAAACCGTGGGGCTCGTAGACATAGAATGTCACCTTGAGGTTGCCATTGTCGGCATTTTCGGCGGCAGTGACGGGGATTTCGAGTTCCGTCTCCTTGCCGGCTGGGATGGCGGGGAGCACCTTACCCTCGGCGGTGATGCCTGTGGTGGCACCTTCAATAGAAACTACCGAGCGGCAGCCCACGCCGTCGCCCGAGCCGTCGTTGCGCACCTTGAAGACGATGCGGCCGCGCTCACTGGCGTTGAGCACACCATTGCCGTCGGCATCGACAAAGTGTGCCGAGCCCTCAACGATGTTGATGATGGCAGGGACAATGGTCTTGCTATCCTGGCGAGCGGCGTTGACAAGCAGCGCCATGACACATATTAATGCTAATGTGATAATCTTAGATACCAGTTTCATTATTAATCAAATTATCTATGTTGTTTCTATCATTTACCACTATCAAGGCTATCAAGGCTATACCGGCTATAAAGGCTATCCCGGCCATCACAGCTGCTTGCGGCGGGCGAGCAGCTGGCCCAGGAGCGTGAAGAGGCGGCCCAGCACAAGGCACAGGGCTGAGTAACAGGGTAGCATGAGGCGAGTGTAGATGCCAAATGCCCCCCACACCGACGTTACCACGGTGACAGCGACGGTGAAGAGCAACAACACGTCGAGGCGCACATCGGCCTTGTTGCGACGCCACCTCACCCAGGTCACCACGGCAAAGACGATGGTGATGAGATATAGCATGCCGCCCGAGATTTGCAACGACAGGGGCTGAGCCATCTTGCCGCCGTGAGACAGTACCATCTTGGGAAAGAGCTGGCGCGACGACATGAGCGTCTCGTCAAGCATGTGGCGCAACCACACCCACTTGCCCGCCATGAGCACCTCGCGGTTGTGGGCATGCTCGGCGGCAAGGTCAAACTCGTCCATCTTCCACATGGCGGTGTCGACCAGGCCTGCCTGATAGAGCTGGGCATTGAGATTGATGTCAGGTACACACGATGTGGTGAAGACTCCATACTGCGCCTTGTAAGCGCTGCTGTAGCCCACATAGGCTGCTATCACGACTGCTATGCCTCCCCAAAATGCCACTGAGGCACCGCGGGATGTCTTCTTGAACACAAACACATAAAACACCACCAGCAGCGGGGCAAAGCAGATGAAGAACGGACGCAGGAAGAGCATCACCAGATAGAGCGTCATGAGCAAGGCGGCATCACGCACACTGAGCGACCGCTTCAATCCCTTGACAATGAGCCAGAACATAAACACAACCGCCGACAGCGACAGCGACTCGGTCATGATGACCAGCGCATAGTGCACCGTGCCCACGTTCCAGGCATAGAGCGCCGTGGAGACAAAAGCCACGAGAGGGCTGTGGTCAAAGACTAGGCGGGCGGTCTTGTGCATCCACACCACCGACAGCATAAAGACCACACACTGCAGCAGCACCACGGCATGGAGCGACGCAGCGCCAAGGTAGCCTGCCAGATGGCAAATAACGGGATAGACGGGGGTGCGGGCCTCGTCGATGCGGCCGGCAAAGAAGTTGTCGCCGGCAGTGATGTAGGTCATCGTGTCGACCTCTACCGTGCTCACCCTGAAGCCGCCCAGCACGAGCAGCACCAGCATGACAAAGAGGCTGCCTGCAAGCAACAGACGGCGCTGTGCACGCTCGCTCGACGAGTTCATCGTGTTCCACATGCGAGAGCACAATTTTTCCATATCAGTCTTGATTAGTTGATTTTGTTTCGTGATATTCCTGCTCGGTATTCACGTTCCATATCTCGTCGCGTGTGGTGTCCTTGCCGGTGACGGCGTCCACAGCGCGCATGGCAGTGAGCATGGAGTGGTCCATGTTGTTGTAGTGGTGCTGGCCGTTGCGGCCTATGCAGTAGAGATTAGGAATCGTGTCGAGGAAGCTGCGCAGCGTGTCGATGTCGTTGTAGGTGCCAAAGTAGGCGGGATAAGCCTTCTTGACACGGTGCACGGTGGCGTCCATCACGGCATCCACGCTGTCGATGGCGCCTATCTTCATCAGCTCGCCAGCGGCAAGTGCCTTGAAGTCCTCGTCGTCCATAGTCCACATCTCGTCGCCCTCGTTGCAAAAGTATTCCATGCCCACCCACATCGTGTTCTTGTAGTCCTTGATGAGGTAAGGCGACCAGTTGTTGAACACCTGCAGGCGTCCCACCTTGACGTCGGGCTCCTGGATGTAGATCCATGTGTCGGGGATGCGCTCGTCGAGGGTCTTGACGTGGGTCTTGTTCTTGAAATTGAGCTTCTTGACCAGGATGCCGGCAGTCATGAAGTCGCGATAAGGCAGCCCGGCAGCCACGGCAGCGGCATCCTGCGGGATGTCTACCCCGTCCATGGCAGCAACAAGGTCCTTGAGCGGCATAGACGAGAACAGGGCATCGCAGGGGATGGTGTCGGTAGAGCCGTCGACCTTGCGCACAACGACGCCGGTGACACGGCCTTGGGCCATGTTGACGCCGGTGACGGTGGTGCTGAGCCTAACCTCGCCGCCCTTGTCCTCGATGTCGTGAGCCACGCACTCCCACAGCTGGCCGGGGCCATACTTGGGATAGATGAACTGCTCGATGAGCGAGGTCTCCACGTGCTTGTTCTTGACATGGAAAGCCTTAGTGAGGATGTCCTTGAGGATGGCAACGATGGAGAGTCCCTTGACGCGCTGGCGGCCCCAGTCAGAGCCTATGTGCGACGGATGCAGCCCCCACACCTTCTCAGTGTAGTTCTCGAAGAACATGCTGTAGAGGGGCTTGCCGAAGCGGTTGATATAGAAGTCCTCAAGGCTCTTCTCCTCGCGCTTGAAGAACATGGCCTTGATGTAGCCCAGGCCCACCTTGACGGTGTTGGCAAAGCCCATGCCCCGCAGCGTCTTGAGGCTGAGCGAGACGGGATAGTCAAAGAAATAGCGGGAGTAGAGGATGCGCGACACGCGGTTGCGCAGCAGCATCACGCGGTCGTCATCGTCGGCATTGGGACCGCCGGGGTTGAGAGGCTTGTCGATGCCCAGCATCGCGTCGTCAAACGACGGCGTGCCCTGCAGCGGCATGATTGAGTCCCAAAAGTCCTGCACTTCCTGTACCTTGGTGAAGAAGCGATGACCACCCAAGTCCATCAGGTTACCCTTGTAATTGAGGGTCTTAGCGATGCCTCCCACCTGGTCGCACTCCTCCACAACGACCACATGGTAGCCGCTGTGCTCGAGCAACCGGTAGGCCGCCGTTAGTCCGGCGGGACCGCCGCCCACAATCACCACAGTTTTTTTATCGCTTGGTTGGTTCATGCTTAATGTACTTTAGTTTACAAAGATAGTTATAATATCGCAAACTATAAACTTTTTTCTATAAAAAGTTGAATAAACACACCATGGTTGTGCATTTTCATGCCCCCGGTGGGAGGATTTTTATCGAAGCGGCCGAGCCGCTTCGCACAGAGGACCAGCCTGGGGGTAGCTGACAACGGGGAAACGGGCAGCATGGGAGAAACGAAGCGGAGCGCTCGTGGTGAGCACTCCGCCAGGTTTGAGATTATTGACACGCCTGCTAGGCGAGTTTTTTGTTACAGATATTTCTGTACTGCGTCTTTGAGCTTGTTGGCGTCCTCTACGCGTTCTACGAGAGCACCGTTGCTGATGATGAATGTGGTGGGGATGCCACGCACCTGGTAGTTGCCCACGTTGGCCGATGCATTGCCGTTGGGGTCATAGACGGTGATCCAGGGGAGGTTCTTGGCAGCCTGCATCCACGCTACGTTGTCGGGGTCAAGGCTCACCTGATAGATCTCAAGCGATCCCTTGTGGGCGGTGTAGATGTCGTTGAACAGCTTGCTCAGCATGGGCGAGAAGTCGGCCTGGTAAGCGGTGAAGCTGAGCAGCACCACCTTGTGCTGTGCAGCCACCTGCGACAGGGTGTACTTCTTGCCGTCATAGTCATCGAGGGTCATGTCGATGAGGCTGGTCTCGGTTGCATGGATGGTGTCGGTGGGAGCACTGGCACCACGACGGCGTTTTTGACCCTCAAGCAGCAAGTTCACGAGATACTCGGTGCGGGGGTCATTGGGACGATAGGTGTTGAACGAGTTGGCCACAGCACCAATGATGCGCAGGTCGCTGTCGTCCATGGGGTCAAACAGCGGTGTGTCGTCGATAAACTTGCTGATGATGTAGTAAGCCACGATGCCTGCAGGATCCTTGATGACCTCTTTGGCCAGCTTATCCTTGTAGGCCTTAATCTTCTCAGGAGTGCCCTTGCCGCCGGTGAGCGTCATGGCCTCCTTGTCAATCTTCATCACCTGCACAGCATGGTCGCTGCCACTGAGCGTATAGTCAGTGTCAAAGGCCTTGAGGGTGGTGGTGAGGGTGATGTGGTCAAGACTGTCGATAGGGAAACAGATCACCTGTCCGTCCTTGCGCAGACGGTAGATATTGGGATGCTCAGGAGCCTCGGCGCTAATGCTGAACGAACCGTCGTTGCCGGGAGTCACAGAATCCACAATAAGCCACATGCCGTTGCTCGATGTCTCGAGCACCAGCTTAACGCTGTCGGTAGCGCCGTCGACCTTACCGTCGACCTCAAACTTGTTATTGTTGCAAGAGCTGAGCATTGCCACAGCTGCAATTGCGATAAAAAGGATATATTTCTTCATTTTAGTATAATTTTCACAAAATCGCCACGAAATTACAAAAAATCTCCCAACTATACAAAATTGTCCCCCACAGGATGCACAAAACTAGCATAAATTTCCCCGGGATCATCCCCAAAGGCCCAAGAAACAATTTAGTTACCGGCGCGGAATTACGCGACTGTCATTCCTGGTGGGACGAGTAGATACTGCACTTGTAGTTGCTTTAGCATTCACGGTAGTGCTGAGGCCATATCTGCCACTAGACTCCGTAACATTGACCTTGACAGGAATGTCCCCACCATCATAGTTGACGTTCATCACCACTTTATACGACAGCACTACACACATGTTGGGCTTCAATGTTCCTAACTTAGTGTGGAACTCACCCTCCATGAGTGCAGCTCCGGCAGGCAGTGTGATGTGCACAACGGCATCCTTGGCTTCCTGAGCTCCCGTATTCGACACATTGAAACTTAGCACAAACGGTTCTTTCCTTTGAATGCTCCGGCCGTTGCTGGTAGAAACTTCAATGTTGCTTAGCGAAAGTGAAGGTGAGGGTATCGCCGTTGTTGTAACAACAATATACTGTTCTTCTATACCAAATCCTCGTGTCTCGTCGACAGCATAAACGACCTCAAAAGATTTCGCCTGAGTATCGGGACCTGCTGTCAGAGGGATCTCGACTTCACACACTCCACCGGCAGGAATCATGGGCAGCACCACGTCTTCGACTTTAACATCCTTAGCATCAGCATCAAGCTTAGTGCGCGTTTTGCAACCAATAGCCATACCGGTGCCATCGTTTTTGACCTTGAAAACGATTTTACCCTTCTCGTTGGGGTCCAAAGTACCGTTGCCGTTACCGTCGACAAAGCGCACCGATCCTTTAACGAGATTGATGATTGCCGGTCGACCGTCGTCAGGCACGACAATAGCTTCTGTAGCAGTAGTAGTATTTGAGGGCTTTACATGCTTTTCGTTATGATGTTTTCTATCTTTGTGCGACGACCTGTCTCTAGCCGCAGCATGTGCATCCACAAACAAGGCCGACAGCCCCATAACCAAACACACCAAATATATTTTCATGATTCTCATAACTCTCACATAATTACAATGCCAAACGCAAGCCGAGATACTTAGCCATATTTGCATTATTGAAGTTGCGACACGACACACGACACACACCCATAGCGTTATAGTATGAGCCTCCACGGTTCACATGCTGTGAACCATTTTCAGCGCCTTTGGGATCCGTGACATCCTGTTCTGTATATTTGCCTCTTTTATCCTGGCACCATTCCCACACATTGCCGCTCATATCGTAAAGTCCCAATTCGTTAGGCTGTTTTGTAGCTACTGGGCTTGCACGTCTTTCGCTATTAGACGAAAACCATCCTATCTCATAAATATTGTTGCTACCACTGTATTTATAGCCTTTACTCATGTTTCCTCCGCGGGCAGCAAACTCCCATTCCGCCTCAGTGGGGAGGCGAAAGTACTGACCTGTGATTGCATTCAGCTTAGAAATAAACATCTGGCAGTCGTTCCACGAAACATTCTCAACAGGTAAATTCTCGCCTTTGTTATCAGAGGGGTTTGTACCCATCACCGCCTCCCAAAGAGCTTGGGTAACCTCTGTTTCACCTATAGAGTAGTCCTTAGTCAAAGTGACTGTATGAACCGGTTTTTCGTCGTTCCAAGGGTTAATTTGTTCAGGTGTCGCACCCATCTTAAAAGTTCCTGCTTGAACTTTAATCATATTGAAAGTAACGCCATTAACGGCAAACATCATTTTATTGTCTGCATCCTGTACTGTCGTAGTAGGTTTTTCTTCCATTTTCTTTACAACAATCTCTTCCTTAAAAAAACTTTGTACAGCACTGCCCAACGTTACTGTGATGACTTTGACTTCATCCTCATTGCTCTGATCATCGCTTACCGTGAAAGTGATGGGAATCTCGTTTTCCTTATAGTTATTATTGGCGATAATTGTGTACATGAGCATATGTTGCTCGTCACGCTTCAGTTTATTGATGAGGGTTGTCTCATCACCATCGGTGAGAAATACGTTGTAGGGCAAACTTATTTTAACCTTAGTATTGCTAGCTGTATTTTCACCCATATTCTGCATCATAAGTTGCATATTAATGGGCATCTTCTTAGAAATAATACTATCAGCGCTCACAATGGTGTAGTCGACGATTTTTACCTTGGGATACTCATGTCCCTTGGTTACAATTTCAACATCTACGGGATCTGTTCCAAAACCATTGGGTTCGTCTATGCTAAACTGCAGTATTAGAACACCATTTTTAGCATTTACGCCTGTAACTATAGGTATATCTACGTCCATGACTGCACCGGGAAGGATTGTGGGTAAATCCTTGTCTTCGACATAGACATCACTAGTCGTGCCAGCCAACCTAATCAGGACTTTGCAATCTACACCGGCCCCCTTTCCGTCATTCTTAATTGTAAAAATCACATGACCTGTCTCATTTGCCTCCAAGATTTTGTTGTTATTGGCATCGACATAACGTATTGATCCCTCAACCAGGTTTATAATGGGGGGTTGCAGTTTAGAAACACCACTTTGTAAAGATGAATTATCTTGTGCTATAATATTGGCAGTCAGCAACAAAAAGAAATAAAAAAATAAAACAACGCGTTTCATAATGTCTCTTACTTTCAAATGCATGTAATAAATCTTACAAAGTTAGTAAATTTGCGGGACACACGCAACATGATAACCAGATTTTAGCAGTAATGCTTTTTCAGGTTTTTCTATATATAGTTATTGGATGAGAGGAAACAAAGCTGCCCGGGAGTTGGGAGACTCTCGGGCAGCGGGTATATTGCAGTTTAGGTGAGTACCACCTAAAACTTCAGGCGTGATTTACTTGAGGCCACGGAAGCGCAGGAGGGCGTCGGCATTGGGCTCCTGGCCACGGAACTTCTTGTAGAGCTCCATGGGATCCTCGGTGTCACCTGCCTCAAGGATGTACTGGCGGTAGTCGTCGGCAGCCGACTTGCTGAAGGCACCTTCGTTCTTGAAGCGCTCCCAGCCATCGGCCTCAAGCACCTGTGCCCACAGGTAAGTGTAGTAGCCGCAGCTATACTGGTCGTTGTCAAAGATGTGCTTGAAATAGGGGCTGCGATAGCGGAAGCCTACCTCTTCGGGCATGTGGAGACGACGTGCAACTGAGCGCTCAAACTTCTTGATGTCGATGTCGCCACACCAGTTGACCTTGTGCCACTCGATGTCGAGCAGGGCTGCGCCCACGAGCTCGGTAGTCATGAAGCCCTGGTTGAACTTACCACTCTCGAGCACCTTGTCTACGAGTTCCTGGGGAATCACCTCGCCAGTCTTGTAGTGGCGCGCATAGTTCTTGAGAACTTCGGGTACCCAAGCCCAGTGCTCGTTGATCTGCGAAGGCATCTCCACGAGGTCGCGGTCTACGTTGGTTCCGGCAAGGCCACGGAAGGGAGCCTTAGTGAGCATGCCGTGCAGTGCGTGGCCAAACTCGTGGAACATGGTCTCAACCTGGTCGATGGTGAGCAGTGAGGGTGTGTCCTTGGTGGGAGGAGTGAAGCTGCCCACGTTGTAGATGATGGGACGCTCACTCTTGCCGTTGTAGTTATACTCAGTAGCCATCTCGCTCATCCATGCGCCCTGTGCCTTGGTGGGACGGGGGAAGTAGTCGGTCATGAACACAGCCAGGTGGTTGCCCTTAGCGTCCTTAACGTCATAAACTGTAACCTCGGGGTTGTATTTGGGAGCGTCCTTAATCTCAGTGAAGGTAATGCCGTATAGCTTGTTAGCAGCCCAGAATACACCGTTCTTGAGCACGCTGTTTACCTCAAAGTAAGGACGCACGTCCTCCTCGTTGAAGTTATACTTTTGCTCCTTAACCTTAGCTGCATAATAGTAGTAGTCGTAGGGGGCAATCTTGAAGTTGCCGCCGTGAGCATCGGCATAGGCCTGCATGTCGGCTACTTCTTCCTTGACCTTGGCGATGGCGGGGGTGAAGATTTGCATGAGCAGACCCTCGGCAGCCTCTACGGTGTGAGCCATGACGGGGTCAACGGCGTAGTCGGCAAAGGTTTCGAAGCCCAGGAGCTGAGCCTTGCGCTGGCGCAGCTTGAGGAGCTGGTTGATGTTTTCAGAATTATCGCGCTCGTTGCCACGGCTGGCTGTAGAGGTATAAGTCTCATACATCTCGCGGCGCAGGTCACGGTCGTCGGCGCTGCCCAGCACGTCGAGGCGTGTCGATGCGCTAGCGGTGAACGCCCACTTGGCGGGCTGACCCTTTTCAGTTGCCAGGCGCTTAGCGTCCTCGATGGTATTCTTGGCAAGACCGCTCAGGCGAGCCTCGTTGTCCACCCAGATGATGTTGCCGGCAATCTCGGCCATCACGTTGTTAGTGAACTTGAGCGAGAGCTCACTCTGCTTCATATTGATTTCCTTGAGTTCGGCCTTCTGCTCGGCAGTGAGCAGTGCACCGTTGCGCACCATGCGCTTGTAGTACTTCTCGGTGAGACGCTTCTGCACGGGGGTGAGGCCCAGAGCATCGGCATTGTCATGCACGGCCTTGATGCGAGCAAAGAGTCCCTCGTTCATGTAGATGTCGTCGTTCTGTGCAGTGAGCTGGGGCATGAAGTCCTCGGCTATCTTCTGCATCTCGGGAGTGTTGTCGCTCTCCACGAGGGCCATGAACACATAGGCTACCTTGTTGAGAGTCTCGCCACTATTGTCGAGGGCAAGGACAGTGTTCTCAAAGTTAGGAGCATCCTTGCAGGCAATGATGTCAGCAATCTGCTGGTTCTGCTGCTCGATACCGGCTTTGAGGGCGGGCATGTAGTGCTCATACTTGATTTTGTCAAACGGCGGAATGGCATACTTGGTAGTGTACTCCGCGAGGAAGGGATTACTAGGATTCACAGTCTTCTTTTTTGCAGTCTGAGCTGTCCCGCACAAGCAAAGGACAGCCAGCAATGATAATAAATACTTCTTCATATTATATATAATTAATTGATTATCAACACAAATTATAATCATTTACAGTTATAACCGTACAAACTCCACATTTTACAGACACAATATCCACCACAAAGTTACATCTTTTCAACGGAAAAAATGAAAAAAACGAGTCTCTTATCGTCGCCTTAGCAACCCGAACGTGGTCACCTGCGGGTAATGGTCGCTGGCGGTGTAGGTCAGGGGGAGAGCGTTATAAACCCGTGCCTCCAGGGCCTGAAGGGCTCCGCGATAGAGAATATGGTCTATTTTGAAGTAGAAGCGGTGCATGCCATAGGTGTAGCCATATCCACGACCACACTGGGCAAATGCATCGTGCATGTCGTCGCCCATCACCGTGCGATAACAGTAGCTGCCAGGCACGTCATTGAAGTCGCCGCACACTATCACATCCTGTGGGCCGTCGTCAATGGCATTGCGCAGGTTTTGTGCGTCATCGGCTCTGAGAGCGAAGGCACGGCTAAGCTTTTGTGGCATCGACATGCCGTCTACCCTACTCCCTTGCATCACGTCAAAGTCGTGGGCCTCGGTGCCTGTAATGCTCTTGTCGGCATTGCTCAACCCATATGACTGCAGGTGTGCACTTATTAGACGCACGGGATGCCCATTTACTACAACATCAAATGCTAAACACGGATAATGCTCCATGTCCTGGAAGTAGTTGAGCGTATCATAGCCGCGCTTGGCGGGCACAATGGTGTCAATGGTGAACGGAAATTTGGACATAACCGCCACCTCGTCGTTATGGGTGTAGGAGCGATATGGAAACTTGCGGTTAAGTTCTTCGTAATAAGGCTTCAAGCCGCGCACCGTGTCATACTTGAAGTCAAGGTCGCAGTGCGGCACTTCCTGCATGAGCACCACATCGGCATCGAGGTCAAGAATGGTGCGCATCACATCATTAGAGTCTTCAGTAAAAATGTGCGGAAAAGCAGCCACATTATAGGTCATCACCCGCAATGTGTCAGTGCCGCAACCAGATGCATCGCCACCCATGCCCAGCGGACACAGAGTGAGCAGCTGAGGTGCAACCGCGACCACAGCAACAGCTATTGCAGCGGCATGCCACCACCTGCGCATCAATGTCACAACGGCGAGCCACACCAGCGAGATGACCGCCACAACCGGCAGCAACAGCACCATCACTGCCGGCACAAAGCCCCAACTACGGGGATCCAGCATGCCGCCATGAGCCGACAACAGCAGAGCCACCGCACACAATGCAGTAGCCGCCGCGAGTGTTATATTTATGATTCTCCGGGGTTGTGACATAGGCCAGCAATCACAGTTCAAAAGTGGTTATCAAGGGGTAATGGTCGCTTGCCCCGGCCTTGTCCACACGAGAGCTCACCGCCCGCACACCACGATACATCATGTGGTCAATTTTGAAGTAGAAACGGTCGCTGTTAAATGTGTTCACGGGCCATGTGCCGCACTCCACATAGGCGTCCTTCATGTCGTGACCCATCACGGTGCGGTAGCTGAAACTCTCAGGCACGTCATTAAAATCGCCGCACACAATCACTGGCACAGTAGTGTTGTCAAGTATGTCGCGCACTCGCTGTGCCTCATCGGCACGCAGCACGCACGATGCCATCACCTTGTCGGTGAGCGAGAGCTTAACCTGCTTGAGCTCAGCCTTAGTATTGACGTTCTCCTTGAGATTGGTAATGTCGCGGTAGAGCTGCTTATCCTCGGCATTCAACCCCACCGACTGCATGTGCAGTCCTATGAGTCGTATGGTCTGCCCGTTGACCTCGACCTCAAAGATCTTGCCATAGGAATGAAAGCTGCCCGGGCCGTCAAGGCCTACGCGGTTGCGCATGGTCTTGTCTTCTATCACCTTATAAGGGTACTTTGACAATATGGCCACGTCAGTGCCTCCCTTTGAATGATATGGATAGCGCTGCTCCACAGTCGCCCTGAGGGCCTTGATGTGCGATATGCCCAGCATGTCGTTTTCATAGGGTGATGCCTCCTGCATGACCACAAAGTCAGGGTCAACGTCCAGGATATACTTCATTGTAGCACCGGGGGTGTTATCGGTCATGGGTTCAAAGAAGCTCACGTTGTAAGACATCACCGTGAAAGAATAGCACTTGTCATATGTTTCCTCGCCCACATTGAGCGGAACATAAGAGTGGATAGTGGGGAACGAAGCAACCACAGCAGCCACATTAACAGCCACCGCAACCCAGTTGCGCAGTGCCAGGCACACGATCATCCATATGACCATAGCGGCCATCACAACAGGGAAGCCCAGTGTGAGCAGCGAGGGCCAAGCGTTGTGGCGAGGGTCTACGTGTCCGCCATAAGCAGCCACAATCATCACCGCCGCCGCTATGAGCGACAGGGTCACAATTGCTATTTTGAATACTTTGTTCAACTATTTCTTATCTTTTTTTGAAAAACTGAAAAGCATGGCGCGTTCTTCCTCGGTGAGGGCCGTGTAGCCCGAGCGCTTAATCTTAGCCAGCACGCGGTCGAGTTCTTCCTCGGCTGCACGGGGCGACTGCTGGTGCGAATCAGCTCCGGCTGAAGTGTTACCGGCAGCCCTGCGATAAGCCCTGCCACCCACAGGAGAGCCGGGGCCCTGCTTGTCACGGCGGGCAAACAGCGACACAAGTTTATCTATCAACGAGTTGAGCGGTGCCGTAATATCATGACCGCGACGCATCATCAATGCATACAGCAGTCCCACACCGGCTCCACCCAGATGGGCAATGTGGCCGCCCACGTTAGTCATCGAGTCGAGGCTCAGCAGGTCTATCATCACGGCCACAATGGCAACCCACTTGAGCGAGATCTCGCCTATGAACAGCAGCCCTATCTTATAGTCAGGGCTATAGGCAGCTATACCCACCACGATAGCCATGACCGATGCTGAAGCTCCCAGCATGTAGTTGTGGCCGCTCAATGCCGGCACAAAGGTGTACATGAGCAGATACAATGCAGCACCGCCCACAGCACCCAGCAGATACAACCCCACCAGCTGCTTGGACGTGAAATACTCCATGAAGATGCGTCCCAGCCAGTAGAGCCACAGCATGTTGAACAAGATGTGCAGTATCTCGTAGTGGGCAAAGGCATAGGTAATCACCGTCCATGGCCTGTACAGCACCTCTTGCGGGATGCTTGACAGTTCTATCCAGCTGAAGCTGTCAACGGCCCCGTGTCCGCTCAACACACTCACCAGGCCGATGATGTGCAGCACCACAAACACCGCAATGTTGATGTAGATGAGCCGCATGAGCATTGAGCCCTCGCGGTATTTGTTTTTCAAGTTATCAATAAAAGCCATTGCCAGGACCTCCCAAAACGCCTTTCTTGCGCCAATAAATTATCAACAGGAAACCAAAGAGCATGCCGCCCAGGTGAGCGTAGTGGGCCACACCGCTGATCTGGCCTGTGACACCGCAAAACAGCTCAATGGCACCGTAGCCTATCACCATCCACTTGGCCTTGATGGGGAACGGGAACGGAATGATGTACATGGGAAGGTTAGGGAACAGCATACCGAATGCCAGCAGGATGCCAAACACAGCGCCGCTCGCTCCCACCGTGACGTGAAGTCCCCAGTACTGCCCCACATACTCGGCAATCTGCCCGCTAGCCAACATTGAGCGCACCTCGCCGAATGACAGGGAGTTAAGGGCAGCAAACGAACGGACAAACTCCTGCTCCCAAGTGAACTCCCACACCAGCTGCTGGATGAAAGCCGCACCCAGGCCGCAGGTGAGGTAATAGAACAGGAACCTCTTAGGCCCCAAAACACGTTCCAGAGTCATGCCGAACATCCACAACGAGAACATGTTGAAGAACAAATGCATGAAGTTGCTCTGGTCATGCATGAACATGTAAGAGACAAGCTGGGCGGCATTGAAATCGGCTGCACGCCAGAAGTGCAGGCCCAGATATTGAGTCAGATCCAGAAAGTTCACATGATCAAAAACCATGGTCGCCAACCAGAACAGACAGTTGATTATCAATAAATTTTTAGTTACAGGGGGCATATCAAGCCCTGAACGTCTCATTTCCATACTATATTAATATTTGGTGCAAATTTACTGAAAAAACTCCTTATATAGTACCAAATTGAGTGTAAAACGTATTTTTTTTGAGAAAAATAGCATTTTTTTAAAGGATTTTTTTGTCATAATCAGAGATTTATATATTTTTGCCAAAAATACGTATTACAAATTTTTTAAAAAAATCCTATTATGAACAAAACAGAATTAGTAAACGCTATTGCTGCTGAGGCAAAGTTAACAAAGGTTGATGCAAAGAACGCTCTCGAGGCTACCCTCAAGGCTATCAGTGAAGCCCTCGTTAAGGGTGACAAGATCGCTCTCATCGGCTTCGGTACATTTGCTGTTAACGAGAAGCCCGAACGCACTGGCCGCAACCCCCGCACTAAGGAGACTATCACTATCCCCGCTAAGAAGGTGGTTAAATTCAAAGCTGGTAAGGAGCTTGCTGATCAGGTAAAATAATCTGACAACAAATAATACCTTATATTAAATAATAATAGCCTTGGCTCAAGTGTCAAGGCTATTATTATTTTTGTTATACCAAACCCTCATTTAGTTGCCCAGTGGATAAGTGGGCTTGAGACCGGTGGCCTGCTGTGCCTTCTTGATAAGCTCCACGGCCTTTTCCTTGTCGATGGCTTCTACCGTGCGGTTGTTGCCGCTGGTGGTCTGGGCCGCAAACAGCGAGTTCCATATAGCCTCGCTTGTGGCCTCTATAGTAGCCATGAACAGTCCGCTCATGTCATCGTTGTGAAGCAATGTGGGGTTGTAGGTGTCAGTGTTCTCGTCGATAAGGTTGCCCGGAGCCACACTCACAGCAATGGCATAGTCACCGCTGCCGTTAGAGGCGATGCCGCCGGTCTGGGCCATGCCCATGATGGCACGCTTGGCTATGCGCTCAAGGTTGCGAGCATCTACAGGAGCGTCAGTGACCACCACTATCATGCACGAGCCGTCCACATCCTGAAGTATCTTGTCGCGATAGCTGTACTTGCCCAGCAGTTGGCCTATGGGAGTACCGGCAATCTGCAGCACACCGCCAAAGTTGGCCTGTACCAGCACACCCACCGTGTAACCGCCCATCGACTGGGGCAACACGCGCGATGCGGTGCCTATGCCAGCCTTGTAGCCAAATGCTACCGTACCCGTTCCGGCGCCCACGCAACCTTCCTGCACGGGGCCGCCTTTAGCCTCGGTTATGGCTTTCTTCACGTCTTCCTTAGTCACCAGTCGTGCCCTGATGTCGTTAAGGCCGCCGTCGTTGGTCTCACCCACCAGTGCATTGACTGACCGCACGCCGGGATTGAGCGCCAGCGTGTATTCCACTGCACCGGCTATTCCCTCGGCCACGTTGAGTGTGTTAGTGAGGATGACGGGTGTCTCTATGTTGCCCAGTTCCTGCACCTGGGTAGAGCCAGCTAGCTTGCCAAATCCGTTGCCCACATACACTGCCGCAGGGCACTTGTGGGTAAAGATGTTGCCCTGATGGGGCACGATGGCTGTAACGCCGGTGTTGGCGCCATTACCCTTGAGAGTCACCTGCCCCACTGTCACGCCGGGGACATCGGTGATGGCATTGTTAGCACCTGTCTTCATCACACCCAGCACCACTCCATAGTCGCGCAATCGCTTGGACTGGGCCCCGGCAGCACCTGCAGTAAGCAATGCCGCCAGCATTATTGCCATTATCTTCTTCATGTTATTCTCCTATTTGTGAAAGTAAGTAGCGACACTTGTCGGGATTGCCCAGAGTCTTGCCCTTGTCGCAAGAGAGCTTGACACAGTCGTGCCACTCGCGCAGCTCAGTGATGCGCATCTTAGTGAGCTTGATGACGATGTTCATGGCTTTAACACCCGTGATGTCGCAAGTGAGGTGAGTGCCTATGCCATAACTGTCCTGCATGCGGCCGGCAGTGAACTCATGAAGCTCGATGGCACGGTCAATATTGAGACCGTTACTATAAACCACCTGCTTAGTAGCGGGATCAATGCCCAGCGACTCATATTTGCTGATAATCTTCTCGAGCTGTTCCTCCTCGTTGCCGCTGTCGACACGCAGTCCGCGATACATCATTGCCATGCGCTTGCTCAGGTTATTGAAGAACACCTTGTCGCCAAAGCAGTCATACAGGAAGATGCCATTGTCGCCGTCATACACGTCGCTGAACTTGCGCATCACATTGAAGTTGCACTCAAACAGGCCGCTCACGTTCTCTTCAAACTCGATGAGCTGGTGGCTCATGGTGCCTATGGGAGTGAGGCCGTGCTTCATGGCAAAGTAGACGTTGCTGGTGCCGGGGAACGAGCCGGTCCACTTGTGGAACTCGCCGTTGTCGTCGCTCCAGCCGCCTTGCTCGTGCACTTCCTTGAACACGCGCACAACCATGTCCTGATGGTCAAACGAGAAACGGCGCCTTGAGCCGAAGTCACTGATGATAAGGCCATTCTTGAGAGCCCTCTCGGCCTTGGCACGTGTGCGGGCCTCCTCCAGGGCGGCGTCATAGTGCTCCATGTCGCCGTTGATGATGTGCATGAGTTGGCTGATGCACTGCAGCAGCACCATCTCCCAGATGATGGTCGAGTACCACTTGCCGCGGATGAGGATATTTAGATGCCCTTCAGCGTCCTGGCTGATGTTGACCTCGTCAGGATTGAAGCGGAAACCACGCAGATAAGTGAAGAACCACATGGGCAGGAAGTACATCTTGTTGACCATGAAGTCTACCTCCTCATCGGTAATGACTACCGAGGGCATGTAGTCGACCTGCTCCTGCAGCAATGCCGCAAACCCCTCGGGATAGACGGTGTGGTTGCGGTCAAAGAAGGTGTATTCAACCTCGGCACGAGGGTATTTCTGTAATATGTAATACATACAGCTGTAAGTGTATGCGTCGTTGTCGGTAAAGTGTTTTACTATTTGTTCCATTGTTGCGATGTTTAAAGGGTTTTTATCTTTTTTTCCTCACGGAGAACCGTGAGGCACAGGGGCGCTGCGTTTTCGTGTTGCAGCTATTTTTCCTCACGGAGAACCGTGAGGAACTGTGGGGCGCAGCGTTTTCGTGAAAATGCGTTAGCATTTTTGTTTTCGTTTTCGTTTTTGTTTCCGTTATACCGTGGGGATCGAGATGCCGTCGAGCTGGCGGTATAGGTTGAGGGCATACACGTCGGTCATGGCGCTGATGTGGTCGAGCACGGCCTGTATCTTCTCGTAGACCGATGCAGCACGCACGTCATACTGCTGCGGGAACTTGTTGAGCAACAGCTGCGAGTAGTTGCGCTCAGGATGCATCACAGCGTCGATGAGTTTCTCGAGCAAGAGGTTGATGATGCGGTTACCGGCCAGATCCACGTCCACCACATATCCGGCACGGTACAGGCGTTCAAAGGCAAGCTGGCTGCAGCGCTTGTAGCCCTCGGCGGCAAGCGGCGAGATGTTGTCGATGAGCGACCCTTCAAACTGTCCGGCAAGTATCTGCTCCTCGTGCTCCACAAAGGTGTGGGCACATTCCTGAACAAGCAGTCCCACCGTGCATGAGCGCAGATAGGCAATCTTCTCATTGGGGTCGGCAACGTGCTGCATGATGTCGAGCATGTGCTGGCGGCGAGCCTCGTCAAAGAACGAGAGCATCAGCGACACTGTCTCCTCTGTGTCGATAATCTTGAGTTTGTGACCATCCTCTATGTCCATGATTTGGTAGCAGATATCGTCGGCAGCCTCTACGAGATATACCAGAGGATGACGACAATAGCGTTCCTCACCCAGCCTGATCATGCCCAATTCGTTAGCAATGCGCTCAAAGAGCTCCTTCTCAGTAGTAAAGAAACCAAACTTACCCTTCTTGCCAGCCTGTAGCGACGAGAACGGATACTTGACTATCGACGCAAGCGTTGAATAAGTCATGGCAAAGCCGCCAGGACGGCGTCCCTTGAACTGATGCACCAGCGTGCGGAAGCTGTTGGCATTGCCCTCAAAGTGTATCAGATCGTTCCACTGGGCATCAGTTAAATGCTCACGCAGTGCCAGGCCTTTGCCCTCACTGAAGTAAGCCCCGATGGTCTTTTCGCCCGAGTGGCCAAACGGTGGATTGCCCAGGTCGTGGGCCAGACATGCCGCCGCAACTATCTCGCCCAGGTCGCGCAGCTTGTCGCACCAGGGCTCAGCTGCATACTTGTCGCGCAGCTGCAGTGCCACCTCACCGGCCAGCGACTTGCCCACGCATGACACCTCAAGACTGTGGGTCAAGCGGTTGTGGACAAAAATGCTCCCTGGCAGCGGAAACACCTGTGTCTTATTTTGTAGACGGCGAAACGGCGAGGAGAACACCAGGCGGTCATAGTCGCGCTCAAAGTCGCTGCGCACACCGCCTTTGTTATCGTGATAGTGCTCAAGCCCCAGTCGCTTGTCGCTAATGAGTTTGTCCCAATTCATCATCTTTATATTCGTTTGTTAATGAAATACAAAGTTACAACTTTTTCAACGAATCTCAGTTTATTTCTAATAGAATATAGCCGATTATTTGATTATATTCGATTTTGCAGGAATGATTATCGGACGTTTCTTTTCTCCAAAATAGGAAACAGGGATGTAACCTTTGAAGTCATCTTGCATTACGTCTCTTTCAGGCTTATAATACTGAGTTGAAATATTGGCGATATCAAATAGCAGATGGCAGATGTTGTCGGTTGAGAAGGTTTTAGATTTTGCCTTTTCAAGTGCTTGAACTTTGTGAGGATATTTGCTCACAAACTGATTAGAAACCCACACAAAAAATGGCACTTCAAAGATATACTTGCACAAGTTAGGAGTTACTTCGCCATCTAGCTTGCGCCCACGGTTGTCGCGGTAATCATAGATTTCCTCGCCATGATCTGAGAAATAGAGTACAATACTGTTAGTTTCTTGAAATTTTTTGAAAATATTGGCAAGCACAAAGTCATTGTAGAGAGTGGCGTTGTCATAGTGGGCTATAGCCGTTTTGCGCTTTTGGTCAACCCATGGTTCTGAACGATGAATGCTGTCACTTGTAAAGCGAGTGAACGCTTGCTCGTGAGGATAACGGCTGCTAGCATCATGATGTTGACCATTGAGATGGAAGATAACCACATTTCTACCATTAGACACATCGGCGTCAAACGAATCTATTAGCTCTCCATCATAATTGTAACACTGTGTGTTGTTTTGCGAAAATGCAGTGTTATTTAATTGATTGTCATATAAGAAAGAATTGAGAGCAAATGACCACATTGAACCTTGACCGAACATCCTCTGATTGTCCCACAGATAAACTCGCCAGCCATTTTGCTTGAATATTGTTGAAAAAACGGGGAATTCAAACCATTTTTCGTCATCACTCACTGAGTTGCAACTAAGGATGTTTTTTATTGCAAGGCTAGTTTGGCTTGCAGGAGAATAAACATGATCAAATGCAATGAGGTTGCCGTGTGATGCCTCATTGAGCATGTTAGGTGTGGTGTTAAGCTTATAACCATAGAGCGGAGAGTGCCATTTAATGAACGACTCTCCTATGACTACTACAACGTTGAGCGAGTCATTTGATTGTTGTGATTCAATTGGTTTTATTGCCGTGTTGGCTTCAATTGCCTGTTGAGTTTCCCGGCCCGCAACACGAAGCGTTTTTATTGCAGATACCATGCGACTCACGGGGTCGGGGAAATTATAATATTCACAGTAACTCATCATCTGTTCAGTCGTGGTGAGTTCACTCATAAACACAAAGCATTCACAAAAGTAAAGTGAAACGACAAGACCGAGAAGTGTTATCCAGTTAATGACACTAATAGCGCAAGCTGAGACAAAGTGCTTTATTCTGTTCTTTAACAGTGTCAGCGCTATGAATGCAACAAGGTAAATTACTACTTTAGTATAAGCCTTGAGGCTTGCAACAGAGAAGAGATAGTCTTGCAAGAACTCCCAGGCTTCGCTGCTATAGGTCTCGGCTACCAGTCTCAACGCTTCGGCTCCTATGCCCGTGTGCACATTAGCCTGAAGGAAGCAATCGATGAGCACGACTAAAAACATGATGGCATAGACTGCAACTTTTGCCCAACGAGGCTTAAAGGAATGAGCAAGGGCTGCAAATAAATAACTGAAAAGTAACCCCACAAAACAACGTTGAGCAGTTAGCATTGCATAGTCAATGTTGCCACTGCTCAATACCGATGAGAAACTTTGAAATGTGGATTTGAGGCAAAAGATGCAAGCGGTGATGAGAAAAAACGGGAACTCATATACCACCGGGCTACCCACTACCCTAAGTAGTGAGCCCCAAAAGTTAACTAGGGTATTGCGTTTGTTGCTCATGATTAATAAGGAGGGTTCTATTAATTATGATAAAAATTTACTGTTAAATTCGGTCGCTTTTGAATCTGTTTCGGTATTCCCGATGGTCTCGACCGTCGGTTACAATTCTGTACAACGACTTTGTCGTAATCATAAAATTTGACTCAAAACATCTCTCAAGTTCACATCGACATAATCAATAGGACCCACCATAAAAGTCCCGGGCTTTTTTTTGAAGCTCGGGACTGTTATCTAGTGATGAGTGATTACTTACTCATGACGGGGACCACGGCCGTTGCCGCCTTCGCGACGGGGACCACGGTTGCCATCACGACGGGGACCACGGTTGCCACCGCCATTGCCGCCTTCGCGACGGGGACCCTTGCGCTCGTTGCGACGCTCCTCATAGCCCTCGGGCTTGTCCTGGAGTGCACGCAGCGACAGGCGGAACTTGCCAGTCTTCTTGTCAATCTCGATGAGCTTAACGGTGAGCTCGTCGCCTTCCTTGATGCCACTAGCTTCCATGCTCTCGAGGCGTTCCCAACTGATCTCGCTGATGTGCAGCAGACCGTCGCGGCCAGGCATGAACTCTACAAATGCACCAAACTCAAGGATGCTGCGCACCTTACCGGTGTAAACAGTGCCCTCCTCGGGAACGGCGATGATAGCCTTGATGCGCTCAACGGCTGCGTTGATGCACTCAACGTTAGCTGCAGAGATGTCAATCTCGCCCTTGCCGTCGATCTCGTCGATAGTAACAGTTGCGCCGGTTTCTTCCTGGATGCCCTGGATAACCTCGCCACCCTTACCGATGATAGCACCGATGAACTCTTTGTCAACAGTCATGTGAACGATGCGGGGAACGTGGGGCTTGTAGTCCTCACGAGCCGCGGGTATAGCCTCGTTGATGAGGTTGAGGATGTGGAGGCGTCCTTCCTTAGCCTGCAGGAGAGCCTGCTCAAGGATTTCGTAGGGAAGACCGTCGCACTTGATATCCATCTGTGTGGCAGTGATACCGTCAACAGTACCTGTTACCTTGAAGTCCATGTCGCCCAGGTGGTCTTCGTCGCCCAGGATGTCGCTCAGCACGGCGTGCTTAACGTTACCCTCGTCAGTGATAAGACCCATAGCGATACCGGCAACGGGCTTCTTGAGCTTGATACCAGAGTCGAGCAGTGCCATGCAGCCTGAGCATACGGTAGCCATTGAAGACGAACCATTAGACTCGAGGATGTCGCTCACTACGCGAACGGTATAGGGGAGGTCGTCGGGCAGCATGCTCTTGAGAGCGCGGTGTGCCAGGTTGCCGTGACCGATCTCACGACGGCTCACACCACGGGGAGCACGTGCCTCACCAGTTGAGAAGCTGGGGAAGTTGTAGTGGAGAAGGAATTTCTCGTTCTCGTGCTTGAGGACGTCGTCCACGAGCTTCTCGTCGAGCTTAGTGCCCAGAGTCACTGTAGCCAGTGCCTGAGTCTCACCGCGAGTGAAGAGTGCGCTACCGTGGGGGTAAGGCAGATAATCAGGCTCGCAAGAGATGGGGCGAATCTCGTTGGTCTTGCGGCCATCGAGACGAATCTGCTCGTCGAGGATGCAACGGCGCACTGCATCGCGCTGTACATCGTGGAAGTAGCGGGCAATCATCAGGGCTTTCTCCTCGCGCTCCTCCTCGGGGATAGTCTCGAGGAACTCGTCGTGAGCCTTCTGGAACTGCTCGTTGCGCCAGTGCTTGTCGGCACTGCCGGCCTGAGCCACAGCATAGCACTTGGGATAGCACTCAGTGCGCACACGCTCTCTGATTTCTTCGTCGTCTACCTCGTGGCAGTATTCGCGCTTAACAACGCCCAGCTCAGCGGCGAGCTCCTTCTGAGCAACGCACATGGGCTTGATAGCGTCGTGAGCAGCCTTGAGAGCAGCGATGAGGTCGTCCTCGCTCACTTCGTCCATTTCGCCTTCGACCATCATAATATTGTCGTAAGTAGCACCTACCATTAATTCCATGTCAGCTTTTTCAATCTGCTCGAAGGTGGGGTCAATAACAAATTCGCCATTGATGCGAGCTACGCGCACCTCAGCGATGGGCTCCTCAAAGGGGACGTCAGATACAGCGATTGCAGCTGATGCAGCGAGACCTGCAAGAGCATCGGGACAGTCAACACCGTCGCTAGAGAACATGATGATGTGCACGATAGTGTTGGCGTGATAGTTAGAGGGGAACAGCGGGCGCAGCACGCGGTCAACGAGACGTGCGGTGAGCACTTCATAGTCGCTGGCGCGGCCTTCGCGCTTTGTGAAACCGCCGGGGAAGCGGCCAAAGGCAGAGAACTTCTCTTTGTATTCAACTTGAAGGGGCATGAAATCAGCACCTTCCTCGGCATCTTTAGCCGAAACAACAGTCGCTAACAACATTGTGTTGTTGAAGCGCAATTCAACAGCTCCATCGGCTTGCTTGGCAAGCTTTCCAGTTGAGAGGGTGATCTCACGTCCATCACCCAGTACGATGGTTTTTTTAGTAGGTGTAAACATATATTATTTTTAATACTTATATAAAATCGGACAAAGGTAGTAATTTTTTTTTACAATGACAACTATTTTGGTGTCAATCACGTTTTTGAACCCAGTTTAGCATAGGTTTACATGGTAATAGAACGTTGATGATGACTTGTAAATGCACTAACACAAATTAGTGCATATGCAATATTTTACCCATAAAAAACACCACGAAGCAGTTCAACCAACAAGCAACAGCAACAATGGAACAGCGGATTTTCCAGAAGCGCCAACAGCCCCCCGGATCCATGATTTTTTGTATTTTATTAGGCGTAGCCGCATTTTCGTCATAGTGGATAACAGTTGTGGTTAAGCCACAATGTGTGCCATGGCATGGGGTGCAGGCCGAAGCGAGTTTCGAGACGGCACCCCATGCCATGGCACACACTCAGGATCCAACTGGGCGTTATCTACTATGACATTTTCCTTTTAATTATCTATACCACACCTAAAGGCATGGTCTGCTTATGGCACTTTATTCCAGCCATTTCGTCCTGCATTTGCAGGCCTTCATGGCTGGCTACCGTATTCCATTCCGACGGGATGGTCACGACGTGACACCAACCAACTAATCCGCTGAGCCGCAACAATTTCATCTCACACAGAACCGTCATGAGCTCAAGCCACAACGACAAACTAACGAAATACAGGTAGAGGGCGAGGGGTTACTTCATGATGCCCATGGCCACGATGAAGTTGATGTCGGCAATATCTATATCCCCGTCACCGTTGACGTCGGCATGGGCACGATAGCGTGAGGCACTCTCGAGGTTGGTCAGTACGGCCAGTATAGCGTTGATGTCGGCAACATCCACATCCCCGTCGCCATTCACATCGCCCTGGAAAGAGGGCTTGGGAATCTCCTCGCACACAGTGAAGGGAACGGCCGTTGACCACAGCTGGTAGCGCGACGCATAGGCTGGGTTGGGATTGCGCAGGCACAGGTAGTAAGTGCCGCCCACTCGACCATGGAATCCTCCTTCAAAGTTCACGGTGACAGTCTCGTTCTTGAGCACCGATATCACATCGGTGGTAATCTGGTTGAGGATATTGTTGTTAGCGTCCAGAACCAGCAGGTCGAGCGGTCCCGAGAATGCTCCGCCCGAGTTTTTGATAACCGCCGAGGCACGCACCTCGCTTGCCGACATCTCACTCGATGCGGGCTCCACATTTGACACGATCGACATGTTGACCGTTCCGCCACCGTCGGCCACCTTCACGGGTACCGATGCAAGTTTATTACCAGCAACGTCCACCACTGTGAGTGTGTAGCTGCCCACAGCCGCAGTAACCTTGAAGTTAGTCTTGAGCACACGTGTGCCATGTCCGGGTATAGAGAGCAGCAGTGCATCGCCAGTCGACTTCACCACCCCATTCTGCACAAACGTGATGCGGACTTCATCACAGAAATCCTCCGAACTTCCGTTGTACGCATCGGCCTGCAGCGAGTAGGTCTGGTTGCGGTACAGAGTGGTGCCGCTCAGTTGCAAATTATTCAACATGAGATATGTATCCTCGCAATGTTTAGAGAAGTATGCCACCCCGTTCTCTACCTTCATGTCTACCACATAGCTGGATGGCGACTGCCCCTTGAACAAGCCCATTTCGTCCAAGTCCACCAGATAGATCATGCGCAGGTAATAGAGCCCGTCGTCGAGTGTGGTGGGAGGAGTGAACTTGATGCCGCTCAGCGTGTGCCCACCGCTCAGCCTAATGCCTGATGCATCAAAGTAGCTGTTGGGGCTAACTATGACATCATCGGTGACAAGATCGGGGGATGTGGCGGCTATGCCCCAGTAAAGCGTGTTCCAGGTGGTATTGCCCGTCATGCACACATTGGTTGCGGTAAACAACACCGTAGAGCCCAGTGGCGCCGACTTAGTAGCAGTTGTCAACGAGCAGGTGCCGCTCAGTGATGGCTCGTCAACATCGGGCACAGGGTCGCCATGGTCAGGAGTAATGCCCGCAACTATCTCATGCATTGAGTTATACCCGTTATTGACAGCATTGTTACCCTGGGTGTTAGGATTGAGCATCGACAACAGGAAGTAACCATTGGCACGTCCGTTCCACCCCCAGTTGAAGTGGAAGTAGCCGTCGCCGTCATATCCGTCGCACACCCATGCGTGACCATCGTTTTGTTTCATGCCCGAATACAGCACTGGCCGGTGGTTGTCAAGTTCATTGCGTATTATCTGTTCCCATTCTTCTACCGAATAATCCTCGCGGGCACACAGCCTAGCCGTGCGGCTGTAACCAAAGTGGGTAAACAATGCATGCACCACATCGTTAGTCAAGGCTCCGCTTGCAGCCCCATAGTTCATGCTCACAGCAGCACCCGCATCAAACATCAGCTGTGCCACGGCCCCCTCGGCTACCGAGTCGTTAGCCCCGTCATAGAAGTCGTCCATGTGGCTCCAGTCATAGGAAGATAGCGAGAAGTCGACGTCAATGTGTTTTTCGGCCGACGAGTTAGTGGCCTTGTAGCTGTAGCTGTGCTGTCCGGTTCCCTGCAGCGGCCACTGGTGGTAGTTCATGATCTGTGCCATTGCAGTGGCAACACATCCGGTAGCGCTGCGATAAGCAGTATAGTTGAGCACATAGGTGGGGCACTTGGCGTTATAGGGAGCGCTCTGTCCCCAGCATGTGGTGAGCAACGGGTCCACCCTGTTGCCCGAGGGTGAGGCCTTGCGTGCCTGGTCGGGGTGCTGCTTGAGGTATTCAATCTGCTGCTGACACTCATCGAGCCACCACAACATATCGGCGGGGAGAGCATCCATGGAGAATGCCCCGCTGTCTACATATCCAATTACGGGAGTGAGGTTGTCGTCGGCCGCCACAATCACATATCCGGCATCGTCGGCTCGGTTAAACACATAGTAGTCGGCAGCACCGGTTTTATCTATAGCAGCATGCGCCAGCGTGAGCGCAGTATTACTCTGGGCACGAACACGCTTAGCCGAATTATGGGTCAAGAACTGCCCTGCCTCCTGCATCGCCTCAGCCGGTGTAATCACCCTAGCATGAGCTACAACGCTATAGAACAACAATATAAGAACTATCCTGGTCTTCACATTACAATCTATTGTTCTTAAGGACAAACAAAATTACAACTTTTTTTTAAAGCATGCAACATTTTAACAAAATACAATAATCTAAAGACTTTTTAAACTTTACACCTGTACAAGGTAACTATTCACCAATACTCCTTTTTTGCATAATCCCCGCGCGGATCACACGGATTTCATGGATTAATCATGTGATTATTTATTTTTTCAGATCAAAATCTGCTGAACTCGCAAAATAACTAACAGAAATTAAAAGAAATTAAAAGTTACTATGTTTGCAGACGCAAACCAAACTGATATGAAAAATAT
>JAKSLZ010000027.1 GCA_024400935.1 Muribaculaceae bacterium | reverse complement strand
CGAAGCAATAAAAACATAATAAAAATATTTTCTTTTTTTACCGGACACTAATAAAAAAAAATCTATTGCAGAATAGTTACCATCTTGGGACAGCCCAGGGTCACCTTTAAGTCTTTCCTTTTTCAGCAGTATTTTTTTTACTACTTGTTTTTGGGGTTTCGGTGAAATGTGTTAACTTTGTGGCAGATATGGGCCTGGCACATCAGGCTACCAGAAAAACAACTTTTCAATTCAGTATTTATGTCACAACTCAAAGCTGGCGCAACCCTCCGTGGTGGCGCATATGTAATAAAGAAAGTGCTGGGACAAGGCAGTTTCGGCATCACTTACCTCGCCGAGCACACCGCCCTGGGCAAAAAGGTTGCCATCAAGGAATTCTTCATGAAGGACCTCAACTCACGTGCTGAGGACGGTTCCATTACCGGTATGACCCGCGGCAGCCTGTCGCACATGTATGCCGAGAAGTTCAGAAAGGAAGCTGCCAACCTTGCCCGTATGAAGCACCTTAACATCGTGGAGGTGACCGATGCCTTTGACGAGAACGGCACCTACTACTATGTGATGGAGCATATCGAGGGCGAGAACCTCAACGACTATATAAAACACCACAGGTTGAGCGAGGACGAGGCCGTGGGCATTGCACGCGACATCGCCACTGCGCTGCAATACATGCACGAGCAGCACCGCATGCTCCACCTCGACCTCAAGCCAGGCAATGTGATGCGCCGCAGCAGCGACGGCCACATCTTCCTCATCGACTTCGGCCTGAGCAAGCACTATAGCGAAGGAGGCCAGCCCGAGACTTCCACCACCATAGGCCTGGGCACGGCAGGTTACGCCCCCATCGAGCAGGGCAACCAGGCAAAGGACGGAGACTTCCGCCCCACGATTGATATCTATGCCCTAGGCGCTACGCTGTTCAAGCTGCTCACCGGCAACACCCCACCGGCATCTTCGGAGATTGCCTACGACATGAACTTTGTCCCCAATGCACTTTCAAGTGCCGGAGTGTCGCCTGGCGTGGTGCAAATTGTAAGCAACGCCATGGCAGGAAACCCTGCAATGCGCACTGCTACCGCCCATAATTTCATCAGCCAGCTCTCTGGCAACGCTCTGACTATCGATCAAACAAGAAGCGATGTTACTATTACAGAGAGTAAAAGTAAGCCCAAGTCCAAAAGCAAAAAAGGAATGGTATTGGGAGCCATTTTTGTGATTATGGCGGTAATAGGCGCAGCTTGCTTCTACTTCCTGCAGGACAGCACTGCCAAGTATGTCTACGACGAGAATGCCACAATTGAGCAGGTAAAAGCTGATGCAGAGAAAGGCGATGCCGCCGCCCAGGCTCTGCTATCAGAATATTATGTCAGTGGTATGAACAAAGTAAAAATCAACGAGCAAGAAGCGTATGAGTGGGCCCGCAAGTCAGCCGACCAAGGAAACCCCTTCGGCCAGTGCCGACTTGCCTGGTTCTACAACAACGGCGAGATAGTAGAAAAGGACAGTGTCAAGGCAGAAGAACTATACAAAGCAGTACTACCATTGCTCCGAGAATTAGCAGAAAAAGGCAATGCCCGTGCGCAATGCAACTTGGGATATTGCTTTTACTACGGCAACGGTGTGGCTAAGGACTACAACGAGGCAGTAAAGTGGTTACGAAAAGCCGCCGAACAAGGAGATGCCACTGCGCAAAACAATTTGGGCGTTTTCTATCACGAAGGCGAGGGTATGGCAAAGGACTACAACGAGGCAGTAAAGTGGTTACGACTTGCAGCTGAACAAGGAAATGCCCGTGCGCAATCCAGCTTGGGATATTGCTATGAAAACGGCCAGGGTGTGGCTAAGGACATCAACGAGGCAGTCAAGTGGTACCGACTTGCAGCTGAACAAGGTAATGCCATTGGGCAAAGAGTTTTGGGCCTTTGCTATTATAACGGCAACGGTGTGGCTAAGGACTACAGCGAAGCCGTTAAGTGGTTCCGACTTGCAGCTGAGCAAGGAGATGATTGGGGACAAAACAACTTGGGGGCTTGTTATGGGAATGGCTATGGGGTGACAAAGTCAGAAGAAGAGGCTATCAAGTGGTATAAAATGGCGGCTCGGCGGGGTAATGAGACTGCGCAGCAGAACCTGCGCAACCTTGGTATTACCGAGTGGAATGTTGTATTTGTTGGGGAGAAACGCTAATTGTGGAGATTGAGGGGATTTCCCTCTGCCAAAGTTGATGGGACGCCCCCGTATCATCCGTATGCTCGGAACGAGCATGATTTAGAGCAAATTACTGTGTTACAGCGCCCTGCGGCCGCTACGGACGACACGGGGGTGTCGTCCCTACCTGCTGCCCGTAACCGGGCAAAACGCTGCTTTAGGCTTTTTTGCGACATCCTCAAAAGCTTTGTTATCGTGTAAAAACACATTTCGTGACAGCCTCTTTTTCCTGACAGCAATATTTCAGATTTATTAGTGTCCGGTAAAAAAAGAAAATATTTTTATTATGTTTTTATTGCTTCGCATAGAAACCGTGCTCAAGGGAGTGAGCAGCGGTAAGTGGGCAAAGCCCGTGCCGCGAGTGGCGAACCTCCCTTAAATGGCTTGCTCCGCAAGCAAAATGTAATTACCTAACAGGTAGAGTATTATTATTTTGTGGACGGAGTCCACCATTTTCTTGGCGCCAGCCATAAACCCAAAAGAAATTATTTTCTTTTTCCCTCCACCACCAAGCCCCCTTTCTGGCAATGGACTATATATGACGGTGTTTGAGGATGTTGCGGCTAATGTCGCGACTTTTACCGGACAGCAATATTTCAGATTAAAAGTCTGCGTCATCTGCGAGATCTGCGCGAGACAATCCCCATTGGTGTATAAAATAACCAGCCATAAGGGCATGCTATGCATACCTTTATGGCTGGTTGTGTTTTTTATTTTATCTTTATCAGTCGATGCTCTTGCCGTCGAAGCAGTAGGTGCACACTTTGCATTTGGGCAGGCCTATGGCTTCGATGAGGTCGTCGATGGTGTTGAACTTCAACGAAGTGAGACCAAATCGGTTCTTGATTTCCTCAACCATGCGCTGGTACTCGGGCGTGTTGTGGTCGATGTAGCGGTCCAAGTTCTTTGAGGGATCTCCCTCAAACTCACCGATGATGCGGCGGGTGATGAGCTCCATGTCGCTCTTGCTGTTGGTGAAGCCTATATACTTGCAGCCATAGATGAGCGGCGGGCACGAGATGCGCATGTGCACTTCCTTAGCGCCATAGTCATAGAGGACCTTGGTGTTGTCACGCAACTGGGTGCCACGCACGATGGAGTCGTCGCAAAACAGCACTCGCTTGCCCTCAAGCATGGCACGGTTAGGGATGAGCTTCATCTTGGCCACTAGTGAGCGGCGCACCTGGTCGCTGGGGGTGAAGCTGCGGGGCCATGTGGGTGTGTACTTGGAGATGGCACGGTGGAAAGGCACCTTCTTGCCCTCGGCATATCCGATGGCCATGCCTGTGCCCGAATCAGGGATGCCACAGGCGCAGTCTACTTCGCTGGTATCCTTCTGCCCCATCTTGTTACCTATCTTGAGACGAACATCCTCCACGTTGATGCCCTCGTAGCACGAGGTGGGGAAACCGTAATATACCCACAAGAACGAACATATCTGCATTTCCTTGCCGGGAGCCTGCAGCTGCTCGAAGTTGTCGGCATCAAACTTGATGATCTCGCCGGGACCCACATAGTGCTCGATTTCGTAGTCAAGGTTGGGGAACGAGGTTGACTCGCTAGTAGCCGCACGTGCACCGTCCTTCTTGCCTATGACAATGGGGGTGCGGCCCAGGCGGTCACGCGCCACGATGATGCCCGTGGGGGTGAGCAGCATGATTGAGCATGAACCTTTCACCTTAGCAAACACGTTGTTAATGCCGTCCACATAGTCCTTGCCCTCAGTGATGAGCAAAGCAATGAGCTCAGTGGGGTTGATATTGCCCGAACTGAGCTCAGCAAAGTGCTGGTTCTTGTCAAGTAACTCCTGAGCCAGCTCGTCCTTGTTAGTGACATGGGCCACCGTGACAATGGCAAACTGCCCGAGGCGGCTGTTGAAGATGATGGGCTGCGGATCGTTGTCGCTGATAACGGCTATACCGCTATTGCCCACAAACTTAGACAGCTCATCCTCAAACTTGGTTCTGAAATAAGAACGCTCAATGTTGTGGATTGACCTGAAGAACTTTGACTGAGTTGTGTCGTAAGATACCATTCCGGCACGGCGTGTGCCCAGATGAGAATTATAGTCAACGCCATAGAACAAGTCGTTGACGCACGGTTTATGAGCCGTAACTCCAAAAAAACCACCCATAGAGAGTAAAACAATTTAGTTTAAAATTCCACTACAAAGTTACTTATTTTCTTTCATTGCCACAATACCCCACAGTGTCATTGGCCTTGACGAGGGGGCAATAAATCAGGTCGAGGCGATTTGTAACCATACAGCAATGTGTTCTTTTTCAGACTAAAAGAACACATTTGTTTATAGACAGAACAAAAGTTTTTTAGACAAAAGAAAAAAAAAGATTTGTGCTGTAAATAAAATCAATAACAATATAACACTATCTTGCGCCGGGAGAAACAGTGTGGATGTTGAGGACGTCGCAAAATGCCCTTTGCCCGGTCACGGGCAATGATGTAGGAGGGTGTGTCAAAATGCAAGAATCAACAGCGCGCTGTAAGCGCAATGTCGCTATTAGCCCAGGGCAACGCCCTGGGTAAAAGGATATTAAGCCATCTCGCCCTGTAAGGGCAAAAGCATTGTTATCTCGAAGAGACGCATTTTGACACAGTCCCGTGTGCTCGAAACGAGTATAATCCAGGGCAAGTTGCTGTGTTACAGCGCCCTGCTGCCCGGTCACAGGCATAACGTTGCTTTAGGCTTTTGCAACGCCCTCCTCATTATTAATATATTTTCAATTTAAAATAATCAGTTAGATCTACGGAATTTGTGCGGGATAGTCCTTATTGCTGAGTAGTTGTTAATGAATAGAACGCACCTTAATTAATATTAAAGATGTGTTTTTTTTCACCCTTGTCAATAATTTTGCTTAAATTTGTACTTTAATTTAAATATCACATAAAAAAACATGAGAAAAATACTACTTGCTGCTGCGACAATAATGATGACAGCAACCATCTCCATAGCACAACGTCTGCCTGAAAAAGCTCAGAAACTGCTCAACGCACAATATGCAATCTCGGCTTTCTATGTCGACTCGGTCGACGAGGACAAGGTTGTGGAAAACGCCATCATAGGCATGCTGGAGAAGCTGGACCCGCACAGCTCTTACTCTGATGCCAAGGAAACGGCCGACATGGAGGAACCGCTGCAAGGCGAGTTTAGCGGCATAGGCATCCAGTTTAACCTGAAACAGGACACACTATATGTGGTGCAGACGATTGCCGGTGGCCCCAGCGAGCGCCTGGGCATGAGAGCTGGCGACCGCATCATCACCGTCAACGACACCCTCATTGCCGGCACCAAGAAGACTAACGCCGACATACGCAAGATGTTGCGCGGCAAGAAGGGTTCCAAGGTAGTGGTGCAGGTGAAGCGCGGCAACTCTAACGAGCTCATCACATTCCGCATCACTCGCGACAACATACCCCTGTATAGCATTGACGCAAGCTACATGCTTGACAAGAAAACCGGATATGTGCGCATCTCGCGCTTTGGAGCCAAGACCCACGAGGAGATGATGGACGCTCTCAAGGACCTTGAGAAACAAGGCATGAAGCAAGTGATTATAGACCTGAGCGACAACGGCGGTGGCTATCTCAACGCCGCCATCGACATGTGCAACGAGTTCCTGGACCGCGGACAACTCATCGTCTACACCGAGGGCAACCAGTCGTCACGCAACGATGCCACGGCCAAGGGCAACGGCAAGTACAAGGACCTGAAGATGGTCATCATCACCAACCAGTATTCAGCATCGGCAGCCGAGATTTTCTCAGGTGCCATGCAGGACTGGGACCGTGCCGTCATCGTGGGCCGCCGCACATTTGGCAAGGGACTGGTTCAGCGTCCGTTCAAGTTCCAGGACGGCTCAATGATGCGCCTCACCACAGCACGCTACTACACCCCCAGCGGCCGATGCATCCAGAAACCCTACACCAAGGGCGACAAGAAGGCCTATGAAGAAGACCTGCTGGAGCGCGGCAAAGACGGCGAATACTTCAGCATCGACAGCATTCAGTTCAACGACACCATCAGGTATTACACCCACAACAACCACCGCACCATCTATGGCAGCGGCGGCATCATGCCCGATGTCTTTGTCCCCTTTGACACCACCGAGTACACGCTCTATTACCGCAAGCTCTCGGCCAAGGGAATCATCAACCAGTATGTCATCGACTATGTGGACAAGAACCGCAACGAGCTGACCAAGAAATATCCCGACGTCTACACATTTGACAAGAAGTTCACTATGAGCGACGACGAGATGAAGAGGCTCATCACCATGGGCGAGAACGACAGCATCAAGCATGACGAGAAGGAATACCAGCTGAGCGAAAACCTGCTCAAGTGTGTCACTAAAGCACTCATAGCACGCGACCTCTACAAGGACCGCAGCGCCTATGACATCGTGTATAACCACCGCGACAGGGAGGTGCAGGAGGCACTGAGCGTTATCAACGACGACAAGCGCTACAACGAGCTGCTGCTACACGGCAATCCCGAGTATGAGCGTCTGGCCAGCAAGCGACTGAAAAAGTAAACATGCGATATAATTTTCAAGTTAGGAAAAAAATTAGTAACTTTGTTTGCTAAAACAAGACTATATAATGATTACACAAGATCAACTTAAGGAGATACAGACTCGTAAAGACGCGCTCAAGATGTACCTTGACGTGGACAACAAGAAAATTCAGGTAGAAGAGGAAGAACTGCGCACCCACGTGCCCGACTTCTGGCTGGACCAGAAGGCAGCCGAAGCCCAGATGAAGAAAATCAAGCAATTGAAATTCTGGATTGAGGGCTGTGCCGAGGTGGAAAAGGCAGTAGAAGAAGTGGCCACAGGATTTGACTTTGTGAAAGAAGGCCTTGTCGAAGAAGAAGAGGTCGACGCACTCTATGCCACTGCCCTCGACCTGATTGAGAAACTTGAGCTGCGCAACATGCTGCGCCACGAGGAAGACAAGATGGACGCCATCCTCAAGATCAACTCAGGTGCCGGCGGCACCGAGAGCCAGGACTGGGCGTCAATGCTCATGCGCATGTATCTGCGCTGGTGCGAGCGTCACGGCTACAAGACCTCTATCACCCACTTGGTAGAGGGCGATGAGGCCGGCATCAAGTCGGTTTCGTTCAGCGTCACCGGAGACTTTGCCTATGGCTACCTCAAGAGCGAGAACGGCGTGCACCGCCTGGTGCGTGTTTCGCCTTACAACGCACAGGGCAAGCGCATGACTTCGTTTGCATCAGTGTTTGTGACACCGCTCATCGACGACACCATCGAGATTGTAATCGAGCCTGCACGCCTGTCATGGGATACATTCCGCAGTGGTGGTGCCGGAGGTCAGAATGTGAACAAGGTAGAGTCGGGTGTGCGTGCTCGCTACCAGTACAAAGACCCCTACACCGGCGAGGAAGAAGAAATCCTGGTTGAGAACACCGAGACCCGCGACCAGCCCAAGAACCGCGAGAACGCGCTGCGCAACCTCAAGTCAATCCTTTACAACAAGGAGCTGCAGCACCGTCGCGAGGAGCAGGCTAAGATCGAGGCCGGCAAGAAGAAGATCGAATGGGGAAGCCAGATACGCAGCTACGTCTTTGACGACCGCCGCGTGAAGGATCACCGCACCGGTCACCAGACCAGTGACGTGAATGGTGTGATGGACGGCGACATCGACGCCTTCATCAAGGCATACCTCATGGACAACAGCGAGGAGTAAATAACGCGCTCCACGCTATGCTGCGTTTATAAATCATTGACTCACATAGTGCCTCAGGCGCCTGTAGCTTGAGGCACATTACAATAGGGAAATATGGCAGAACAACTGACGATAATTAAAGTTTCAGGCAAGATACTTGAGAATCCCGAGGCTCTCAAAGTGTTCATACGCCAGTTAGGCAAAATCCAGGGTCGCAAGATCATCATTCACAGCGCCGCACAGCTGGCCAAGACCATCGCCGGCAAGATGGGACACAACATCAACGAGCTCGAGGGGCGTCCGGTCATTGACGACAATGCCCTGCAAGACTACACCATGGTGTATGCCGGACTGGTCAACAAGCATCTCGTCACCATGCTGCAGGCACGCAAGTACAACGCAGTGGGACTCACCGGTGCCGACATGAACATCATCACCAGCGCCAAGAAGTCGGGCGGGGCACTCGGTGCCACAGGTTACATCAAGCAGGTCAACGCCCCTATCCTGTCGATACTCATCGACAACGGCATCACGCCGGTGATTGCTCCGTTCTCGCACGACGGCAAGGGACAACTGCTGTTTAACGAGACCGATGCCATGGCAGCCGAGACGGCCAAGGCTCTGGCAGTGAGATATGACGTCACACTCATCTATTGCTTCACACGCAACGGTGTGCTGCTCAATGTCCAGGACCCTGACAGCGTGGTGCCCATGCTCAGGCGCACACAGTACAAGGCTATGCGCGAGATGGAAATCATCAAGGACTGGTTTGCCAACAAGGTCGACAACGCATTCTCAGCCATTGACCATGGCGTGAAAGAGGTAATCATCACCAGTGCCGAAGGATTGGGCCAGCCCAAGCAAGGCACCCACATCAAGTGATCACCACAGTTTAAAACAATCGCACAAACACAAAACGGCTCCACGACACACCCACCCTTGAGTTGTCATGGAGACCAACATAAAAATACAATTTATAGAAATGAAAGTAGCAATCGTGGGCGCCAGCGGCGCCGTTGGACAAGAATTCATGAGAGTGCTCGATGAGCAGAACTTTCCGGTAACCGAGTTAGTACTGTTTGGTTCACAGCGCAGTGCGGGACGCATCTTCACATTCCGCGGCAAGGACCATGTTGTAAAGCTGCTGCAGCACAACGACGACTTCAAGGATATCGACATCGCATTCGTATCGATGGGCGCAGGTCCTGCCAAGGAGTATGCCGAGACCATCACTAAGCATGGCTGCATCATGATTGACAACAGCAGCGCTTTCCGCATGGACGAGGACGTGCCTCTGGTTGTGCCCGAGGTCAATGGCGACGATGCTTTCAACGCCCCCCGCAACATCATCGCTAACCCCAACTGCACCACCATCATCATGGTAGTGGCACTCAAGCCACTCGACAACATCTCACACATCAAGAACGTGCAGGTGGCAACCTATCAGGCAGCCAGCGGTGCAGGACTCGCAGCGATGGACGAGCTGGCATTGCAGCACAGCGAAATTGCTACTGCCAAGGGCGAAACCACCGTTAAGCACTTCCAGCACCAGCTGGCCTACAATGTGATTCCCCACATCGACGTGTTTATGGACAACGACTACACCCGCGAGGAAATGAAGATGGTGAAGGAAACTTGCAAGATCATGCACAGCGACATACGCGTGAGCGCAACATGCGTGCGAGTGCCCGTGATGCGTGCCCACAGCGAGGCAGTGTGGATCGAGACTGAGCGCCCCATCAGCCCCGAGGAGGCTCGTGCAGCCCTGCACCTTGCTCCCGGTGTTGTGGTGATGGACGACCCCCGCAGCAACACCTACCCCATGCCCATCCACTGCACACGTCAAGACCCCGTGTATGTGGGCCGCATACGCCGTGACACCAGCAGCGACAATGGCCTGGCATTCTGGTGCTGTGGCGACCAGATCAAGAAAGGCGCTGCACTCAACGCTGTACAGATTGCACAGTACATGCTTGCACACAAGAAGTAGAAGAAAACACGCGGGGCACTGCCCCACATCACATATCCACCAACAACAAGGGTGAGCCACCGCAAAATGTGACTCACCCTTGATTATTCTTAACACCCAATAAATTGGTTATCTTACACTAGAACGTGATGGTCTCTGTTACTGTTTTGCAAGGTAACTTTGATATATCTTCAAGCCACAAGTCCTGAAGTTTGCCATTGTGTTTGAAAACAATAAGTTGTGTCTTGCAAGACTTATTACCAAACAGCTTACCTAACTCCTGGTCAGTAAACTCGTTGAAATCATGACAGGCTTCGGAATACTCTGCATGATGACAATTATCCAACTCATATCCGCCATCTACATCTCCTGAGTAAATACTCATAAAAAACACCGCCACACCATCATGGATACGGCCAATGTAATAAGACACTCCGCCTTCACCTTCAACGTCATATACCACATAGTCTTTAAATTTACCTTTTGTGATAACCTGGAATTCTTGATACTCTCCACCTTTCTTCAAGTCGTTCAATGTCAACGGCTGTATGGCAACTGGCACTGTTTTGTTCTTCTCAACATACCCCTCAGCCGTCTTTACAAAGTTGCCCGAAGTGCCCAGGTTAGGAGAAAACCAGTATTTACCGAACTGCGAAGTACTATAAGAAGACCTGTGCATTGTTTTCTTCTCGTTGCTCCACTGGTAGAATGACCCCTCACCCTGATCAACAAAAAGCAGTTTAGGCGATTTCAAGTCGGGTTTCTTGTAAATGTATGCACCTTTACCGTCACCCTTGCCTGTAACCAGTTTAAGATTCGTGGGCACTTTATACTCCAGTTTAATTACTTTGTCGGCAGCTTGCGCGATGCTCACATTGGCCAGACACAATAATCCCGCCATCACTGTTTTAAAAATTGCTTTCATATTTTTCATCTTTATTATTTATTGTTCAGTTTTCAACTTAGCTGCAAAAGCGGCGTTGCTCCACACCACCATGTGTCCGGCGCTGTCGGCACTGATGGTCATCACGCCCAGGTCGGTGCGCTTGTCCATCATCTCCTGCGTTGCCTTGGTACCCATCACCATGCATGCAGTGGCCCACGCGTCGGCATTCATGCAGCGTGGGGCTATCACGCTCACACTGAGAAGGTCGCTCTGCTCGGCCTTGCCGGTGCGGGGGTTGATGATGTGGGTGACGCGCTTTCCGTTCACCTCGGCATACTGGCGATAGTTGCCGCTAGTGGCAACCGCTTCGCCCGAGAGGGCCAGCACACCTATCGACTGGTGTGAGGTGGATGTAGCCTGGTCAGTGGGCATGTCGACCGACACTTGCCAACTGTCACCATGGTCGTTCACTCCATGAGTGACCACCTCACCACCTATCTCCACCATATAATTGACCACGCCGTTGCGCTCAAGCATGCGCCCCATCTCATCACAAGCTTGCCCCTTGGCAATGCTGCTGAAGTCGAGTTGCACACCGGGAACACAGGCAACGAGTTTGCCCCCATCAAGCTTTACCTTGTCAAAGCCCACAAGCTGCCTGATGCTGTCGAGCATACCCTTAGACGGGGTGCGGCCGTCGTTGCGGCTCTGCTTCCACAACTTCACCAGTGGCATCACGGTGGGGTCATAGAGGCTGTCGCTCTGCGCATTCACCTCGGCGGCAACCCGCATGAGCTGCGTTAACACCGAGTCGGCATCGACCGCGCCCTTGTCGTTGAACTGCGACACCAGCGACATCTTGTTGTAGGCCGACGCACTGTTCTCTATGAGGCTGAACACCGTGTTTACCGAGTCGCGCAGCCCCGGGTCTCCGTCATAGATGATATGGTACTCGGTGGTCCACACCACTCCGCTTGTAGAGACATATCCATTATTTTTGCGTTCTAGAAACACCACCGCGGCCGCAGCCAGTGCCAGTGCAAGAAGTGCATATAAAATCTTTGTTTTCATTTCCAATCAGTCAATATTTTTTGCAAATATAGTCCTTTAACACGTGTTTAGCAACACCACCAGCAGTATTTTAATCATTTTTTTGACTTATAGTAATCGTTGTTTGAAAAAAAATATCTAGCTTTGCACTTATGAAGCAACACTTTATACATCTAGCAATCATAGTAGCCACTTTGTTCACAGCCTTGACGGCACATGCCCAGATACGCTATGGCATCAAAGGTGGAGTCATTGCCAACAAGCTTCATTTCAACAAAGACTTCACTGCCAAGGGCAACCAGATAGGTTTTACAGGCGGACTACAGATAGAAATCTCGATGCCCATCACCGGCCTGGGCCTTGAGGGCGCACTGATGTATGCCCACCGCAACGATGCTCTCACGTCGGTCGACAAGACCTACAAACGCGACTACCTGGAGATTCCCGTACACATCAAGTATGGCATCAATCTCTTGGGATTCAACAAGATTCTTGTGCCTTATGCTTTTACCGGCCCCAACTTCTCGTTCTTGTTTAACGAGACCGAGCAGAGCAGCTGGGACAACCGCGCCAGCAACACATCGTGGGACGTGGGATTCGGGGTAGAACTGGTAAACCACCTGCAAGTGCAAGCCGCCTATGGCATAGGACTCACCAAGTCATTCAAGCAGATAGGCATCACTGACGCCGGTGAGCCCATCGAGGGGCGCGACCACTGCTGGACCGTTACTGCCGCTTATTTGTTTTAATTAACTTGATTATTTGAACAAATTGGAGTAACTTTGCACCTAATATTAAAACAAGACAATGATGAAGAGAATTAAAATAATGGCGATGCTGGTCATTGCCGCCATCGCAACAAGCCTTACAGCACAGGCTCAAACCGAGACCCGCTGGGGTGTAACTGCAGGACTCAACTATAACGAGATTCACTTTAAGCAGAGCGATATCCTCAATGTGACACGTGGATTTGGACCTCAGGTAGGTCTTACAGGCGAGATGAATATTCCCGGCGTGGGATTCAGCGTTGATGCCTCAATGCTCTACTCTATGCGTTCGGGCAAGATTAACTATGGCGAGCGCAAGGTGTGGGAGTCACAAGGCTTGGGCAAAGAAAATTGCATCATGCACGCAATAGATGTGCCCCTGAGCCTCAAGTTCAAGTATCACAACCTCGACGGATTTGAGAACAAAGTGATGCCCATGGTATCAGCTGGTCCCACGTTCTCGTTTCTCGTGGGCAAAAACCTGCAAAATGTAAACACTTACCGTCCCGTGAGCGTGTTGATGCACATGGGTGTGGGAGCCGAGATATACAAGCGACTGCAGGTATCGGTCAACTATAACTTCAACGTGGGCGAGACATTGCGCACTCGAGTGCTTGACGAAAACAACGCCAAAAACCGCTGTTGGAGCCTCGTTGCAACATACTACCTAAAATAATAACATTTTTTAACGACCAATATAACCAAAGTTCACAAAATTATGTGTAATTTTGGGCACTAATAACACTCTAACTGAAGTTGATTCAATGTGTGGGCAGTTCATCGTGATGATGCATTGCCCTTTGTTTTTATTATAGCAAGCTGTCCCGGCAAAGAAAATCCGCTCAGCTGAAAAAATGCGGGGAGGGAAAGGTGTAACTATTCATCAATATTTTCTTTTTAGACTAAAAGAACATATATACAATAAAATATTTTAGGCTATGCACCCTAGTTCATAAATAAAACGTCACAGTTCATACAAAACACACACAATCACAAACGCTAAATGAAAACACGGTTATAAATTTGCACTGTCAACGCAACATTAACAAATCTAAAAATTACAAGAGATGAAAAACAAGAAAATCAAAGTCGTAGCCATTTTCTTATTGGTTACATTTGTTTACAGCCTTGCTGTAAACATGAAGCACTATGGATATGCAACACCCGTCAAGGGCAAAGTCATCTACTACTCCATGCCCTACTGCTATGTCCCCACCATGAAGGTGTTCACCAAACCATGTGACTACTTTTTTGGCCATGGCGAGAAACTCCCGGTTGGGCACGCGGGCATAATCATTGAGGACGACAAAGGCCGCCTCACGCTCTATCAGTATGGCCGTTTCAGCAATGGAATTGGCCACATCTACAAAGGGAGACGCGGCAACTGGAAGCGCATGCCATTTGGAAACCGCAATGGTCGAAGCGACGAACAGCTGATGCAAGAACTGGGGCCACGCATTCTCGACGGTTCAGGCCTTCATGACACAGGCAACAAGGTTAATGCCTATATCATGGAAGTTGACGACGTCACACCCGCTATCGACTACATAGAAAAAGACGCAGCCAATCCTCACCGAGATCGTTATATGCTATTCACCGACACCAACTGTGGTGGTGTGGCACGAGATGCCTTTGACAGAGTGCGCTGCTATCCCAGCAGAGTGATGAACAAGTGGTTTGACATTGTGGGCAATTTCGTTCCCCTGCCCTCCCATGTGTGGTGCGTAATGACTCACACCGGCAACATCACGAGCTTGTCAGGGCTCTCAACCGATGGCAATGCACCCAGCCTGGGCACTGACAAATTAGTATACAAGAGAGACTAATATACAGCGACGAAGCGCTAACTCTAAATGTGGAGTTAGCGCTTCGTCATCATAATACCGATATTATAGTTTTTATGTTCTTCTAGTCTTAAACAAGGTGCGAGATATGCGTCGCACGATGTTCCCGGCCCGTGTTACTTGAGCAACATGCCTTGAGCCACAGCCTCGGCCTGGTCAATGCCCTGCGACATCGCGGCAATTGTAAAGCCGAAACTGCATGCAGCGGCGGGGCCACGGCCGGTAACGACGTTTCCGTCCACAACAACCATATCATTCTGCCAGTTCACGCCACAACCCTCGGCTTCCATACCGGGGTAGCAGGTAGCGTTCCTGCCCTCAAGAATACCCAGAGGTGCAAACACGATAGCTGGCGAAGCACATATGGCAGCCACCTTGCCGCCAGCCTTGTGATGAGCCACAAGCATTGACGTGAGAGGCTCACAAGCCATCAGATTTGTAGCGCCGGGCATGCCACCGGGCAGCACCAGCCACTCGGCCTGCTCAGCGTCAACATCCTCCATGAGGGCATCGGCCTCAACCTTGACGCCATGGGCGCCAGTAACCTGTGTTGTCGCATTTATTGACACCAATGTCACGTCCATACCAGCACGGCGCATCACGTCTACAGTTGCGAGTGCTTCAATCTCTTCAAATCCGTCAGCAAAAAATACGTAATTCATGTCTTGTCTATATTTAATTAGTTTCTAGCGCTAAGTTACCAAAATTCCACCTAACAGGCAAGTATTAGCAGCCAAACAATATAAAAACACATAAAAATCGTACTTTTTCAAAAAAAAGCAGGCAAAAGTTTTGCAGGTTCAAAAAAAAGCTGTACCTTTGCAGAGCTTTTGAGAAGCAAGGGTGATTAGCTCAGCTGGTTCAGAGCATCTGCCTTACAAGCAGAGGGTCGGCGGTTCGAATCCGTCATCACCCACACAACAGCAAGACGCTTGACGACACAGTCGCCAAGCGTTTTTGTTTTCCCCCCACCACCCCACTACACAGAAACGGTAGCCAGCCATGAATATGGGATCAGCGGATTTTTCCGGTTGGTGTCACGTCGTGACCATCCCATCGGGATGGAATACGGTAGCCAGCCATGAAGGCCTGCAAATGCAGGACGATATGGCTGGAAGAAAGGTAACATAAACAGACCATGCCTTTAGGTATGGGATAAATCACGTGTGGTGAAGTGCGACCCCTTCGAGGTCGGGTCGTGGGGTGCTCATTGTCTCCGACGGCCTGCGTCCATCGGTTACGATGCAATGTGACGACACCGTCGTCATGTTACCAACCAGAATTATCCGCTGATCCATTTTTTCTTGGTTTATCGCCTTATGTGTGAAGGGTGGCGGCAGCCACTGTGACTGCGTTGTGTGTTTGAGGTTTGAGTTTGCTCAATAGCTCAAACATGCAAGGCCGGCATCTGATCCGAGGAACGAAGGCCTTCACACACACAAGGAGTTTATTTTTGTTTTTGTTAGAACAGCGCCACCACAAAGCACCAACCAGAGTAAAATCTACTGATCAAAAAACTCAGAGGCTGCTCCTCGTGGTGACAAGGGCAGCCTCTGAGATATCATGTATCATTACCATTTGCTTTTTAAGTCAAGGCCAGGATGAGTATCTGGGCGCTGATGACTCGCAGGAACATTGTCAAGGGATAGACTGTTGAGTAAGCTACTGCAGGGGCATCGTTGCCCGCGGTCTTGTTAGCATAGGCTAGTGCGGGAGGATCTGTGGTGGCTCCAGCCACAAGGCCCATGAGGGTGCAGTAGTTGAGCTTGAACTTGCCGCGACCTATCAGGGTAACAATAAACAGCGGGATAAACGTGATCATGAAACCATAGAGCACCCACTTGGCACCTGTGGCATTGAACACTGTGGAGGCGAAGTTACCGCCAGCCGCTATACCCACCGATGCAAGGAAGAGGCAGATGCCCAGCTCACGCAGTAACAGGTTAGCGCTGCTGCTGGTGTAAGTGACAAGCTTCATCTTGTAGCCGTAGCGTCCCAGCAAGATAGCCACGATGAGTGGTCCGCCTGCCAGACCCAGTTTCATGGGCACCGACATGCCGGGGAACATGATGGGAACAGAGCCCACGAGGATACCCAAGACGATGCCCAGAAACATGGTGAACATGTTGGGCTCGTTGAGACGGCGCATAGAGTTACCCATCTTTGCGGCAAGGCGGTGGATGTCTTCCAGCTTGCCCACTACGGTGACACGGTCACCCACTTGCAGCGAGAGGTTGGGGCTTGCAAGCAGGTCCACACCGGCACGGTTGACGCGGGTAGCATTAAGGTGATATCCCATGCGCAGGCGCAGCTGACCCAGCTTTTTGCCCGAGAACTCGGGCTTGGTGACCAAGATGCGACGAGACACCATGGGGGCTTCGTCGGTCTGCCAGTCCATATCTTCTTTAGGACCAACAAAGGCATCAAAGACCTCCTCGTCCTGGACCGAAGTGACAACGAGCAACAGGTCGTCCTTGTCGATGGTGGTCTCGTCCTTGGGCAAGATTATCTCGCCAGTGGCTCGCTTGATGCGTGAAATGACGAAGTTGCGGTCAATGATATTGTGAAGTCGCTCGATGGTGCTGCCATAGATAAACTTGTTGCTCACACGATAAGTGACGATGTGGGGAGCCAGCTGGCTCTGCTTGGCATCGTCTTCGATCGACTTAGAGTCTTGCTCGGCATTGATCTTGAAGATCACCTTCACCACGATAATAGACAGCAAGATGCCCACAACGCCCAGCGGATAAGCTGCCGCATATCCCATTGACATTGACTGGTTGAGGGCCGCAGCATTGGCATTGCCAGTCTCGATGAGGGTTTGCTGTGCAGCACCCAATCCGGGAGTGTTAGTCACCGCACCCGACAGGATACCTACCAGGTCGTTAGCCGCTACACCGCCTATGCCAAAGTAAATTGCCAGTGCCACGATGATGTTGAGTGCCACGATGGCAATAGCCAACCCGTTGAGCACGATTCCCCCCTCCTTGAACGACGAGAAGAAACCGGGTCCCACCTGCAGACCGATGGAGAAGATGAACAGTATCAAGCCAAACTCCTGGATAAACTTGAGAGTGCCCGTGTCGACACTCATGCCCAGGTGTCCCATGAGAATGCCCACAAAGAGCACAAAGGTGGCGCCCAGCGACACACCTTTAAATTTTACTTTTCCAAGTATGACACCCAGTGCTATCACAATAGAGTAGATGAAGATAGCGTGTGCCACACTGCTACCTGTAAATAATTCTTTAATCCATTCCATAACGATATTTTTATATTAGCTTAATCAGAATTTACACACATTTCCAGGATATCCATGGGATTGCTCACGATGCTTCCCGCATAGTATTCCACAAGTTCCTTTTCGGGACGGAAACCCCATGTCACTCCCACTGAATCAATACACGCGCGGCGGGCAGTTTCCATGTCGACACCCGAGTCGCCCACATAGAGGACATCGGCCTTGGGCACCTGCGCCTCGGCGAGAATCGAGAACACCACTGAGGGATCGGGCTTGATGTTGCGGCCTTCGACCTGGCCTTCCACTGCCACAAAATCTACGTCGGCAAAATAGTGAGAGATAATGCGCTCCACCGCCTCCTGATACTTGTTGGACGCTACGGCCATCTTTACGCCTGATGCCTGCAGCTCATGCAGCAGGTCCCGTATGCCGGCATAAGGCTTGGTATAATCACAGTCGTGCTGGTTGTAATAGTCCTTGAAGTCCTTGAGCAAAACGTCTACCGTCTTGTCGTCACGGCAGTCTTCAGGGAGAACCCTGGTGATGAGGCGACGCACTCCGTTGCCCACAAAGAAAGGATAGCTTGCCATCGTGTGCGTGGCATAGCCGTTCTTCTCCAGCGCATAATTGACAGCATGCCCCAAATCCTCAATGGTATTGAGCAGCGTGCCGTCAAGATCAAATATTACAAGTTGTTTCATAATTTCATTTAGTCTAATTTCGTTACACCCACATTGTTTAGAACGGGTAACCCACTGAGAAGTGGAACTCGCTGTCGCGTTTAAAGTTGGGACTGAACAGCGGCCAGTGGTTCTCGCCCGACGCCGGGTTGTGGGCCTTCATACCCATATCGACGCGTATCAGGAAGTAAGTGAAATCCAGTCGCAGGCCCAGTCCATAAGCCACAGCAATCTGTTCATAGAACTTATTGAACTTGAACACACCGCCCGGCTGGTCCTCATAGTCGCGTATGGTCCATATATTGCCGGCATCGATAAATGCACCCATTTCAATCACCCAAAACAGCTTAGCCCTATACTCAAGATTAAGGTCAAGACGTATGTCACCGCACTGATATATGAATCTACTTTGCGACTTAGACGTGTTAAAGCTTCCCGGTCCAAGCGTGCGCACACCCCATCCGCGCACACCGTTAGCGCCACCGGCATAGAAGCGTTTCTCAAACGGGAGCACTGTCGAGTTGCCATAGGGCACGGCAATGCCCACACCGGCATGGAATGCAACGGATGAGCGGGGATCAAAGTTGTGGGTATAGGCAAAGTCTCCCTCGGCCTTGACATACTGGGCATAGCGTATGCCGAATACCTTGTACGAGTCGTCGGCCTCGCGCTTTTGCCCCACCATGTTAGAAATGCCATAGAGCAAGTTACCCGCAGTCTCAACGGCCGCACGCAACGTGTACACATTAGGCTGGAAACTATTATTCAGCAATGTGTTAGAACGTTTGTTGGTATAATAGAAGTTATAACCCATGCGCATGATGAAGTGGTCCTCATATGAATAGCGCAACAAGGGGTTGGAGATGCTGTCAAGGAAATGGCTCTGGCTCTTGGGCAGATACACATAGTTCAGGTCAATGAGGTTGAACGTGTGACGTTGCTGCTGCGAGCGCTCGGTCCACAAGTATCTCCACGCGGCACCGGCAAGGATGCGGGTATACTCAGGGCGTTCCTGGTAATTGAAACTGGTGGCAAGCTCGGTCGACGCCTGGATCTTCTTCTTGAAGTCATTCTTCAGGAACGGAAACTTAAACTTGGGATAAGTAACACCCACCTCAGCGGCATATTCGCTGTAGTTGTTGTTGATGAGGCCGCTCAAGTCGCCCGACAAACTCTCATAGCTCATGCGGAACTTGGCATTCAGCGCCTCACTGCCCTTGACAAGGTTGCGATGGCGATAGTCAAGACCTATGCCAAACCCCAGGTCGCCCTCGCTGTTGGTACCCTCTACCGATGCCGATATTGCCTGCGACTTGTCGCGCGACAACAGCACATATGTATCCAGCCACACCTTTCCGTCCATCTCACCCATGGGGCGAACGTCAATGTTAATTGACTTGAGTATATTCAAGCGTCCCAGTGCCTTATAAGTGCGATTTATGTCCTCAGCACTGTACTGCTTGCCGGGTTCTATATAGTTGCACTCATCCAGCACCTGCTGCTTGAGGTACCTGTCCTCGCCATACATGATAGTGAGATCATTATAGCTCACTGTATCAGCTCCATAGTAGCCCTTGCGCATGTCCACAGGATCATAGTCGGTGACATAAGTGACACTGCGCACATAGAACGGCTTGTGCGAGTCATAGTATGGCATACGATCATCACGCACAGGGTCCTTAGTGTTGAGAGTCAGGCCCACATCGTGCGAGTCGACAGCGGTATCGGCTGTGAATGTGATGTATTCCTTGTTGAAGGCATAATAGCCATGATTGCGCAGGTTGTCGGTAATATTCTGGCGCCATGTGTCCAGCTTGTTGCGGTCAAACAAGTCACCCACCTTTACAGGATATACCGCAGTATCGGCAACGATAATGTTGCGCAGCGTGTCGTCGGGCACATTATAGTCTATTGAAGAGATGTAATAAGGCTCACCCAACTTGATGTTATAATTCACCCGCGCCTTCTTCTTGGCACTGTCGGCATCCACCGTGTAAGACACCTCGTTCTTCATGTAACCTTTGTTCTTGAGTGCCACGTGAAGCTGCGATGCACTGGCCTCGGTGAGTGTAGAGTCATAGATTACAGGGGGAACACCCACTCGCTGTATCCAACGGTTAAACCAGTTGGCCGAGTCTCGTCCTGAAAGATTGTACAATGCCAGCTGGAGTTTAAGTCCTCCCAGCACCTTGTGGTTCTCGGTCTGACGCAGGAAGTTAACTAACTCTGAATTCTGCAAGTTGGCATTCTTGTCATCTATGTTAATCTTAACCTTGTCGAGCAACAGCCTACCCTCTGGCACATGCTTGGTAGAGCTACAAGAGACCACTACCGGCAACACCACCGCTGCCAGCAACATCATCATCAGTCTGTACAATCTCTTTGCAGTCATATTTCTAATCAAACTACAAAATTACTCCATTTTCATGAAATCACCAAATAAAAGGCCGCTTTAGATTTCCCCATCGTCAAGACCACTGTTTTTCATCTGTTTCAAGCGCCGTTTTAGCAACTGGAAAGAAACATCGAGGGTGTGCCACGACATCGCCGCTAGGCACACCCTCTAGTATCTTTTTCGGTTGGAATCTATTAATAGAAATTTCCTCTGATTATTGTCAATTAGCGACGCTCCTTGAAGCAATCTTCGTTCTGCTGAAGGATCTCGTTAAACTCAACATAACTGCGCATGATTTTCAGGTTAACACAAGGATCCTCGTTAACCTTCAACTCATATAGACTACCGAAACCGTTGGCAAGAGCGCTGCGCAGGCACTCTATTGCTTTACCCTTGTCACCCATAGCGACATCGCCAATATTGCTGTACAACGCAGCAGCCACATAGTAAGAATAGCCACCGGGAAGAATACCGTCCTGGATGATCTGCTTTGCCCAGTCGCGGGCATCCATGTCCTTACCCAGTTCATGGAGAGCAAAACCACGCATTGAGTAGATGTCATTGCCCAGATCAAGAATTGTTTCAAAGTCCTTCTGAGCTGCAACGGCGTTCTTGAGACGATACTTGTTGACCCAGCCGCGCAACAGCAGAGCCTGTCCATTGACGGGTTCCCTGTCGATAATGGCATTGATGCATTTGAGAGCATCAGCTTCCTTGCGTTGGGCAATCAGCACACGTGCCTTTGCCATGAGGGCATCACTGTAGTTGGAGTTAATTGCAAGAGCCTTGTCAATGCTTGCAATTGCTGCATCATAGTTATTGCCTTGACCACTATTGCGCTCTATGCAGGCTTTGGTCAAATAGTAATCAGGATTTTTATCATCTATAGCAATAGCCTTGTTGATATTAACAAGTGCTTCGTCATACTGTGTCAGTTCAAGTTGACAGGTTGCAAGGTCAGCATATATTGAAGCGTCGTTATAGAAATCATTAGCGATGATGTTCTTGAGCTCCCTAGCAGCCTGAGCATAGTGGAAATGACGGATAGCAAGGCTTGAACGCAGATAATAGAATGTTCCCACACGAGGAGCAATGTCAATGCTCTTAGAGAGGGCGTTCATCACAGCGTCATACTTTAAATCGCTCATAGAAGCCAGTGCACGGACAGCACCCGAAGTGTTATTACCCACACTCAGTGCGGTGATGAGATCTTGCGCAGCAGCTTCATACTGATTCATCTTGTAAAGGATGTCTGAACGGTTAATATACACCTGAGGCTCTGCCGTGAACAGCTCCACAGCCTTGTCCACCTGAGTAATCGCCTTCTCATAGTTGTTGCGCAATACCTCTACCTGTGCCAAACCATACATTGCGTCATAGTTCATGGGGGTGTCGCGCAGGATTGTCTTGAAATTATGTTCGGCAGCATCCAGGTCATTCACCTTCAGGCTCACCTTTGCAAGCATGTCAACACAAGCCATTGACTTAGCATTAAGTCCCATTGCCACACGCAGTGCCTCGATTTCTTCTGTATAATTGCCCTGGGCATCATATATGCGCGCTTTAAGCAAATAGGTATCAAATTCCAGCGAACGATCCTTTGCGGGCATCTGCTTCAACACTTCGTTTGCATCAGCAAGAGCCTGAGCATACTCCCGGTTGTAGAAGAGCTGGTTGGCACGGGCAAAACGAGTGTTATAGTCTCCGGGCTCTTTTTCCAACTGGTCGTTATAGACCTTCATTACAGCCTGAGTGATGCGGTCGCGCACACGGGCGTCATCGGCACTTGTCTGAGCTGTGACAACCAAGCAGCCCGCAACAATGGCCAATGTTAAAAAGATGTTTCTGATTTTCATTGTTATCCTTGATTTGATTATTATTCTATTTGATAGCCTAAAGCCTCGTGCGGTTTAAGCGATATATAGTTTTTTAATTGTTTTTTCAAAGTTTATTGACGGCCTGACGCAAGGCGGCAAGACGTGTGAGCAAGCCCTCAAGCAAATCCAGACGCAGCATGTTGGCTCCGTCACTCTTAGCTACACTGGGGTCGCGGTGAGTCTCCAGGAACAGCCCGTCAGCCCCCACAGCAACTGCGGCGCGTGCCATGGGCTCGATGAGGTGAGGCAATCCGCCGGTAACACCTTTAGAGGTGTTGGGCTGTTGGAGTGAATGGGTAATGTCGACAATCACTGGTGCATACTGCTGCATTGCGCTTATGCCACGGAAGTCTACGATAAGGTCATGATAGCTGAATGTAGTGCCTCGCTCGGTAATCGCGACATCATCATTACCGGTATCACGCACCTTCTGCACTGCAAACTGCATTGCCTCGGGCGACAGGAACTGACCTTTCTTGATGTTGACCATGCGTCCTGTGCGGGCTGCAGCAACCAGAATGTCGGTCTGGCGGCACAGGAATGCGGGAATCTGAAGCACGTCGACATACTCGGCTGCCATCGCAGCTTCCTCGGCAGCGTGGATGTCGGTTACAACGGGAATTCCAAATGTCTCACGCACCTTGCGCAAGATCTTGAGTGCCTTCTCATCGCCTATGCCTGTAAAGCTGTCTATGCGCGAGCGGTTTGCCTTGCGGTAACTACCCTTGAACACATATGGAATGCCCAGGCGCGACGTGATGTTCATCGCCGTTTCGGCTATATCCATCGCCATCTCCTCTCCCTCTATCACACAAGGACCGGCAAGAAGAAAAAACTGGCCGCTGGCAGCATTGGTCAACTCTTTAATCATTTTTCTTGATGTCTTTATTTTAACTGAAATATTGTGTGGCAACTTGCCACGGCCTGCACTGCCGCTGTCTCAGTGCGAAGGCGGCTGTCGCCCAGTGTCACTGGTATAAATCCGGCGGCTAGGGCGGCGTTAACCTCCTCGGGGCTAAAATCCCCCTCGGGGCCTATCAGGACTAGAGCGTCCTGTGTACTGTCATACACCTGAGCAAAGGTCTTGCGCTGTTCGCGCGGCAGCGTCATGTCGCAATATGCAATGTAGCGTTTGCCTTCAAACGGCATGCCTATGACCTTCATCACCGGTGTCATCTCGTCGAGCTGTGGCAACGTAGCCTTGAGCGACTGTTTCATTGCACTCACGAGAATCTTGCGCAAGCGCTCGGTCTTAACCTCCTTGCGCTCACTGTACCGGCATTGCAGCGGGATGATGCGGTCTATACCCATCTCGGTGGTCTTCTCTATCATCCACTCAATGCGGTCGATATTTTTTGTAGGAGCGATAGCCACAACTATCCTGCTGGGCCAGTGTGGAGCTCGTTCCTCTCTGTGCACTATCTCTACGGCGCACCGCTTGTGGTGCGCCATAGTGATGCGTGCGTGATGCCACGTTCCATTGCCGTCCACAATGTCTATCTCATCGCCCTCAACAAGACGAAGCACCTTGACACAATGTCGTGATTCCTCCTCTGGCAAGATGCCTGTAGAGGCAATTTCGGGACAATAGAACAAATGCATAATATTTTAGATTTTGCTAGGATCGTGTTTGTACTTAAACAGTACCATGAATGCCACTGCAACAACCAGAGCAAAACCAGCAAAGATAAACCAAGCAGTGGGCCAGTCACCCAAGAGATAATCGCCCTGCCACTGGCAATAAGCGTTTACAACCTGACCTGCCGCAAGTGTACCTATGGTAGCTCCAAGGCCATTGGTCATGAGCATGAACAAACCCTGGGCTGACGCCTTGATGTTGGGGTCACACTCTTTGTCGACAAACATCGCACCTGACACATTGAAGAAGTCAAACGCAACGCCATAGACGATGCAAGAGAGAACAAACAGCAATACACCAGGCATTGCAGGATTGCCCAGGCCGAAGAAGCCAAAGCGGAATACCCAAGCATACATCGCGATGAGCATAACAACCTTGATACCGAAACGCTTCAAGAAGAACGGAATGAGAAGGATGCAAAGCGCCTCACTCACCTGTGACAATGATACAAGCATTGTTGCATTGTTGGCAGCAAATGTATCCTTCAACGCGGGATCTGCCTGGAAGCTGGTAAGGAACGGAGTTGCAAAACCGTTAGTCACCTGCAGTGACATACCGAGCATCATCGAGAAGATGAAGAACATTGCCATCTTCTTGGTCTTAAACAACTTGAACGCATTGAGACCCATTGTCTCGGCCAGTGACTGCTTGCCTTCTTTTTTAACCAGAGGACATGAAGGCAGAGTGAAGCAATAAGCAAACAGAACTACACTCAGCACACCCGAAACGAGGAACTGATAGTGTGTACCCTGGAACTTATAAGCATTCTCGCCAAGGGTGAAGAAGAATGAACCATTGTCAAATGTAGCGCAGTTAACAAACCACATGGTGGCAATGAAACCTACTGTACCAAACACGCGAATGGGCGGGAAGTCCTTGACAGTGTCCATCTTATTGTTAGTCATGATAGTAAACGCTGCAGTATTGCTGAGAGCCAGCGTAGGCATGTAGAATGCAACACTAAGTGTGTACAAAGTAATGAACATGACTTTGTCGGGGGTAGCAGATGCCTGTCCCATGTTAAACAAAGCAATCATAGCCGCACCGGCTACTAAGTGGCAAATACCCAGTAACTTCTGAGGTTGGATGTACTTGTCGGCCACGATACCCATGATGGTGGGCATAAAAATAGATACTATACCCTGAATAGCATAGAACCATGAGATCTCAGCTCCCATGCCAGCCTTTCCAAGGTAATTTCCCATACATGTAAGATAAGCTCCCCACACAGCAAACTGCAGGAAGTTCATCACAATGAGTCTGAATTTTAAATTATTCATGTTAATGTTATTTTATTTATTAATTTATATTTCAACCTACAAAGGTAACAATTTATTTTCAAATCCACATCACGTTGCAAGCGGTTTCTCAGCTATTCTTGCGAGCGCGATTCAATTATTTTTTTAATGTAAGCCGCTTGCTCATATTCTTCGCAGTCAATATGATGCTGCAGGCGTGCTTTAAGCCTTGAGAGCGACAAACCCTCCAACTCCACTCCTTCCCTTGTGGCAGGAGCTTCCTCCTTCTTTTTTGTATCATAGCTGGAAGACATCATCACGCTCTCCGTTGCATAGATAGGTGCGTTAGTGCGCAAAGCCATGGCAACTGCGTCACTCGGCCGCGAGTCCAGACAAGTGCTGCCGTTATCGCCATTAACATACAACTCTGCAGCAAACACTCCGTCAGAGAAACTAGAGACAACCACCCGCTCCAACTCTATGCTATAGGCATGCATGATTGTGGTCATCAAATCGTGGGTTAGTGGGCGCGGCGCCGTTAAGCCCTCAAGACGAAATGCTATAGACTGAGCCTCAGAGAGACCTATCACGATAGGCAGCCTGCGAGTCCCGTCAAGCTCATCAAGCAATAAGGTAAATGCCCCAATCTGCAGATTGTTGCGCGACACACCAGACACCTTGAGCTCTACTAGTTCTTCTGCCATAGGTTTTGGTTTTTATTTAGTGATGACACCACTACCATAACACAGGTGTGCCTTCTCATCATAGATGACAGCAAACTGTCCGGGGGCAATGCCCTGAACATCCTGCTCACTCTCGATGAGCCACTCGTCTCCGTCATGACTCAAGCGTCCCTTCATGAAGACCGGGGTGTGACGGTTCTTGAACATTATTTTCACCGGCTCATTGACACCCTCCCACGGATTACCGCTTATAAAGTGCATCTCAGTCAAATGCAACTCGCGACCATACTGACGTGTAGTGTCATACCCCCCCGAGACATATATAACGTTGTCATGGACATTCTTTCTCACTACATACCATGGACCGCCGCTCAGGCCCAAGCCCCTACGCTGCCCTATAGTGTGGAACCAGAAGCCATTGTGCTCGCCCAGTTTGCGACCGGTCTCAATCTCAATGATAGGACCTTTCTTTACACCCAGATGGCGACGGATAAAGTCATTATAGTTGATTTGGCCCAGGAAGCATATACCCTGGCTGTCCTTGCGGTAAGCATTGGGCATGCGCACCTCGGCTGCTATGCGGCGCACCTCTTCTTTGGGCAGGTCGCCTATGGGGAACATCAAATGCTGCAGTTGCTCGTATGTGATTTGAGCCAGAAAGTCAGTCTGGTCTTTGACCGGATCAACAGCAGTTGCCAGATACTTCACGCCATCCACAACATCGGTGGTAGCATAGTGTCCGGTAGCAGTCATGTCAAATTCATGCCCCCAGCGCTGTTCAAAGTAGCCAAACTTGATCATGCGGTTGCACATCATGTCAGGATTGGGAGTGCGTCCCTCCTTGACAGTACGCAGGGCATACTCCATCACGTTCTCCCAATACTCCTCATGCAGAGACACCACCTCAAGCGGCAGGCCATACTTGCGGGCTATCAGCTGGCACATCTCTATATCCTCCTCGGCTGCGCAATCGCCCTCATCAGTGTCCATACCTATGCGTATGTAGAACAACTGCAGGTCCTCGCCCAGCTCCTTAAGCCTATGCACCGTGACGGCACTGTCTACACCGCCCGAGATTAAAACAGCAATCTTCATATATTAAGCATTTTCAAGCACATCGTCATGTTTCTCGTCGTCAACGATATGCGCAGTAATGATATAGTCAAGCGAAATCTTACCAGGACCTGCAAGCAGCATATACAAGAATATGCCAATGAACATCACAGGATAACCCGGCTCAAAATTAAACAACTGGTCGGCAACAGTTCCATGCGACGACAGGATAACATGCTCGGCCGCAAACATGATAATCATGGGAGCAATAACTGCAATGCGAGTGAGAAGACCCAGAATGATAAACGTGCAACTAAGCAGCTCCACAACAAGCAGAAGCGACATGGAACACTCAGGTGACAGCCCCAGGAATCCTTGGAATGTGGGCGCAAGCTCCTCAAAGTGCAACATCTGACGCACACACAACTGCAAAAACATCACACCAGTAAACAGTCTCAAAAACAATCTAGACAGGTTACTGTGGCTGTATCCTGTGCAATAAAGAAATAAACGTTTCCAGAAATTCATATCATGAATATTTTTAAACGTTAATATAATCAGTTAAAAGCTGACTTGATATCACCCACACTGACATTCTTAGTGAGCACACGATGCATATCGTCTAAGATATAGCAGCTGGGCACAAAACGAATGTCCAGAACATTTGCAGCCTGCTCACTGCTGCAATTAATCCATTCCTTAGGTTGGTTCTTAAACCAGTCTTGACCCGGTTTACCCAAATAAATCTGAACAACCACAGCTTCACCCAGTTCAACAAGCTTGCTGACAGTAAGATCAGTATTCAGCCTGACACATTCCATCGAACTAGTAGACGAACCATCAGTGAAAAACAAGAAAAACGTCTTACCCTCAAGTGTCGAGAACTTCTTTTTACCGTCGGCAGTAATCACATCAAAGTCAGGTAAAACAGAACCCTCATGGTCGCCCGACTTAGCAATAGTGTTATTAATCACTTTGATTTGATTCTTATAACGATTTCGTTCAACCTGCTTGAGCCCTGTAGACTCACTCAAAAACTTAGCGACTTCAACATACAGTTCATCACTCCAGTATTCTGCAGCAGGACCATACAGAGCCGATTCAGCCACCTTACCCACCTTAATAAGGTTTGGAGTGTTTACACGAGCCCTGAAAATAAAATCGCGCACTGACGACAAAACAATATTGCGATGAGCATATTTGAAAAAATTCACATAGTCACGAAAAGCCTGTTCAAACCCAACATCATCCTTAATAGGTCGAGTGATGTCATAGTTGTTCCAAAAATTCACCACAATATAATTGCAACGCGACTCTAATGTAGTGCAAGTATCGGGAGCAACAGGATATTTAAACAAAGTTTTAGAGTCACCCATCGATTGAGCGGCAACATTAAATACTGATATTGTGCACATTAGGGCACAAACCAAAGAAAAAAACTTTCTCATATTGTATGTAATAATATATAATTTACCTAATTTAAACTACTAAATTACATCAAAAGACCGACTTCCCAAAATTGAAACCCCAAAAACATCAAAGCAACAACATTTTTTCACGTTTACCACGTTTGCCCCCCGACCAGACATTCTGGTACCTCTTCTCTCCTTTAGCCCCTGTGCCCCGTGCGTCAGCGCGGGGTGTCTCCCCTTGAGCCTCATTCAGTCCTCTTGCATCCTCTCCAGTCCTCTCCAGTCCTCTTGGGTCCTCCCCCCCGGCGGGGACGGGGAAGGGGAGGGAGGGGGGGATATAAAAAACAAGAGGACCGCGACTTAATTGTCGCAGTCCTCTCCTAGGGGGCGGTT
>JAKSLZ010000026.1 GCA_024400935.1 Muribaculaceae bacterium | reverse complement strand
TTGGGGACTTGCACCCGTTAGAATACGTTCGTGCTGGGCGAACCAAAAAAAACGCTCCCACATAATTGTGGAAGCGTTTTCTTATATATCGTTAGTGATAATTACTTAGCACGCTCGATAGTTACGGCACGGTCAAGTGATGCACACTTGGGACCGAAGTTTGTACGGTTACCGTCGTTGATCTGAGTGTTCAGACGATCAGCCTCAACGCCCTTACCTACGAGAGCAGCCTTAACGCCAGCAACACGGTCCTTACGGAGACGAGTGTTGATTACGTCGTTACCAGTGTAGTTATCAGCCCAACCAGTGAGTTCGTAGTTGCTAGTCTCTTCGAGCATAACGTTAGCAACAGCGTCAACAACGTTGTTCTGTACACCTACGATCTTAGAAACGTTGATGGGATAATAAATGATTGCAAGAGGAGCGTCCTTGTCAACAGCGGGAGTGGGAGCGGGAGTGGGATCAACATGTGTACCCTTGTTGCAACCCTTGAGCTGATTCTCGAGATCTTCAACCTTAGCTTTAGCAGCTCTCAGCTGTGCAGCGAGGCGATCACCCTCTTCGTCTGTATACTTGTAAGTGGGAACTTCGGGGCAAACGGGAATAACGGGAGCATTCCATTCAGTCTTGTTGAACTTGTAAGAAAGACCGAGGAGTGCACTGGGATACTCATTCCAAGTCTTGTTGTAACCGTCAACATGCTCCTGCATTTCCTCGAAACGGAGGTCGAGAAGCAGATTAACGTGCTCGCTCAGACGGAATGTGTTGAGAAGACCAGCACGGAGTGAAAGGTTACGAGCATGGTCACCACCACCTGCGTAAACCCAATCCTTCAGGTTAGCACGAGCATCAAGTTCACGCTCATATACCCAATGGATACCAGCACCAGCATAAGCTACAGCGTTGTAGAAACGACCGGGCTTGTAACCGCAGAACAGGTTAGTAAGGTTGAACATAGCGTCACCAGTAAGACCGATGTTGTTGAACTGCTGCAGGTTGAAACCAGCCTTATCAGCTGCTACACCGGGACGTGCACCGATAACAGTACCTTCTGAACCAACCTTGTAAGCACCCTTCATCTGGTTGAACTCACCACCGATACGGAGACCCATAACGGGAGAGAACCACTTACCAACTTCAAGATTACCCTTCCAACCAATACGATCACCGAGCTTAGCGTTAGCGTCATACTTAGACATCATAACACCTGCACCACCCAGACCTTCTACGAACCAGTTGTCCTGGAATCTGTTAAAAAGGTAACCTGTTTCATCTACCTGCTGTGCGTTAGCAACAGCAGATCCCATGAACATGGCGCCAGCAAGCGCCATCAATGTAATCTTTTTCATAGACTTACGTGTTTTGTATCTGTTAAACAATTAAAAATTTTATTATTCTTACTCAAATTATTGTGCAAATATAGCGCATTTTTTTCTATTACGTATAATTTTCTTTGAAAAAAATGCATTTTTTGTTGAAAAAATTATTTTTTCAGAGATTTTACTACCTCTAATGCAACATTTTGAGGGGTAAATCCAAATTTTTCATCAAGAATTTTATACGAAGCCGATGCTCCGAAATGGTCTAAGCCAAATATTTTACCCACGGGAACTACACGACGCAATGTAGAGGGGAGTCCTGCTGTCAAGCCAAATGCAGGAACACCCTCAGGGATAACATTATTGCGATACTCCTGGTCCTGGTCAAGGAAAAGGCCAATAGAGGGAACAGAAACAATCTGCGACTTGACACCCTGCTCTTTTACAATTTCAGCAGCAGCCACGAGAGTTGCTACCTCTGAGCCATTGCCCACAAGCACAACGTCAGGATTGTCTTCCTTCACAACAACATATCCGCCGCGTTCTGCACCCAGAGCTTCCTGATAGCGGTTGCCGCTGGCAGCTGGCAGGTCATCGATGTTTTGTCTAGAGAGGATGAGAGCTGTGGGAGTCTTAGTGTTCTCCATAGCCATTTTCCAGGCAACAGAAGTCTCAGGACCATCGGCGGGACGAAGCACGAGCATGCTGTTGCGTCCGCTGTGGTTCTTGAGTTCCTCCATAAGTCGAATCTGTGCCTCTTGCTCTACGGGCTCATGAGTGGGACCGTCCTCACCCACGCGGAATGCATCGTGAGTCCAGATGAACTTGACGGGTAGTTCCATGAGAGCCGACAGGCGAACAGCAGGCTTCATATAGTCGCTAAACACGAAGAATGTGCCACAAGCAGCAATAACACCTCCGTGAAGAGCCATACCGTTAATTATTGAGGTCATCGCAAGTTCTGATACTCCGGCATGAAGGAATGCACCGCTAAAGTCATGGCGAGCAAAAGCGCCAGCCTCTTTGAGGAAAGCATCGGTCTTGTCACTGTTGGCAAGGTCGGCACTCGATACAATCATGTTCTTTACGTTCTGAGCAAGCACCTTGAGCACAGCTGCCGACGAAGCTCGTGTAGCATTGTTGGGCTTCTGCTCGATGGCTGCATAGTCAACCTGAGTAACTTTACCGTCGATATAGTCCTGGAGTTCCTTGGCTGCCTCGGGGTTAGCCTTGGCCCAAGCCTCATGTTCGGCACGACGCTTGGCAACGATTTCGCGCAGTTCTGCTGCACGCTGTGCATACAGTTGTGCAACCTCGGGGAATACTACCCAGGGGTTCTCAGGATTACCGCCCAAATTAGCAATAGTCTTCTCAAAGCTTGCGCCCGACTTGCTAAGAGGATTACCATGAGTGCTGCATTTGCCCTCGAAGTTAACCCCATCCTCAGTAACACAACCACGACCCATCACGGTGTGACCAAGGATAAGAGTGGGACGTTCAGCCTCAGCCTGAGCTGTCTCAAGAGCCTGAGCCATCTCACTGGCGTTAGTTCCGTCCACTTCTATCACATTCCAGTTCCATGCACGATACTTTGCAGCAGTATCCTCGGTGCTCACAGCGTCGCAATCGGTAGACAGCTGCACTGCATTGCTGTCATAGAACATGATGAGGTTATTGAGTCCCAGGTGTCCGGCTATGCGTGCAGCTTCTTGTGAAATACCTTCCTGCACACCACCGTCACTGATGAAGGCATAGGTCTTGTGTGCAATGGTATCGCCAAAACGTGCCACCAAGAAACGCTCGGCAATAGCACAACCCACTGCCATAACGTGTCCCTGACCCAGCGGACCAGATGTATTCTCCACACCGTGCTTTACGTCAAGCTCAGGATGTCCGGGAGTAACGCTACCCCATGTACGGAACGACTGAATGTCTTCTACTGTATATTTTCCAGTGAGGAACAACACACTATAAAGCATGGGAGACATGTGTCCGGGATCCAAGAAGAAACGGTCACGAGCGAACCATGTGGGATCGTCGGGATCACATACCAGATACTTAGAATAAAGAGTGTTTACAAAGTCAGCGCCACCCATTGCACCTCCAGGGTGACCAGATTTGGCCTTCTCGACCATACTTGCTGCCAAGATGCGAATATTATTGGCCGCAAGCGTCATGAGTTTTTCGTCTACCATATATAGATGTCCTATAATAATTTTAAGATGTTTAATTTGAGTACGAAATTACTACAAAATACGCACATGAGCAAAAATACCAGCAAAAAAATCCTTTACAACCCTATTCTTGTCATTTTATGCCACATTTATACTACAAAAACAAACAGTGCCGCCCTTTCTTGAGAGCGACACTGCCTTTATACATTATTATATATTATTCTTCAACCTTAGCGGGCTTGCTGCCAATAAGGGCGTAGAACAGTATGTAAGCAGCACAAGCTGTAGGAATAACGTAGCTAACAAGGATACCGCAAGTATCGGCAACAAATGCCTGGAGACCTACCATCACTGCACAACCAAATACCATGGTCATGAAGATACCAGAAGCAGCAGCAGTGTATTTGCCAAGGCCCTCAACAGCCATGTTGAAGATACCGCCCCACATTACTGATGTGCACAGACCTACAAGGATGAATGCAAATACACCAACGGGAACCTCTGTCCAAATCATGTTCAAGTTAGCCCAGTCGATACCAGGAACCTCAACCTTGATGCTTGCGGGTGCCAGCATACCGAACAGCAACAGTGCGATTGCAACAGCAGCAACTACACCTACCATCATGCGGCTACTAACCTTACCACCGATTGAACCACCAACTGAACGACCGATAAACATCATGAACCAGTAAACAGATGCAATGAGACCAGCAACGCTTGCGCTAACGCCAACCTCGGGAGTCTGCAGGTAAGACATCATATAAGTGGGAGTACCAACCTCAACAGCCATATACAGGAAGATTGCGAGAGCACCCAGTGTAAAGTGACGATACTTCAGCGCACCAGTAATGAGACCCATCTCTACGGGAGCCTGCTCGGGCTCTTCGATCTTAGTGAACAGCAGGATAACGAATGCCAAAACGAAGATACCGCCGGCAATTGCAAGTGCGGGGGTTGCATCGCTGATAGCAGTGTCCTTTGTTACCTCACCAATGAGAGCACCCATAAGGATGTAAACAGCAACAGCAGCTGCCGAGTTGAACGCACCACCTACCTGGATGAGCTGGTTACCAGTCTTGCCACCACCGCCAAGGACGTTGAGCAAGGGATTAACAACAGTGTTGAGCATACACATACACATACCGCTGATGAATGCACCCAGCAGATATACCCAGTAAGCGCCATCGCCACCTACCTGGCCGCTGCAGAACTCAAGACCCAGACCCACGATACCTACAACGAGAGCTGCGAGAGCAGTCTTCTTGTAGCCAAACTTAGCGATAAGCATACCGCTGGGAATACCCATGAGCAGGTAAGCGATAAAGTTAGCATAGTTACCAATTTGGCCTGCAGTCTCCGATGCACCAAACTGATTTTTAACGATGGTTGCCATGGGAGAGCACAAGTTAGTCACGAATGCAATCATTGCAAACAGGGCGATCATCATAATGATAGCTGCCCATTGTTTAGATTTTTGAGCCATTTTACTTAGTGTTATTTTTGTTAATAATTAGTTTTATCTGTTTAAAGTTTTGACCTACAAAGATAGTAAAATATTTCAAATATTATTTGTTTTAATGCATAAAAAATGAGAGAAACAAAACCATTTCCCTCATTTTATTTCATTTGTTAGCCTCAATCTAGTATTCCCTAGCACCGAAGATGGCTGTTCCAATGCGCACCAAGGTACTTCCATATTTCACTGCAATGGCCCAGTCGTCGCTCATTCCCATGCTTATTTCTGCGAAATGGGCGTTTGCTGCCATCACCCCCTTCTTGAGCGTGTCAAAGGTATCCTTCACTTGAGCAAATTCCCCAGTGATTACAGTCTCGTCATCGGTAAAGGTTGCCATGGCCATAAGTCCTATCACGCGCACATGGGTGAGTCCATCAAGTTCTCCACTACTTGCTACATCGAGCAGTTCGGCGGGAGCAAATCCCGACTTAGCCTCCTCCTGTGCCACATGCAACTGTAGCAACACGTCAACGGTGCGGCCGGCACGAGCCGCCTCACTGTCAATTAATCGAAGCAGCTTAAGAGAATCAACGCTCTCGATTACATTAACCAAAGGTACCACCTGACGCACCTTATTAGTTTGCAGATGACCTATGAAATGCCATTCGATGTCCTGTGGCAACTGGGGCACTTTAACCGACAGTTCTTGTGCCCGACTCTCGCCAAAGACACGCTGACCGGCATCATAAGCCTCGCGCAATGCCTCGACCGGGTGAAACTTAGAAACGGCAACAAGGCGCACCCCCGTCGGGAGCTGCGCCTTAATGTCCTTTATGCGGCTTGCTATATTCACAACCTATGATTATTGCTCAGCAGCCTTGTCGGCAAGTGTGTGCTGAAGGTCGGCCGAGAATACATCCATAAGTGCAGTCTCAGTTATTGAAGCAATCTCAAAGTCAGCCATAGTGTCCTTCATACCCTCCATGAACACATCAAGGGCGTTGCTGAATTCACTAGCCTGAACCAGCTGGAACGACGCTGTCTTTTTCTCTACAGCAGTCTTCTCGTCGATGGTGATAAAGTTAGTTTTCACTTTATACCACTTGTCACCATTTTGGTTATAAAAGATATCGCTGATATTCATGCGACGAACTGCCGCAACCGAGAATTCACCAGAGATAAAAGGCTCCATCTCAGCTGTGATGCGTGCCTCTGCTTCGGTAAAAGATAGTGCGTCTACGAGATAAGGTTCGGTAACAGTCTTGAGAATACCTGTTTCCATCATTTTGTCATACTTGACTTTGCATTCAAACCATTGTGCCATAATGATATTTGTATATTTTAAAAATTTGATAATATTTATAATGGTGCAAATTTACAAAAAAGTTGCAAACCTAAAGCATCATTTTGAGACGATTTTATTAACAGCCGCTTTATATTCGGTCACCAGCTCGTCAAAAACCTGCTGTACGGTCTGCACGCCCTTGCCCTTGAGCAATGCCGATGTCTGGCCTATCTCAAGCTCTCCGGTTTCGATGTCACCCTCGAAGATACCGCGGCGCGAAGCTCCCGTACCAATGATTTCCAGAAGCCTCTCAGGAGTAGCACCCTCGTTCTCGGCTGTCTCAATAGCTGTATAGAATCCACCCTTGACAAGGCGCGTGGGCGACAACTTGCGCAGCAACAGCTTGGTGTCACCCTCGTTGAGATCGAGACAGCGCTGCTTGAAGGCATCACTTGCGCTGCTTTCCTCGGTGAGTGCAAAACGGGTACCTATCTGAACACCTTCGGCACCAAGCACGCGGGTGGCAAGTATAGCGTCACCTGTTGCAATGCCACCGGCTGCGATGAGAGGCAGCGAAGTAGCTTTACGGGCTGCAGGAATGAGGCACATGGTTGTGGTTTCCTCACGACCGTTATGGCCTCCGGCTTCAAAGCCTTCGGCAACTACAGCGTCAACACCAGCCTGCTCACACTTCACGGCAAAAGCCGAAGATGCCACGACATGGGCTACCTTAACACCATGCTCATGCAGGAACGGAGTCCACTTCTTGGGGCTACCAGCACTGGTGAATACCACAGGCACCTTCTCCTCGACTATGATGTCCATCAGTCGCTCGATTTGCGGATACATCAAGGGGACATTCACACCATAAGGCTTATCGGTAGCTGCCTTGCACTTGCGTATGTGCTCCTGCAATACCTCAGGGGTCATTGAGCCGGCACCTATGAGGCCAAGGCCACCAGCATTGCTCACAGCGGCAGCAAGTCTCCAACCGCTGCACCAAACCATACCTCCGGCAATGACAGGATACTCAATGCCAAACAATTCTGTTACTCTACTTTTCATAATGTATATTATAAAATGTTATTTTCAAGAACAAAGTTACATTTTTTCCCGCTTTCCACCAAATTGCTTTTGACGTTTAAGAAAAAAAATGTACTTTTGCAGTCATTATGACATTCAGAAAAACTTCAAGAAGCATTATTCTTGCGGCGGCGATGGCAATGATGACTACCGCCACACATGCACAAAATATAATAACACTAGGAGACTCAAACACATGGCTTGGTGGTGACAACTGCAACACGCCCAAAGGATGGACTTACTGGTTCAAATCAATGGTAAACCCCACGAGCATACACAGCTATGCCCGAAGCGGTGCCACATGGACTTGCACCAAAAACACCTGCAGGGATTTAGTTGAAAACATAGGCAAACTGGGCGACAACAATGTGATTTACAACCAAGTCCAGCGCCTCATCGAGGACACTTCGGCTAGTCCCGACATCATCATCATTTCGGCCGGCACTAACGACATGTGGTTTATTACCAGTCGTCCCGAGGCTCTATCGTCGAGTGTCGACGAGGCATTTGCCATGCCCGTTGACGACATCACCGAGCTTGAGCCAAACGAATTGGGGGCATTAGCCACAGCCGTGAGGTATAACGTGCTCACACTGCAACAGGCCTACCCCCAAGCCCACATCGTGCTACTCACTCCCATGCAGTCAACATCAGTACCAACAGCATCTATCACGCAAGCCGGCGACATCATCGAGGAATGCGGCAAGCGAATGGATTGCACTGTAATCAGGCTCGACAAACTGTCAAAGGTGGAGGCACAAAGTGAGGCCAAGCGCAAGGTTTACACCAGCGACGGAACACACACGTCACAGAAAGGCGCCAAGTCAAATGCGGCACTGATAGCCGGCATTTTAAAAAATATGCTGGACGCATACAAAAAATAACATTTCAAATTCCTTACTATCGCACAATTTGTTGTAACTTTGCAGTCTGTATTGGCCGCAAAACAACTACTGCGACCTACAAGCCAATCACACAACAACGTTAATTATTTAGGCTCTATATATAATTATGGTATTTGCCGATTTATTCTTCTTATTTGTATTTCTTGCTGCGTTCATCGTGATGTACCTGGTGGGCGGAGCCATCGACCGCTGGGTGCTAGTTGCTGAAGACAAGCTGCATCCGCGCAACGAGACCAAGAACTTTGTTCTAATTTTGTTCTCTCTCATCTTCTATGCATGGGGAGAACCAGTGTATGTGTTCCTGATGATCTTGAGCGTGCTCATGAACTATATTGTGGGCCGGGCAATAGACAACTCAGAGGAAAAGCGAAAACTCATGCTGGGCATAGGCGTAGCTTGCAATATCCTTGTACTGGGTGTATTCAAGTATGCCGGCTTCTTTGCTGAACAAGTCAACTCACTGGGCATTCCCTGCCCCATTCCCAACATAGCGTTGCCCATAGGCATCAGCTTCTACACATTCCAGTCACTGTCTTACCTGGTGGATGTTTACCGCAAGGATTCACCTGCACAGAAAAGCTACTGGGGACTGTTACTTTACATCTCCATGTTCCCCCAGCTCATTGCAGGTCCTATCGTGAGATATGGCACCATCGTCAATGAAATACACAACCGCCGTGTAAACTCGGCCGACATTGCCGACGGTATCACACGATTCATGCTGGGTCTGGGTAAGAAAGTATTCATTGCCAACCAGTTGTCAGAAATTGCCGACCAGTTCCTCGTGTCAGGTCTCAAAGACCTCTCTACAACAGGTGCTTGGGTGGGCATCATTGCTTTCACGCTGCAAATCTACTATGACTTCTCGGGTTATAGCGACATGGCAATAGGTATAGGCCGTTGCATGGGCTTCCGTTTCAACGAGAACTTCAACCACCCCTACTGTTGCGGTTCTATTACCGACTTCTGGCGCCGCTGGCACATGTCACTGGGTAGTTTCTTCCGTGACTATGTCTACATCCCCATGGGCGGCAACCGCCGTCACCAGTGGTTCAACATCCTCGTGGTGTGGTTCCTCACCGGTATGTGGCACGGGGCCAGCTGGAACTTCGTTCTGTGGGGTCTCTACTTCGGCGTGATCCTTGTAATTGAGAAGTACACATTGCTGCGCTGGAAAGTTCCTGCAGTCATCATGCACGTCTATGCGCTGTTTGCCGTGGTTCTGGGCTGGGGCATCTTCTACTTTGTGGATATGGCACAGATGGGTAAATTCTTCTCGGCACTCTTTGGCAACTGCAAGGAAGTGCACAACATGTTTACAATGACGGCCATCACCGACAACTTCTGGCTGTGGGTTATCGCTCTGTTGTTTATAATGCCTGTGCGCAAGTGGGCCACACAGCTGTGTGCCAAGGCTACCGGCGGCGAAGACACCACGTCTTACAACCTTATCATCACAGGCACACGCATCGTGTTCTCTGCAGTTGTTCTGGTGCTGTGCACAGCTCTGCTCGTGGGTGCCACTAACAACGCATTCCTTTACACCCGTTTCTAATATCAAAAGACACTGACTAATGAATAGCAAGATTTATTCACTTGTAGCATTACTGGCACTTACTGCAAGTGCCCATGCGCAAGACTACAACGATACTGACGACAACACGGCGTCTACAAGCTCAAAGCCCCTTACCCTGCGCAAGGGACAGAAAAGCATTGTAGCCATAGGCGACGGACCTCAAATCAGGGCATTCAGCTGTTTCAGCAATGGGGCCAACTGTCTGCTCGACTATGCTGCTGTGGCCAATGAGTACTACAAGCACTTCGACAAAAAGGTGAACGTGTACAGCATGCCCGTGCCTGAGCAGTGCGAGTTTTATGGCCGTGATGTCACCAAGGGGCTGGTAAGGACCCAGACAACCGCCATGAGCAACTGCTTCAACGCCCTGGTAGAAGGGGTTGAGAGCATTGAGCTCATTCCCACCTTTACTGAGCACGTTGACGAGCCCATTTACTCCCGCACCGACCATCACTGGGCACCCCTGGGAGCCTACTATGCTGCGCAGCAATTTGCCTGGGCAGCGGGCGTTCCGTTCAACGACCTGAGCAGCTACACCGAGAAGGTGGTGCACCGTTTCCTGGGCACCATGTACCAGTGGTCTAAGATTGAACAGCTCAAGAACTACCCCGAGGACTTCATCTACTATGTCCCCAAAGACGTTGAGTACACTACCACATATGTAGAATATTCACTCGACAAGGCACGCAAATATGTGGTCAAGTCAGGCGAGCCCCACCAGGGCGACTTCTTCTGGCAGTACAAGGACGGCTCAGGCATCGCTTACAGCACGTTCATGGGTGGCGACTGCAAGTTCACTAACGTGAAGACATCAACCCACAACGGCCGCAAGCTGCTCATCCTCAAGGACAGCTTTGGCAATGCACTGCCCGGTTTCCTCTTCTATTCGTTTGAAGAAATCACTGTGGTTGACTGCCGCTACAACACGGTTAACCTCACCAAATATGTCAACGAGAATGGAGTCACTGACATTCTGTTTGCTAACTGCATAGGTCTGGCGGCTTCTCCTCACATTTTGAAAAATTATCGCAACTACTTAGTACAATAAAACAGACGTCATGAACAAGACATTCATCACAATATTCGCAATCCTGTTTTTCGGAATGACAATTGTATTTGTCACCTTCCCTCGCAGCACTTATTCAGAGCTCGAGAAACGTGACCTTGCCACATTCCCCAAGTATAACCAAGACAGCTTGATGAACGGCAGTTTCACCAAGAATATCTCCCAGTGGTTCAGCGACAGCGAGCCCTACCGCGATGTGCTCATGACCATGTCAATGACACTTAAGGAATACCTCAAGTTCAACATAGGCAATGACGAGAACAGCGTCTCATTTGTTGCAAAAGATGAGGAAGAAGGTCTCGGCGACACCGCTAATCTGGGCGACATTGCTGACTACCAGAACCCAGAAGAGGGCGAAACTAAGAAAGCTTCTCGAGGCATCATCATCCTAGGCTCTGGCCCCAAGGTGAGAGCGCTTCAATCATTTGGCGGCGGCGAGAATGGCGGTGTGCAGTATGCCGAGGCAGCCAATGAGTACCAGCGCACCTTTGGCGATGCAATCCAGGTTTACTGTATGATTATCCCCACCTCTACTGACTTCTATCTGCCCGAGAGCTCAAAGAGCCTGACCAACCGTCAGTTGCCCACTATACGCAATGCCTACAAGCACCTTGACCCCAAGGTTAAGGCCGTAGACTGCTACACGCCGCTGTCACAGCACGTGAAAGAGGATATCTACCTGCGCACCGACCACCACTGGGCTCCCCTGGGCGCATTCTATGCAGCACAGGCGTTTGCCAAGGTTGCCGGTGTTCCCTTCAAGGAATTGTCAAGCTACGAGAAACACGTGATCCACAACTATGTGGGTTCTATGTATGGATTCTCGCATGACATCGCAATCAAGAATGCTCCTGAAGACTTTGTCTTCTACAAGCCTCTGGGAATACAGTACACCACCACTTACATCAACTACACCCTCGACAAGGGATATGCCATCGTCAAGGAGAGCGCGCCCACACAGGGAGAATTCTTCTACACTTATCCTGACGGCAGCGGTGGAGCATACTGCACATTCATGGGTGGTGACTGCAAGATCACACAAGTGCGCACCGGCACCAAGAACGGCCGCCGACTCATCATCCTCAAGGATAGCTACGGCAATGCACTGCCCGGTTACCTCTTCTATTCATTCGAAGAAATCCACGTGCTCGACTTCCGCTACTTCACCAAGAACCTGAAGAAATATGCCTTAGACAACAAGATCACCGACATCTTGTTTGCTAACAACACCTTCAAGGCTTATGCTAACTCTGCCGCCAAGCCCTGGATGCAGTACCTCAACCAGCCCGACGGAACGCGTGGCGGTGTGACACCGGGTCACAAAGCCCCAAAAGATGACTCAAAGAACGAAGGCAATAAAAGCCGCAGGCACAGGCACTCTGACAAAGAAGAGTCCTCTGACGACGACTAATAAAAAACACAAAATCTCGCTCACATCCCGAGCGAGATTTTTTTTACACCAATATCTGTTGAACAGTTATCCGGCAGGGATTATTTATTTAAGGAATAGGCTGACATGGGGCAATATGAGTCTAAAAACATTAAATATCATTAATATTGACTCATGTGGTTTGATAAATAACGATTATTTTGTAACTTTAAGCCTGCAAAAAAATTGAATCGTAAAAAATAGCATATATGAAAGATTTTAATTTCTATACCCCTACCCGAGTGGTGTTTGGACGCGAGAGTGAGGAGAAGGTTGCTGACCTTGTAAAGCAATATGGTGGCAAACGAGTGCTGGTGCACTATGGAGGCGGCAGCGCACGCCGGTCGGGCCTGCTCGAGAAGATGGTTAAGCTGCTCAACGAGGCCGATATCTACACAGTGGAACTGGGCGGAGTTGTTCCTAACCCAGAGCTCACCATGGTGCGCCGCGGCATTGAGCTGTGCCGCAAGGAGCAGGTTGACTTCATCCTTGCAGTGGGCGGCGGCAGCGTCATCGACTCGGCCAAAGCAATCGGCTACGGTGTGCCCTACGAGGGCGACGTGTGGGACCTGTGGGACGGCAAAGCTGTACCTCAGGCATGTCTGCCAGTTGCCGCAGTACTCACAATTCCTGCGGCAGGAAGCGAGATGAGCAGCAGCTGTGTCATCACTAACGACGAGGCAGGTATGCTCAAGCGCGGTGTCAACAGCGACCTGTGCCGTTGCAAGTTTGCTATCATGAACCCTGAGCGCACCTATACCCTGCCCGCCTATCAAACTGCAGCCGGTGCCACCGACATCATGATGCACACCATGGAGCGCTACTTTTGCGCCCACCAGGACATGATGCTCACCGACGCTATCTCTGAGGCACTGTTGCGCACCGTCAAGGACTGCGCTGTCGAGGTGCTCAAGCGGCCCAATGACTATCGACTCCGTGCCCAAATCATGTGGGCCGGTAGCCTGGCACACAACGACTTGACCGAATGCGGCGGCGAGAAGGATTTTGCGACCCACAAACTCGAGCACGAGCTCAGCGCTATGTTCGGCGTAACCCACGGTGCAGGCCTGGCAGCTATGTGGGGCAGCTGGGCACGTTACGTGATGCCTCGCCACGTGAACCGCTTCGTGCAGTTTGCTGTGAATGTGATGGGTGTGGAATGCGACTATACCGACCTGTCAGCCACAGCACTGCGTGGCATCGAGGCTGTTGAAGACTTCTATCGCACCCTGGGCATGCCCACCAGCATACCCGAGCTGCTGGGTCGCCCCGTCACCCCCGGCGAGATTGACGAGATGGTGGACAAGTGCAGCCACGGCGGCAAGCTTGCGTACGGCTCTCTGGAGAAAATCGACACCACAGCAATGACTGCAATTTATAACATGGCCAATAAATAACATCACATAGACTATGAAACTGAAACTTACACCTCAAGAGATTTTTGAAGCATACGAAGCACTCAACGATGCTGACAAGATGGAGTTCATGATGAAACTCATGGGCCATTTCCACGACACTATGGGATTTCCTCTGCCTGAGGGAATGGAAGACAACAATAGTGACAAATGGGGGGAAAATCCTCTTGACCCTGACGAGGATCTTTTGCCAACAATGGGCTTGACCAGCGTCGTGTGTCATCCCGAGCGTCCTTCACGTCGACTCACCGTGCGCGTGGAACTCAAGGGCATAAAGCCCCCAATCTGGCGCAAACTCGTTATACCTTCAAATCTTATGTTGGAATCATTTGCTCACATCATTTTGATTTCTATGGGATGGGAAATGGAGCATCTGCATCAGTTTGTCAAAGACCGCACATTCTATTCAGTACCCATTGGCGATGAGGCTGAATTTGACCTGTTCTCGCTGACAGAGAAAAAAGATTCACGCAACTGTACAATAGGCGATCTCATCATCAAAAAAGGCGACAAGTGCACATTTGAATATGACTTTGGTGACGGATGGGAACACCTCATCACAGTTCAAGAGTCACGTGACTACGATGAGGGAGAGAACCGCACCCTTGTTACACTAACAGGGGGCAAACGAGCATGTCCGCCCGAGGACATAGGCGGTGTACCGGGCTACATGGACTTCTGCGAAATCATCAAGAACCCCAAGTCAAAGCGTGCCCAGGAGCTCATCGAGTGGTATGGCGATTTTGATCCCGAGGAATTTGACCATGTAATGTTTGGATATGATATTGAGGACCTAGACGGGAATGGTGAGGAAATGATGTATGAGTGACTTTTTCAAGACAGTAAAAGGCATATCGCAGGCCAAGTACACCGAGAAGATGAGCCGTTTTCTCGCTTTCGTAGAGCCTGTACAGAGTGCCGAGGAGGCTAAGGCAGTGGTCAAGCGCTATGCCAACGACTACCACGATGCCCGCCACGTGTGCTGGGCCTACATGATAGGCACCGAGCGCAACGAGTATCTTAGCAGCGACAACGGCGAGCCCAGCGGCACTGCCGGCAAACCCATCCTGGGCCAGATCAACTCGTTCGGGCTCACTAACGTAGTCATCGTGGTAGTGCGCTACTTTGGCGGCATTAAGCTTGGCACATCAGGGCTCATCGTGGCCTATCGAGAAGCTGCCCGCCTCGCCATTGAGGAAGGCGAGATACTTGAATGTCACGAGCAAGCCCAAGTGACGTTCACGTTCCCTTACCTGTCGATGAACGACGTGATGAAACTGGTCAAGGGCGGTAATGTCAAGATGATAGACCAGCAGTTTGACAACACCTGCTCCATGACCCTGCAGTGCGACGCCGACGCCATGCCCGCCCTGCGCAACCGCATCGCCGACATCGACGGCACCTCACTCCAAGATTAACAAACTATACAGCAATGGGGATAATCTCGCGCAGATCTCACTGATTACGCATATTTTTTGACATAGAAGAACTATTTTTTTAGACATAAGTACAAAAGAATAACATAAGGGCATAAAATCTGTGAAATCCGTGTAATCTGCGCGGGGACGCTGCAATAAGGTTGTATTGCTGCATAGTTGCAAGATTTTCTATAATCAATAAAATATAAAAGTATGAAAAGAACTGGCTTATTACTTATGCTGTTTAGCGCATGGATGTGTGTATCAGCGGCAAATCTACAAACTAAAAAAACCGAAGTAAATCGTTCATGGGGTTTCTCGAGCAACGAGGAGGAATATGCTAGTGCCAGCTGGAACCCTGAAGTGAAGGCGACTATTGACTTCCCCACCGGTAATGATAAATTGTCGCAAACTGTCATCAAATGGATGGCTTCATGCCTGGGCGCCAAAGTCAAAGTGTACAAAAGTGCCGAGACACTTATCGATGCATACGTTGCCCAAATACAAAGCGGCGACTCGCCTGACATCAATGACCAATTCACGATATCCAAGGTTTATGAGACTAAAACACTTGTGAGCTATGAGATTGAGGGCTATGAATATAGCGGAGGTGCACACGGCATGTCTTACCGCTATGGCGTGACGTTCAGCAAGAAAGACTGCAAAGAGATGAACAAACTGCTCGTGAAGCCCAAAGCAAAACTCAATCCTCTGATTAAAAAAGGACTTAAGCAGTACTTCAAAGTCAAGAGTGACGCAGCCCTCAGTGAATGCCTCTTTGAATCTAATCTTAACAAACTAGAGCTGCCCAACAATTCCCCATGGGTAGTGAAAGAAGGTATAATGTTCCAATACGGCGCTTATGAGATTGCAGCCTTCATGGCAGGCATGCCCTATGTAGTGATTCCTGTAAAGCAGATGCAGCCCTACCTCACCACTGAGGCTAAAGCGCTGTTCAAATAACAAAACGATAAGGCCGCACACTACTGATTCTCAATTCACAACTAATTATGAAATATCTCATTCGCTTAATTTGTGTTGTCATCACACTTTCAGCATCGACAACGTTAAACGCCGAGAACGTGTGTCTGTTGCCTGTTCAAAGGATAAACTTAACCCGCACCTGGCTAGATAAATCAGAATATGAATCAGAAAGAGGGTACGAGTTCCCGCATGTGACGTTTGTAATTGACATGCCCACAGGCAACGACGTTGTTTCTTGTGCTGTTAAGAAATGGATTGCCGCATGCTGTGGTGATGCACATGGGCAATATAAAAACGATGCAGATAAACTCATAGACGCTTTTGTAGCAAGATACGTAGAGGATTATGAGACTCTATTGTGCGACTATAACATAACCAAAGTGTATGAAACCAACACGATGGTCAGTTTTGAGTTTAACGGTAGTTTTGATTGCGACGGGTGCGCACATGGCACCTGGTATAGATATGGCATGACCTTCAGGAAGAGCGACGGCAAACAGATGGGTAAGTCAATGTTTAAAAAAGGGTATGACATTAACGCCATTGCAATTGAACACTTGAAGAGAGAATCTAACTACAAGAGCAACAAGCAGTTAAAATTAGGTCTAGAACCTTACAAAAGCAGCCTCAAAAACGTGGTCCCCCGAAATGATCCCTGGATTGACAAAAATGGCATAAACCTACAGTATTGCCAATATGAAGTGGGAGGACTTGGGGTTATGCCTTGTATCATACTTGCCTTCCATAAAGATCCTCCATATCTCAGCACCGAGATGAAAGAGCTAGTGCGACAAAGCAAGTGGAGCCGTTCTTGGAATGCTGCAACTTTTATTGATGGCGGCAAACAATTCATATAGGTGTTCGACATGATTAATAGTACCCACCTTAATGGATAGTGTGGGCAATGGTGGTGGCAATAAAGCAGAAAACAACAGGTAAAACAAGGTATTAGATATGGTTACATTTGCACTGAGTGTTATTGCACTGATTCTGGGATATTTCATCTATGGCAAGTTTGTGGAGAAGTTGTTTGGACCCGACGACCGCGCGACTCCTGCCGTGCGCATCAACGATGGTGTAGACTTTGCGGTACTGCCCAGCTGGAAGATTTTCTTGATCCAGTTTCTCAACATTGCCGGCACAGGTCCCATATTTGGCGCAATCATGGGCATGTGGTATGGTCCGGCGGCTTATCTGTGGATTGTGCTGGGATGCATCTTTGGAGGTGCGACACACGATTATCTGGCAGGTGTGATAAGTCTCAGGAATGACGGCATGGGACTGCCCGAGATTGTGGGCAAGTATCTGGGCAATACCATGAAGAAGATAATGCTGGCGTTCTCGCTGTTGCTGCTCATCATGGTGGGCGCGGTGTTTGTGCTGAGTCCCGCCACACTGCTATCAGGCATGTTCAGCGAGGGAGTGTTCTCTGACATGCTTATATGGATGTTAATCATCTTTGGGTACTACATCATTGCCACCATGATGCCAGTGAGCAAGATTATAGGCAAGATTTATCCCGTCTTTGCATTCTCCATCCTCTTTATGGGAATAGCATTGCTGGTGATGCTCGTGGTCAAGCATCCGCACATTCCCGAGTTGTGGGACGGCCTGTATAACATGGGAGAGGCCAAACTAGGCATCAAAAGCCCCGACAGCATGATTCCCGCCATGTTCATCACCATAGCCTGCGGTGCCATAAGCGGCTTCCACGCCACTCAGTCGCCCATGATGGCTCGTTGCCTCAAGAGTGAGCGCCAAGCACGCCCGGTATTCTACGGAGCGATGATCACCGAGGGACTGGTAACGCTGGTGTGGGCCACCGTGAGCAGCTGGTTCTTTTTCAGCGAGGGCTGGCGCGACGTGTGTTCGCCCGAGGTCGTAGCGGCATTTACAGACCAAAGTGAACTCACCGTGACCCAATTTTTCTCAGCTCCTAAGGTTGTGATGCACGTGTGCAACGGTTGGCTGGGAACCGTGGGCGGCCTACTGGCAATAATGGGTGTAATATTTGCCCCCATCACCACCGGTGACACTGCATTGCGCTCGGCTCGCCTCATCGTAGCCGAGAACTTCAACTATGACCAGAAAACCATCTTCAAGCGCCTTGTCATCTCCATTCCCATCTTTGTAGCGACACTGCTGATGCTAATTTGGCAAATCGACAACCCCGACTCGTTCAACGTGCTGTGGAAATACTTCGGGTGGGCCAACCAGACGCTTTCGGTATTCACCCTGTGGGCAATCACCGTGTATCTGGCAAGGAAGCGTACCTACTACATGGTGACACTCATTCCCGCCATGATTATGACCGGCATATGCACCCTATTTGTCACCATCAGCAAGCAGACCATGGGCCTGCCACCGGCAGTGTGCTACGTCCTCACAGCACTGGCAATGATAGCCACCGTCACAGCCTTCTTTAAGTGGCACAGCAAGTTCCTCAAGGAAAATAAATAACTGCTACATAAGCAAATAACAATAGAGGCTGTGTCAGTTTTGAAGTGACACAGCCTCCGTTTATCTATGAAACCGCGATGGATTATAGCGGGTAGAACAGCATGGCCATTGAAATGGCGATGGCTAGGTTCACGACCTTGAGAATGATACCCATGCGGGCAAAGTCGCCAAACTTATATCCGCCTGATACATATACAAGCGTGTTGGGAGGTGTGGCAATGGGTGTAGCGTAGTTATTGGAAACGGCCATCATGAGGGCTATCATGAAAGGTAAGGCGTCTACGCCCAGCGATTGCGAAGCATGCCATGCGATGGGACAAAACATTGCGGCACAGGCGGTGTCGCTGATAAACTCGGTGGTAATCGACGCTGTGACACACAACATGATGAGAACCATCAATGGATCCTTGCCACAGAAGGCAAATATACCGCTTAATATCTTCTCATCGATACCTGTCTTGTGAATTGCGGTGCCTATGCTCACGCTACCCACAAACACGACGAGGATGCTCCAGTCTATCTCCTTGACAGCCTGTTCGCTCGTGCAGCACTTGGTGAGAACCATAATGATGCCGGCAAGGATACAGCACACTGGCAGACTCAGCACGTCAAGTGCCGAAAGCAACAGCACAGAAATCATAATGGCGATGCTCAGGTAGGTCTTTGAACTAGCCTTGGCGTTAGCAAGGGTTTCGGTCTGGTCATCGGCTTCGCTCACAGGGGCAACACGCTCGGGCAACCACTTGCGCAACAATATTACAATCGCCACACTTGCCAAGAGACAGCAAATGGCTACCGGGAACGGGGCGAATGTGTTCATCGTCTTGCCTGTTTCCTTGGCATAGATACCCGCAATGATGAGGTTGGGCGGTGTACCGATGAGAGTGAGCAGTCCGCCCAGCGAAGCTGCATAACCCAGGGGTATGAGCAGCTTAGACGGAGCCATGCCCAGCTTCTCGGCCCACTTCTTTATCACGTCTTGAAACAATGCAGTTGTACCCGTGTTGCTCATGAAAGAACTCAGGAAACCCACTGGAAGCATCATGCGTATGATGGCATGAGAATGATTCTTGGGCTGTCCCATCAGGTGGCTCACCATCCACTCGAGCGCACCGGTGTGACGCAATCCGGCAATGACGAGGAAAAGGAGCCCAACGGTGATAATACTTGACGTGTCAAACCCCACAAATGCTTCTTCTACTGTAAGTACACCAGTGACGCTCAGCACAGCTATAGCACAGAAGAACGCCACATGTGCCTTGGTGTCAGTGAACAGCAAGGTCATGAACACACCCACAAGCGTGGCTATGGTAATCCATGCGTCAAGACCTAACCCCCAAAAGATTATATCATGCATACCAATAATTCTTTATTTAACTGGCCGGGCGCTAATCAACGACCTGCCAGTTTTGTGTCAGTTATAGTTAAATAGATAATCAGAAGTTGTCCTCGTGCACCTCAAAGAACGACTGGGGATAGAGGCAAACGGCGCAAGCCTTGGGAGCCTTAGTGCCTACAACGATGTGACCACAGTTGCGGCATTCCCACATCTTGACCTCGCTCTTCTCAAACACAGCAGCTGTCTCAACGTTCTTGAGCAATGCGCGGTAACGCTCCTCGTGGCGCTTCTCGATAGCTGCAACCATGCGGAACTTGGCAGCCAGTGCCTTGAAGCCTTCTTCCTCGGCAGTCTTGGCAAAGCCTTCATACATGTCGGTCCACTCATAGTTCTCGCCATCGGCAGCAGCAGCCAGATTCTCGGCAGTGTCGCCCAGTCCATTGAGCTCCTTGAACCACAATTTAGCGTGTTCCTTTTCGTTCTCGGCAGTCTTGAGGAAGAGCTCAGCTATCTGCTCCATGCCTTCCTGCTGTGCCACTGCGGCAAAATAAGTGTACTTGTTGCGAGCCTGGCTCTCACCGGCAAAAGCAGCCTCGAGGTTCTTCTCGGTCTGCGTTCCTGCATACTTTGATTCTTTCATACTGTTTTTATGTTTATCTAATTAATAATATTTACCGTTGTTTCCATGTGAAGCGGCAGCGCACACGGTCAGCGTCCTCGACGTTGATCGAGAAACGTGTCTCGGCACTGTCGGCGTCATTGATCATGACGTGAGCCGTAGCTCCGTAATGTGTTTCCTTGACAAACGCCATCTCCATGCGGGTAATGACTTTGTTGTCATAGTGTGACAAACTGAACTGGTTCATCATGAGTTCAAGGTAGCGCACAGTGTTGACGTGACGGTTAAAGTCACAGTCGGTGTAACCAAACGTGTACTCCACGGTGCGTGTTGCATCGGCCACGGGACGCAGTCGCGACTGGGGCTCGATGGGACATTCACGGGGCGACACGTTGCTGCTGATGTAGCTGAGCTGCGAAATGTCGACACCGGTGCGGGCTCCAAGGTCTATGACCATCCATATTGTGCGGGCAAACCCAAGCACCTCGCCGCCAGTGGAGCGTATCTCCATGTTGCGCTGTGAGAAATGGCGGTTGTAGTCCTCGATCCATGTGACAATCTCATAGTCCTCGCCGGCACGTGGATAGCGTTTCATCTCGGTGGTGACGCGCGACAGCACCCAGGCATGGTTGTCCTTGATGAGGCGGTCAAAGCCCACTCCCCACGAGTTGGCATGCAGCGTGGCTATCTCAATGAGTCTGGACACAAGCAACGACAGTGGCATCTCGCCCTGAGGGTTGCACTCGCCGGCACTCATATAAAACTCTTTACTGAATTCTTTAAGCATTGTCATATCTTATTTTTTGATTTTCAATTGTTTCTTCATCTCGGCCGTGGTGCTGTGCTTGCGGCCGTTGAGGTCATACAGATAACTGTTGACGCTAGTGGGACCCATCTTGCGTGCATTGTTGAAATTCTCGGGATGCACGATGCGTGTAAACACCACACGCTGAATTGCCGTTTTGTGACAACGACCCATGCTGTAGCCCAGTGTCTCAGGGTTCTTGCCAGGGCCATTGCTGCTCCAGTAAGTGACGGTGTCGCCTTCACATCCCATGAAGATGACGCTGTGTCCGGCTTCCTGGTCGGCAGTCTTGTCGTCGTTGCAGCCTATAATGGCCCCGCTGTCCTTGCCTCTACTGTCGTTGCGGTTCCAGAATATCTTCATCAGGTCGCCCGGACGAGCCATCTGCCACACGTCCTGTGCACACCACAGCGAGTCGCTCATGTACACCTCGCCCGGCCACTCCTTGTTACGCTCTGACATCGCGCCACGGTAGGCAGTGAAGTTGACGCCGGCTTTGAGTTCGGCCACCAGCACGCCCAGTCCGGGCCCATTGGCATTAGCGCGACCCCAGAACCCCACTCCGTCATCCTGGCCTATGCCGTCAGGGTTGAGTTGATCCTTTATGCCCACATAAGGCTTCATGTTGACCCACGCCTCGCGCTTGATGACGCCTTTTACATCCCACAGCAGCAGGGCCTTGATGAGCACAGCATAGGTGGCGCTGGAGCAGAACGAAGGCTGTGCCTGCATGGGGTCAAAGTCAGGGCGGGCATCACCGGGGCCCATTCTGTAAGCGTCATGAAGCCCCTGCATGGTGGTTTTAGAGAACACGGCATTGGGTTTGCCACCAGTGTAGTAGCCCCCGCGTTCGGGAAAAGACCCAACCGCCTTGAGTATGGCATCCTGCCACTGCGCATTGTAAGGCAGCGAATACTTGCCAGAGGCCGACAATCCAGCCACACAGCACAAGGCCAACAGTGATATTATTATTCGTCTCATATTTCTTCAATTTTCTTGTTCAACAACTCGGTCCATTCTCCCGGCTTGAGGTTCCACCGTGGAGCAATGAGCATTGACGGTGGGGACTGCGACACAAAGCGCTCTACCACCATGTGTGGCGGAATGAGCTTGAGCAGACGGGCACACAAGGCCGCATACTGCCCGGCAGTCCATTGCGCCAGCTCCACCTCATGCCTCTCATACTGTGCGGCAAGCCTGGTGCCACGCAGCACCTGCATTTGATGGAACTTGATGAGCGATACAGGCAACGCGGCAATTTCACTCACGGTAGCCTCCATCATCTCCTCAGTCTCTCCAGGCAAACCCAGTATCAGGTGCACGCCCACCGTGATGCCACATCGAGTCAAGCGATCAACTGCATCGCGCACAGTTGCCCAATCGTGACAACGGTTTATCAGCTTCAAGGTCTCGTCATGCGACGACTCTACACCCAGTTCAACGATAAGGACCGTGCGCTGTGATAGTTCGAGCAGATAGTCTACCACGTCATCGGGCAGACAGTCGGGCCTGGTTGCTATCACAATGCCCACTACACCGTCCACCGCCAAGGCCTCATCATGCATGGCTCTCAACGTCTCTACCGGCGCATGGGTGTTGCTGTAAGCCTGGAAGTAGGCCAAGTACCGCATGCTACGATACTTGCGGGCAAAGAATGCCTTGCCTCGCTCCAGCTGCTCAGCCACCGACAGCCTGGCATCGCAATAAGAAGGATTAAAAGCCGCATTAGTGCAATAAGTGCATCCTCCGCGCCCCACAGTGCCGTCCCTGTTGGGGCAAGTGAACCCTGCATTAACGGCGAGTTTCTGAACTTTACCGCCAAATCGCTCACTCAAGAACGCAGCATAATCCTTCATCTTTTACTTTAAGTCTGTACTTAAACCTATACTTGACACTCTATTCATCAAGATGTTGTCAAGTAACACCATAGCCGTCATAGCTTCAACAATAGGGACCGCCCTGGGAACTACACACGGGTCGTGACGTCCACGAGGATGCAGAGTCATGGCATTGCCGTTGCGGTCTATTGTGTCGATGTCGCGCATGAGCGTTGCCACAGGCTTAAATGCCACCCTGAAGGTGATGGGTGCACCGTTAGAGATGCCTCCCTGTATGCCTCCCGAGTGGTTGTCGAGAGTGGTCACTTTGCCGTCAGTGCAAGCAAAGCGATCCATGACCTCACTACCGCGGGCCGAGGCAAATGCAAAGCCGTCGCCATAGTCAAACCCCTTAGCGGCATTGATGCCCAGCATTGCAGCCCCGAGCTGTGCATGCAGCTTACCGAATACCGGCTCGCCCACACCTGCAGGCACACCAGTGATGACACACGACACGGTGCCACCCACCGAGTCGCCGTCGGCACGAGCCTTGAGCACCTCATCGTGCATCAGGCGTGCCACTTCCTCGTTGGGGCAACGCACGTCATTATTGTCTATGATTGACAAGTTGATGCTGTTGTCGGCTAGTTCCACTGTGCCTATCTGCGACGTATAAGCTGTAATCTCCACACCCCAGTGCTTGAGGGCCTGCAGTGCAAGAGCACCGCCCACGACGCGTGCAGCAGTCTCACGGGCCGACGAGCGGCCACCTCCGCGATAGTCACGCAGGCCATACTTTGCGTCATAGGTGTAGTCGGCATGCGACGGACGGTAACAGTCCTTAATCTCGCTATAGTCGGCCGAGTGATGGTCCTTGTTGCGTATTATGAAACCTATGGGAGTGCCCAGCGTGACGCCTTCAAAGACGCCCGATAATATCTCTACACGGTCGTCCTCGCTGCGTGCCGTGGTCATTGCCGACTGTCCAGGACGGCGGCGGTCGACAAAGCGCTGCAGCTCGTCCATGTCAATCTTGACACCGGCGGGCATGCCGTCGAGCACGCCTCCTATGGCCGGTCCGTGCGACTCGCCGAAAGTTGTCAATGTCAATATGTTGCCTAATGTATTGCGCATAATCAATAGTTTACTTAGTTGCTGTGATGTCTACCACTTGTGCTCCCACATAGCTCACCAGAGCCGCAGGCGACACCTTGAGCTGCAGGCCACGCATGCCGGCGCTCACATAGATATATTCAAAGTCAGTGCAGGTGGTGTGGAAAAATGTGGGGAACGGCTTCTTCATGCCCACAGGCGAGCAGCCGCCGCGTATGTAGCCGGTGGTTGCCAGCAAGTCCTTCATGGCGATGAGGTCAACCTTCTTGTTTCCCGATACCTTTGCGGCCTTCTTGAGGTCCACCTCGTCGCATCCGGGGATGACACAAACGAAGTGCCCCGTGCGCTCACCGTGCAGCACAAGAGTCTTGAACACGCACCTGATGTCTTCGCCCAGCTGGTCGGCCACATGCCCCGCCGCCAGGTCGTTCTCATCCACCTCATAGGGGATGAGCTCATAGGCTACCTTGGCACGGTCGAGCAGACGTGCAGCATTAGTTTTAGTTATCTTTTTCATTTCTTTTGTTAGTTTATTGCAAAATTACTCCAAGTTGACTACCTTTGCAAGAAAATAACTGTCAAAAAGATGAAAAAATTAATTATCAGCCTCATTATTGCTGTGAGCGCGCTGGCCCAGGCCACAGCCCAGCAAGGACAATTCTTCGGCGTCTCGCCCGATAAGTTCATGGCCCTGTTGGGACAGACTCAAAAAATGCCCCGTGAAAATGCAGTACTCATCATCAAGCAAACCATGGAGGTGCTGAGCACCGACCCCAAGAGCTACCGCAAAGGCCTTGACTTGGCCCTGCCACACCTCAGCGACCCCACCGACTCACTGCACAACGAGGATTTGTATATAACCCTGCTAGAACATGCCACCAAGTCATATGTGCTTAGCAGTAGCGAGAAGGCACGTCCACAGGCACTGCTCGAGAGTGCACTCAAGAACCGAGTGGGCAGTCAGTGCAACGACATCGACTATGTGACCCTCGACGGCACACAGCACAACTTGCTCAATAACGACAACTGCTTCACGCTGGTCTACTTCAACGACCCCGACTGTGATGCGTGCGCTAAGGTGAAAGAGAACTTGGGCAATTCTCCGTTTATCAAGCAGGCTGTCGAAACCGGACAGCTCAGAGTCGTTGCCATCAACCCCATGGCCAACGAGAAGTTGTGGAAGAAAACCACCATGCCCTCGTGGGTAGTCAACGGATGGAACAAGTCGCAGAGCATCAACGAGGGCGGTTCGTTTGACCTCCCCACCCTGCCCGTCTTCTTCCTCCTGGGCCGCGACAACACGGTTCTGCTCAAGAACGAGGCAAGCCTCAAGCGCATCGAGAAAGCGGTGACCATGGTAATGGCAAGCTCGCAATCAGATTCAAAGACATTGGCAAACCTGCTTTTCATGAAGTAACGCTGCCAAGATAACAAACCACAAGGGTTGGGTCATAAATGGAAATTTATGGCTCAACCTTTTTTTAGTCCGGGCAGCATGTATGACAGACACGGGGTGTGTCGTCCCTGCTACCCGAAACCGGGCAAAACGTTGCTCTATGCTTTTTGAGACACCCTCTTTGCATGCATCGGGAGTATATACAAAAGTATTTTCGAAAGCGTGCCGCAAGGTACGCTACGCCAAACGCCAGTTTGGCTAATAACCCCGTACGTGCGCAAGGAGCGCAGCGACTGGAGAACGTGCGGGGATAGAACAATGTGGCGAAGCCCTACCACTCTCCTCGATAGAGGGTTTAAAACACCATCAAAATTCATGGTTGCCGGCGATTGAGTTGCCTGCGTTGGCAGAGTTTTTCCTATTGGGGCACGGACCTAGCCGGTTATGTAAAATTTAATTTGGAGGTAACAATCCTCTCCCCCGGCTTTTTTCGACTGATCCCATTCTTGTGCTAACTTAGAGGTAAATCCGCTGGCCCTTCTGGGCGTAATTAAAAAAGGTCGCCCCCGGTGAGGGAGCGACCTTAATGATTGAGGGTTGTTAGGGATTACTTGATAACCTTAACTGAGCTCTTAGTGCCGTCAGTGTAAGTAGTTACAACGATGTTAACGCCTTCGAAGGGCTTGTCGCTTGTCATACCTACAGTATTTACATACTTAACTGACTTAACAGTCTTAGCTGTTACATCGTTTACACCTACCTTACCGCTGTTCTTAAGGATCTGTGAGAGCTGTGCGGGAGTTGTTACCTCCTGAGCGTCCTTAGGAATTGCGAAACCGCTTACACCGTACTTAGCGTCAGCAACGAAGAGGTTGCCAGCGTGGTCAAACTTCATCTGGTTGAGGATTGAGGTGCCATCGGTGTAGTCAGTGAGAGTGTAACGCAGCTTGAATGAAGGAACATTGTCGTTCCACTCTACGTCGTAGAGGCTGATGTAAGGCTTGCCAGTAGAAACTGCGATGCAAGAGAGATCGTCGCTGATTGCGAAACCTGCACCATAGCTACCGTCGTAGTCATCAATATTGCCTGAGTTGAAGAGGATGTTGTCTTCATAGTCGCAATAGATGAATGAAGGAACGTTAGTATCGTTGTTTCCGCTACCGCGAATCTGTGAAGCGAAGAAACCATTCTCGAGAGGTGTGATCTCAACATTAGTGTTGATGAGCTTGCGTGAGATCTCTGAGAACATTGCATCGGGAGCCTGGTCAGTTGTAACCTTAGTACCGATGTTGTAAACAGCTACTACATTACCAGCGTTGCCAGTGGGGAGGTCCTCCTGGAATGAAAGCATCTGAGTGTCGTCACCGCTACCGATGAATGCAACACTTGTTGAGCTACCACCGATGCCCTGACCAGCAGCGTTAACGATCTGGCCTGACTTCTCACGTGTACCCTCGAAGAAGGGGATAGCAGTGTTGGGATCAGCGGGATCCATTACAGTGATGCCACCATGAGCATCGCTCCAGTCAGCAATGTAAACGAAACCGTTGTTGGGGTTAACGCCCATGCGGAAGGGAGAAGCAGTGTTACCTGATGCAAATTCGGGTCCGAGGTAGGGAGCACCTTCGTTAACAACCTCGAGTGCGGGGTTAACTTCATAGATACCCTTGGTTCCATAAGGATTGCCGATGTACATGTTCTGGAAGTAGGGGCTCTCGGGATTGCGGTCGATGGTCATACCACGTGAGCAGTAAGAACCATTGCCTACAGGAGCATACTGGAAGAAGCGCTTGATTGTGGGAACTGCGTCGTTACCGATAGAAACTTCCCAGTTGTATTCAACGTTCTCGTCGAGGTCAGCCTTGTTGATTGTAACCTTGTTACCTGCAGCGTAAGCATTGCTCATTACTACGTAGATGGGCTCTGCCTCACCGAAGTTAACGGGCTTAACAACTACAGTTGCGTCTTCAACATCGTTAGTAACCTTGAAGTTGAGAGTGTAAGCGTCATCACCCTCTTCGAGCTTGAGGTCATAAGCATAGTCACCGCGAACGAGGGGCTGTTCAACACCGCTGGTAGAGAACTTAACCATGTTGTTGTTCATGAACAGGTAGAGGTCGATGTCCTCACCCTTAACGTTAGCGCCAGCTGCCATGAACTCGGCAGGAGCAGCGTTAACCTCCTTGAGAGCTGCGTTAGCTGCAGCTGCGAGGTCAGTACCTACAGTCTTGATGAGCTTAGCGTTGTCAAGACCTTCAGTGATGTCATAAAGCTTAACACCAGCTACATTGCCTTCGCCGTTTACATAAGGAGTAGCAACGAGTGAGTGCTTAGCATACTTGAAGAATGCAAGACCCTTAGCAGCAACGCCAAAGTCAGATGCATCGAGAGTACCGGTTACCTCGCTGTCGGTGTTCTGCTGAGCAGCGGGTTCGAACTCGAAGGGAGCGCACTTGCTGCCGTTGAGCACGTAACGGTGGTCGTCGAGGGGAGATACGTTGAGCTGGATGTCATTACCTTGCTTAACCAGGGTGAATGTACCCTCGGCCGAGAGAGTCTTCTCAGTGAAACGAGAAGCAACAACCTCGTTGTCATTTACATTGAGAATGAGGAAGCGTACGGCACGTGAATCACCACTAGTAACACCAGTGGTTACAACCTCACAGTCCTTAGCCTCACCGCTGATTGCCAGGGTTACACCCATGTCAGCGCGGTAGAAGTTAGCAGAGCTCTGAGTAGTTACCCACTGTACGGGATCAGCATCGAAGTTAGCCCACTTGAAGAAGCGAACTGTACCACGAGCGTAACCTGCGTCAACCTGCTCGGGACCATACTGGCAACGCACGTTGTTTACACCCACGAGCTGGCCATCGGCTGTGAAGGCGATGTCGCTGAGCTGGCTGTAGTAACCCAAGTTGTCGGGCTCGGCGGGAGCAAGGCCGTTGAGGCTGAGTTCCTTAACGAGGCTCTTAGTCTTGTTGTTGATGAGGTACAGAGCGGGAACGCCATTGTTGTGAGCGAGAACAACAGTGCTGTCGCCACGAACGATTGCGCGAACGATTGTACCAGGAATATCAAACTGAGTGCCTTCGTCCTGAGTGAAGTTGTAGCTTGCAGCAAGCTTCAGGTAGCTGGGCTGAACGGGATCGGGATAGTTCTCATAAGTGATAACCTCGGGCTGGTAGTTAACGTCCTCGAGGTGCAGCTGTGCATAGCTGGTCTCGTTGGCCTTAACTGTGATAGCCATTTCCTCGAAGATGTCCTTGTAACCCTCGCAAGTAGCAGCGAGTGTGTAGTCACCGGGCTCAAGGTCTTCAAAGACGAACACACCGTTGTAGTTCTGGTCGCAAGTATAAGTCTTAACCACCTGGCCGTTCTTCTTCAGCGATACAACTGCGCCGTTGAGGGGCAGCCACTGGTCGTCGGTACCGGGGTTGTACTTGTACAGAGAGTTAACGATCTTGTTGTGGAGGTCCTTAACAGTACCCATGATGTAACCAGTCTTCTCGGGGTTGAGGCCGAAGTAAGAGCACAGACCGCGAGCCTCACGGATACCTTCCTGATGGCAGTAGTCCATGTTGAGCGCACGGTGACGTGCGGGCTGATAGGTGTGGAAGTAACCCTCTACCAGGTAACCGGGAGTACCGTGGCGCAGAACGCCCAGGTAGCCAGTGAATGTACCCTTAGAAGTGGTGGTCTGATATGTGTCTCCGTAGAAGTTCCAGTCACCACGGATGTTCTTATTTGTGCGGCTGTAGTAAGAGTTGGGGTCAATCTCGGTCATGTAGCGAGCGTCCCAGCCAGCGTCACACATCTCGTAGCTACCCTCGTTGTGCTCATAGTCGCCGCTTGCAGGCTTGTCCTGGCCGCGGTAGAGATACAGGGGATAGTTGGCAGTTGAGCCGTCGGTAGCAGCGTTAGAGTGGATAGATACAAAGATATCCATGTTGTTAGCATCTACCTCGCGGCTGATCTCGGTGAGGTTACGGTTGTACAGTTCCTCGTCGGCAGCGCCTTTAACATAGGGGAACGGGCCATTCTTCACGCGAGAATACATGATGTTCTCTTTCTTGACACCCATCTTCTCGAGGGTCTCACCCATCTTGAGGATTTTCCACAGGTTGGTGTTTGACTCATAGAAACCGCAAGTGTCGGGTCTTCCGGTCTCGGGAAGGTTGGGATAGGGGATAGTAGCCATGGGACGGTCGTTGGGACCCCAAGAACCGTGACCAGGGTTCAGATAAACGCGCACTTCGTCGGCTGTCTTAGCCTGCATTGCGCCTGCTGCCATGATTGCAGCTGCGCCGAGTAATAAAATCTTCTTCATAGCTGTAATCATTATTTGGTAACATTAATAATATAAGC
>JAKSLZ010000025.1 GCA_024400935.1 Muribaculaceae bacterium | reverse complement strand
TTTGCACTTTTGTGTCATCTGTAACTGTGATTGTCGATGTTACAACTGCAAAAAACAAACTGAAGCACCTGGTGTAAATAACTATGAATCAATACATACGCATTAAACACCATCAAAAGAACCGTCCCTTTGATGGTCTTGTGATTTCAGTGAGTGTTCACTTTGTGCGGTAGGGATGAGTGATGGCTTCGCTGATGCCGTCGATGCTGTCGTTGAAGTGGATGCCGTGCTGCCCTATGAGGGAGCAATCCATGGTGAGGTTGCGGGGCTGGTCGCTGTAGCGCTCCTCGTCGGGGAGTATCCATGCTGAAGGTTCCTTGAGTCCCATCTGTTGGGCAGCTTTGAGGAACAGAGCGTGGCTATTCAGCGAGTTGCCGGAACCGAAGTTGTAGATGCCTCCGGGCAGCGATATTGCTTTCTCGATGTTCTTGACTACTTCCCACACACTGGTCACGCCACGGTACTCGTGGGTGGCGGCATTGATGACGTTGCCTTCGTCGTGGGCTTTTTGCAGATTGACGAGGATGTTGGGGTTCAACTTCATGTTGCTGCAGGGCAGGTCGTACATCCAAGTGAGTCGCAGCCCCACAGCGTCGGGGTTGTTCCATTGCGCGCGCTGCTCGGCTTCCATCTTGTGGCAGCCATAGATGTTGACAGGCTGGAGCACTGCGTTCTCCTTGAGCGGACCGAGCAATGGAGTGCCGTTATACACCTGGTCGCTTGACATGAACACAAGCTTTGCGCCTGTGATTTTGCATGCCTTGGCAATGCGCACCGTGCCCTGCACGTTCACCCTGTGTGACTCGTCGGGGTGCTGCTCGCAGTACCACGTGTTGCTTAGTGCGGCGCAGTGTATTACCACCTCGGGCTGGTGCTCCTCGATGTAGGCCCTCACAGCCTCTTCGCGGCTCACATTCAGCTCCCCGTGCGAGGGCAATAGTAACTCGTATCTGTCCCTCAGGAAATAAGCCAAGCGACTGCCCAGGAATCCGCTGCTGCCGGTAATCAGTATCTTGGTTTTCACTTTACTATGCTTTTATTTAACAACAAGTCTCCACAGTTTTGGTAGACCTCATCAAAGATTTCTCGACATCGTTTTTCGTTCATCTTTATTTTGGTGCCAACAGCAATGAAATCCTGCAGAGTGGGGTGGGCTGTTTGATTGACAGATGTAGCATGTTGTCCGTTATAACCCTCAGAGCAAAGAGTAAGATCGTAAGCTGGAGCCAAGTGCCATACATATTTGCCGTTATCATCTTTGTGCACAAGAAAACTGAAGTTCTTGCAATGGTCGTCTTTGTTGTCGGAGAGATAGTTGAATATCATGCGACGGAACATTTCCTCAACATATTTTTGGCTTTGCGTGAGGAAACCAGTTAATGCCAACAAATTGCTGTAGTCAAGCACTAGCTCTGAGAGAGAAAGGCCTAGCAGACCTCCGGCCGTAGCAGTGTGGATTCGCTCACCCTCGGCTGTCAAGTCAAATCGACGAGAAGCAAAATACTTTCCGTTTACCAATTTGAAGTCAGGAACAGCAATGCCACATTTTTGTGCTACCTCATTGTAGTGGTATTCTTGAAGACCCATATCCTTCGGGTCATAAGTATGACGGAATTTCACAAGCCAATGACCTTCTGCGTCGGAGAATACTGCCTTTGGGCGACAACCGCCACTATTACCGCTGTTGTAGAGCAGGAGCCCTGCGTCGGTGTCCTGTTGTTCTTTGAGAACTTCCAGCGCTTTTTCTTGTAGAAGGTCAAAATCTGTTATGTTTTTTTCTTTGACAATGGTTGTTTCGGGTTCGTAAGTTAATGCCCCCATGCCACTATTTCCTATAATACTGAGCCTTTCGATAATTGAAATGTTCCTGTCGTCAATACCTTCACGAAGCAGTGCTTTGTGAAGAAGGTAACGACCGTATCCATCGGGCAAACTGTCCTCAAAGATGCCAAAGTTGCCGTGAAGTGGTGTGGGCTTAGCAAGAAACAGCCCTGTCTGCAATGGCAATTCCAGCGGCGAGATACTGAATCCCTCTGCAATCCATTGTGGTGCATACTCAAATGCCAAACATCTGTCGTCGGGGGTGAGTGATATTACGCCTACGTCCTCACCGTGGTATTTTACAGTCAACTTATCTAAGTTTGTCATCTTTTATGTGCTCTAGTTTTACCTGTATTCTTGCGTATCTGAGTCAACTCCTCCATGGTTGAATATTTAGGTTCTGAAAATATATTCTTTACCTCAGATGTATACTCCATAGCCATAGCAATGCCAATGAGATTCTTCAACGAGATAAGTCCCTTTTGCTCAAATCTCACGATGTTACTGACGGCAACACCAGACCTTTCGGCCACCTGTTCGCGTGTAAGATTCTTCTCTATGCGACGCTTGCGAAAGTCGTCGGCAATAGCCTTGGCAATATCGTCAGGGTTGTCAAGTGTGTAGCTATCTAAAATTGATAATATATTATTCATAAAGTGTATTATATAGTGTGTAGTAACAATATGTTATCAGTTACAAAGGTAATACATTTATTTTATAAATCATACAATTTTAGCAGAAAAAGTAGCGTTTTAGAGATCAAATTTCTTCCCAATAGTCTGAACACAACAAAGTAGGCGAAATCTTGCGCGTCAACCACATTCCGAGAATCAAGGCCAACGCACCGACGCCTGCAATCTGGATCATATCAAGTTGTAGCTCAGCCATTACGCATTGTTTTTACCGATTGTCGAGTTTGATTAATTTTTAGTCAATGTAGGTGATGCTGCCCGAGGGGTGGTGCTGGTTGGTCTTGAGCCAGTGGCTCCAGCCTGACTGCTTGTCAAACTCCAGCAGGGGATAGGTTGACTCATAGCCAAGCTCGTTGTACAGGGCTTCGTTAGTGATGATTATGCCCACGCTCACGTTGTCCTTCCAGTTGCGGAAGGGCGGGTTGCATGTTACGCGATATTGCGCCTGTGCCATCGCCTGTGCAAAGCGGTCGGCAAATAGTCGTAGGATGCCGTTGCCCGATGTGATGGCAAGCTGGTTGAAGTAGTCTTGGGCGTCAAAGATACACTGATAGTTGCCCGTTGCGGCATCTCTTGCGGGGAACAGCAGATGGCATTGTTCAGCGGCTCTATCATACTCGTCGCGGTGCATGTCGTAGGTGAGGCAAAGCTCAGAGGAAATACCCTTTATCACACTTGCCACGGCAGGCAGCTTGCGCAAGTCCACAACGCCCATGTCGCCATAATACTCGCCCTTGTCATACTCGGTTTCCAGCGGATGGGTGAACCAGTAAGCCTGCTGTCCGTCGGCAAAGAGTTGCAGCTGTTTCTCGAGCGACTCGTCGCCTGTGGTCACGCTGTTAAGGTGCTTGAGCAGGTTGTAATAGTTGGTACCGTAGTCAGGGGTGGGCTGTGATGCGCCCACGCAGTAGTCGGCCACAGTGGCATAGTCAAACAGATTTTCCAGAGTGTGCATGTTGCAGGCGTCGGTGAGAAGAACCTTGAGCCTGATGCCCGAGTCTTTGACGCCCTGCACGCATTGCCACAGGGCCATGGTATGGTAATCCACATTATCGTCCGACAAAATAGATCGTGCCTTGCGTGCATCACTCGCGATGTTCCATCCACCGCCGTGATTCCAAAACACTAGAATGTAGTTCTCGGCAGGAGCCACCTGTGCGCTCCACTTGATGAACTCGGCCAGCGTCTGGGGGTCATAAAGAGGAATCGTAGAGTCTCCAATGCGGGTTGTTGGCAACTTGAACACGTCGAGACCAGTGGTATCCATGTGCTCGGGGAGCATCATGCGGAAGGTGCCTTCCATGTTGCCCACGTCACGGTGCTCGACATAGACCTTAGACAGCTTCATCTGGTAGGTCATTTTCACGTCGTCGGTGCTGCCATAGGCAATGGCTTGCTTCAGGTTGTTGAGAAAGTCCTCGTCAAGCGTCGCCCCACCGCAACCATAAAGCATAACGGTAAACTTAGCCTTCTTCACCACCGGCTCATCAGGGTCACTGGAACACGACGAAGTAAAGACAACCATCGACGCCAATATTAGCAGAACAAAACTATGTATTAAATGTTTCATATTAAATTGTGTATCAAGATGCATCTAAATGCAAAGGTACACAATTTTCATGAAACATGTTTCGTTATTTCTTGTTTTTATTTCTACTGAATGGACTCAAATCAAACAACAGTTGCTTAATCTGATCTTGGGAGATTTTACCTTCAAGCATTTGGAGCAACTCTTCTTGGCGGGGTTGTCCCATTGTGAGGCGATAAAGAGAGAGGACTTTAATGAGTCTGCAATATCGTGATTCGTCTTCACTCATTGGGTACATTGGAACAATGCGCTCAATCTTTTCTGTCTCGATACCTTTGAAGTGTTCATCGTTCACTGGCAAATACCAGAATGGAACCATTTCAGGATTAGCGCCTTTCAATTCGGATGAAGCCTTTTCAAACATATCATTCCACTTGAATGTTTCAGGGTACAACTTAGCGATGTTCCTTCTCACTGAGAGACATTTGTATCGGTTGATACGTCCTTCACGCTGTTCCATGTTCTGAGGATTGGATGGCAGATTCCAATGGATCATCTTGCGACAATACCAGTGGAAATCAAGACCTTCCTGACCAATAGATGTTGAAGCTAAAACAAAGGGCCGGAAAGGACTGTTGAAAGCAGAACGTACATTTATTGAACGGTTTACATCTTTCTCCGTTTGCTTGCCACTACCGAAGTCAACGGCAAAGTGTTTACGCATTCTGAGTTTCTTTACGTTTTTTCCAAAATCTTGTTGTGTATTGACATCCTGAGTAACAGCATCGACAAACGACTCCTTTATTCTAGCTACAATGGCTTCGGGCGATTTGTTCTCGCCAATCATGTGCACAAATTCATCAAGAACAGACTGGAGATTGCCCATTATGCAATAGTCAACCACATTCTGGAAGTAGTTGTTGTGAGATCTGCAGTTGCTTCGAACAGCTGCTATACCTTGACGATTGTTGAATATACCGATCAATTCCTTAGCGACTTCTTCGGCATGTTCCTTTGCGTTTGTATCGCCTGTTCTCTTAAATATGCGATATAGGCACATAGCTGGAGCACCGATTGCCATCTCGGCCAATACGTCATCAGCTTCTTCAGGGATGTTTCTGATATCCTCTTCGGGATTATCTAATGCTACGAGCAACTGGTAAATATCCAATGAACTGACACGACTGACCGTGTTGCCATCAAATTCATTAAGTTTGTTCCTGATAGCCTTCTTGATTTGCTGTTTGATAGCACTGAGAGGCATTCCAAAGCACTCTTCAGGGTCATACATGTCTGCCAAACAAGTTGAAACTGTATGCATGATTGATAAAGCTTTGGTCTTAGCGCTATCCTTTAGAAGCTGAAAGTCTTCTTTGTGGTAGGTCTCGTTGGTTCTGCGGAATAGGCGTCTTTCTGTCTCGTATGAAATCAGACATGCAAGCATCTTTGGAACCATGCCCCATGAAGAGAATACCAAGTACTTCGAGAACGATTTGTTTTTTGTAAATACATTTGGTTGCTGAGTATAGTAAGGATGGGAAGCAGGAATCCATAATAACGATTCTGTGCCTGTTACTTTCTTTCCATTGCCGAAGATGGTATCAACTACGAAATTAAGTCGAGCATTATTATAGTTTTTAAGACGGTAGTTCTCAATCTCATTACTGTCGAGTAGCAAGCAATCCTTCTTGATTCCTTTGCCGGCACCAGCTTTCCATGCCTCTGCAATAGTATCTTTCAGTTTATAATTATCCATAAATGAAAGTTGGAAAGCAGATGACTTCGCATAATCTACTGGGGCAGAATAAACGTTCTTTCCAAACTTGCGACAGTTGTCAATCAAGTGTTGCATCTGTACGAAAGATGTGATGTCACCCACCGACAGATAATCATCGATAGGGGGAAGGGTTTCATGAATGATTCCCTCATTTGATCGTTCTGTACGCCCCATAACGTGATAGAGCATGTTTTCAGCCGATTGATGTTTCTGGACAATTGTTTCGTCGGTTTCTTTTTCAAGATGCTTCAAAGCAAAGGAATACTCTCGCCAGGTGGTTTTGAAATCAACCTTTGTTTCATCGTTAGCGTGCAAGAAATCCATCAGACGATGAAAGTCCTGATATTGCTCATCATTGTTGCTATCATTAAGCTCCTCCAAGGTGGTGTAAGGCTTATAGGGTGTAGCAGAAAGCAAAAGGATATAGGTGTCCTTATTAGCAAAGAACTTGCGAGCAATCATGTTTTCCTCGGTTTCAATAGTCTTGCCCGTGTCAATCAACGAACTGAACTTTTGAAACTCATCCATGATTACCAAATCAGGCTTCAAAATCTCAAGGCTGATGTCTGCAAAGATTTTCCGAAGTTCAATTGTAAAGTGATGAATATCATTCTGCCATTGCATGCCCTGTTCTGAATTACACAGACGGATAAGTCTATGCATGAGTGTTTCGCCTTCAGACGTAAGCTTAGCTAACTTATGTGCCATAGCTTTCACGATAGTGTCTCGATACTCTAGCATATTCGGTTTGCGTACCTCATTATAATAATATACGCTCATCCATTTCCAGGCTTTTGGAGCCCACCCGACTAGCAATGAAGATAGTTTATCAAGCTGTTCTTTAGTTTCAAATTCAGGTAGTAACGACAGGCATGCGTACATTAGAGCTCTCTCATTGGCGCTACCGGTACCATTAGTCATCTGAAATGAAGTTGCAGGGGTGAGTGATAACACTAATGTATCTTTGCCTTGTTCCTGCAATTCTGCCTTCTTCCTATAGTAAACGAAGTGCTGCATAGACAAACGGCTCTGAGACAGATCAACCTTTGCACCATCATCCGATAGAGTATCTATGTTCTGTTGAGCAATTTGAAGGTTGCAGCACACATAGACGATACAATACAAGCCGTCATCCTCAAGAACGTCTCTCGACAGTTCCTCTTTGACTCGACGTACTACTTCTGATGCAACAGTTGTCTTTCCAAGACCTGCTTCATCGGCAACCAGGACACGTTTCTGTCCTTTCTTATATGTCTCAAGTACATGTTCGGCAGTTGCTGCCTGAAAATCCAAGGGTTTATTCTTCATTCTTGCACGTCTTTAGCTGAGAGCGGAAACAAACTGTTTATACATCTTTGCGAATGCAGGAGGTACCACATCGTCACTCAATTTATTTACTAATCGGCTAATCTCTTGGATTTGCTTTGGATTAGTCGCAGCTATCTTCAGCATTTTCTCGTAGAGACTGGGAGATGCTATTCCTTCCTCGTTTTCACTCCCCTTTTTACCAATCTCTTTCAGTAGTATCTCACTTGAGATATACTGTAAAGGAGTGTCGGTAAGCATTAGTTCAAGGAACCGAAAGAAGTCCTTCTTTGTCTTGATGATTCCTTTGTATATCTCCTGATCTCTGTCTGAAGGCATACCAGAGGTCTCAATCTTTACAATCGCATCGTGGTGTGTGCCATCTGGAGAAGTGGCAGATAATATGTAGAACTCTGATAACTCGTCAATCTTCATGCCCTCAAAAGCGACTCTTCCTGTCCATCGTTGTAGAAGTTCTTTCTTTTGAAGGGGAGCAATGAAGACATCATTAACTAGTCTCTTCATGCTCGAAGTCACAACAACAGAATAGCCGCCATCGCGATGATGAGTAATTTTTGCTTTCAAGTCGTTAGCACACATCAAATCTTTCATTGCCGATTCGGCAACATCCCATTTTATGACAGGCGAAGCATTTTCAAGAGGCTCATTCAAGGGCATAAACTTGCTGTCGTTATTGTCCTTCTCGTAGAAATTACTAAGGAATTGTGTCGACCTCGTATTGCCATATTTATACTTGAGTCCAAGTAGGAACTCTCCGTTTCGTTCAAACGCAGAAGTAGTAGCATTAGCAGAGCCGAGATACAGATATTGCTCGTTGCGACCATTCCATACATGATACATCTTGGCATGTAGATCCATGCCCCTGCTTGCCAAATCGTCAAGAGTCACATATATGCCGCCTTTGTTGCAGAATTTATCGAATATGCCTCTGTCCACATGCTCTTTTCGTGTAATCAGAGTTCGGTTACATCTGTTTTCTGGGTTAAGTCTTGACAGCATAGTTTTGTCAAGAAACGGTGAGACAATGATACTTTCTGTGCCGACAAGGTAGTTTTCCACAGGCTTCACACCAAAGTCATAATCAAACAGGTAAGGGAAGAAGTCGTAATCCTCAAATGGAGCATCTACATCAAATTGCTCTACACGTACAAGGTCGGTTGTGAGCTTCAAAACTGACTTCTTCTGTTCATCACCTATATTCGATTCCTTAACAACTGACTTGATGAAATTAACTAGTGGTCGGTGCTTTTTGTTTTCCACTGAGGCAGAGCCTACCTTTCCTGTTAGACAAACAATGCTGTCAATGGAGTCTGTGTATGCAAGATTACGGCTTGTAACGATGAGTTTCAGTAGTATATCCTTCTTGTCATCGTTATTGATTTCGCGTATCAACCACAGTTTGGGATGGAAATTTGCTTTGTTATTCTGCTTGTCAAATACCTCAAAGATATTGCTTTCCATCAAAGAATATATCTTACGTATGGTTGGCGGAACTGTAATGCCACCTTTGTTACAGAATACCACAACCTTCTCACTACTCTTTGTGATGGCTTCAAGTAAAAGGTGGGGCGATTGAATGACATTTTCATCCATCTCACCCAACATGCCGAATGCAAGATGAGCAGTAAGCATGGCTTCAAAACTTAAACAGTAGGTCATTCCCAGTGCAAAGTCTGTGAAATAACCTGTTGTAGGCGCTAACAAGTCACCATACAGATGTTCTTTCAGTAATTTCTCGGCCATGTTTTATTGTGGATTGCGGATTTCGTAAACCATAGTTCGTACTGTTTCCCAACGGAAGGTATTAGGCAGAGGTTTACCACGTCCTTGATTCTTGTATGCGCTATTACCAATCTTGCTTCGTTCTCGCTTAACGGTGTGTTCACGAGCCTTTACGAGTTGGTCAACTCTGGCGGGTTCTCCTTCAATAATTGCTTTATAACAGGCTTCGCAGAACTCTGTCAGCATCATATCAATGGAATGAATATAGTTGAACAATGCTCTGTAAGCTTCTTCGTTGTGGATTTCATCGTTGTATTCTGCTAAAAGCATTTTGTACTTATCTTCGCATACTTCTGCCTCGTCTGTCTTGCTAAAGGAGTCAAAGTAACTATAGTTGAATCTCCAGTCAATCAAATGCATGAGTTTTGAGAAGAGTACAGATTTCTTGTAAACATCAACCACTTGAGGGTCAAGTTCTGATAGGACTCCTTCAATCTCAAAGTATTCAATTCGCTCTGGAAGGTCATACTTACTTTCAATTAGATAGGCAAGCATAGTGCCTTCGCAACTTGAATGAATCCTATCTTTTAAGAACGTTGCTTCTTTTTCTGACAAGGCTAGGTTCATAGTCTTCCCATTGAAAAAATCGTATGACTCGCCACAGGTTTTGATTACTTGCGTGTCACCTGTTAAATCATCGGCATCATCGTTTGTGTCATTATTTTTCGAGGCACTTTTGTTATGAGGATCAGCAAAATGTTTCTTGTTCAATTCCAGAATCAGCCTTTCTACATTAGTGTCTGGGATGATACCATAACGTGCTAAACCACTACCATAAATGTAGGCGGGATCATATTTGACGTACTTGGTGTAGTCGTTCAAAGCATCTTTTAGTGTGTTTATACCAGTTATGCCTGTTTTTGTCGTGTTGATGTGATTGTTGTCCCATTTAGCCATCTGTCTTGTTATCTCTATCTCAGCTTTCTTTATATATCTGCTTACCTCGGTAAGGTTCTGAAATTTGTGACTTTTGTAGGCAGCATGGTAATAAAGCGAAGGCATCACGACAAAATACTTGGCATGATGTTGAAGGGTAGAGGCTCCAGGGAATAGAGTATTGGAGAAGTGGTCTCGCACTCTTCCAATTCCCAATTCCTCGATAGCTTCAGATTCTTGCAGCAACTGCATCATCTTAGCTACTCGTTTCTTCTCTTCTGTATTGAAATTTACAAATCCGATTTGCATGATTGTAATTCCTTAATAGCCTCAATGGTTATGGTCTCTTTTTATGCCGCTTGATTCAGTCTTTTCTGTCATTGGCAAAATCGCTGATTTTGGTCTTTTTCCCCTATTTGCCGATGCAGAAGTGGGAGAAGATTTCACCGAGGATGTCGTGGGTGGTGATTTCGCCGGTGATTTCGCCTAGGTAGTGGAGGGTCTCGCGGATGTCTTGGCTCACGAGGTCGCCGCTGATGCCCATGCCCAGGGCGTCGATGGCTCGGTCGAGGGCTTCGCTTGCTCTCACGAGGGCCTGGTAGTGGCGGGCGTTGGTGACGATGACGGCGTCTTCGCCCACCGATGGCAGTGCTGCGGCCTCGAGGATGAGCTGCTGCAGGCGCTCGATGTCACCCTCTTGCAGGGCCGAGATGGCGATGCTGCGGGTGCCCTGGGGGAGGAGCTGCTGTAACTTGACGGCACAACCGAGTTGTGCCGCACGCTGACCGGCAGCGGGCTGGTGGTCCTGGGGGAGGAGGGGCTGTGACTTGACGGCACAACCGAGTTGTGCCGCACGCTGACCCTGGGTGGGAAGTTCTTGATGATCTTGCTCGTGGAGTTCCTGTGGGGGCTGGGGGAGGAGGTCGACTTTGTTGAGCACGGCGATGAGTTGCTTGCCCTCGCAGCGGGGCAGTATCTTGCTGGCGAGGTCTTTTACCTCGCTATCGCTGGCGGTTGCGTCGATTACCCACAGCACGATGCGGGCTCGCTCGAGTGAGGTCCATGAGCGCTCTATGCCCATGCTCTCTACTGTGTCGCTGGTCTCGCGCAGGCCGGCGGTGTCGATGAAACGGAACAGGGTGCCGCCCACGGTGATGGTGTCTTCGATGACGTCGCGAGTGGTGCCCTGGATGTCGCTCACCAGGGCGCGGTCGTCGTGCAGCAATGCGTTGAGCAGTGTCGACTTGCCGGCATTGGTGTGGCCCACGATGGCCACGGGAAGGCCGTTCTTGATGACGTTGCCGGCCTGATAGGAGTGGGCAAGGCGTGAAATCACGTCGTGTATTTCCTGGGCCAGGTTGATGACGGCTGAGCGGTCGGCAAAGGTGACGTCTTCCTCGCTGAAGTCGAGTTCGAGCTCCATGAGCGAGACGAAGTGCAACAACTTGTCACGCAAGTCGTTGAGCTCGCGGCTAAACTTGCCACGCATTTGGTTCATTGCCACGCGGTGCGATGCCTGCGACTGCGAAGCGATGACGTCGGCAACGGCCTCGGCCTGCGAGAGGTCCATGCGGCCGTTAGCAAAGGCACGGCGGGTGAACTCACCACCGGCGGCGGCACGGCACCCAGCGTCGATGAGCGTAGCCACTAGTTGCTGCTGTATCCATGTAGAGCCGTGGCAGGCAATCTCGATAACGTCCTCGCCGGTGAATGAATGCGGGTTGCGGAACAAGGTGACAACCACCTCGTCGAGCAAGTTGCCATGCGAGTCGGTGATGTGTCCCAGATGCACTGTGTGACTCTCACATTGGTCAAGGGGCTTGCCCTGCCAGCGCTTGCTCACAATCTCGATGGCGCGGTTGCCGCTCACGCGCACAACGGCGATGCCACCCATGCCCTGAGGCGTGGAGATGGCGCATATGGTGTCCTGGTTGAGTGGGTCAGTGAAAATCATCGGCGTGGGGTGTATTTAGGCCATTGTTTGATGTCTTGTTTGCTCTCTACTGCGGTCTCGATGTCGTCGTCGAGGCTGGCGAGGAAGTCGATGCCTGTGAGGGTCTCTACCTCGTCGATGGTGGTGGCATAGTTGGTCCACGACTTCTCGAGGCCGCGGTTGTCCATTACAAATGCGATAGCCCGCTTGCTTGCGGGTGCATAGACCACCTTGAAGAATCGTCCCGGGATGGCGATGTCGTGACGCTCGCCCATCTTCTTCATGTTCTTGCTCAGGATGGGACCGGTGAAGATGACCAGGCGGTCATTCTTGCGTCCCCAGTTGTGTATCGCCTCCTCCATGTGACGCCACTCGCCGTCGTTGAGTTCGTGGCGCTGCGGGCACATGTTGGTCATGTAGAAGCACTGCTGCATTGCGGTCTTGTTCCAGCGCATGTCCATGGCCGGAGCCATGTGACCACGGTCGTAACCGCTGTTTTTGTATTCCCACCAGTCGGGGCAGTTCTCGGCTTTCTTGTCGCGGAAGAACTTGTAGTCCTCACGTTGCTCGGCGTCGGGGGCGTCGGCCATGGCCACTTGGGTGTTAGTCAGCTCATAGGCCACGCAGTTGGGGATGCGGTTGCCGGGGTTGAAGTAGATGGTGATGTGGTCATATTTCACCGTCTGGTTGCTGACACCATCGGGTAGTTTCACCTCTAGCAGCGACTGGTCGCCTGTCGACTGGTATCGTTGCCCCAGGAAAGTGTCGGGCTGTTGCTGCTGTTGTTGCATTTCCTCGTCGTGTGACGAACTGCCGTTGTCGCTGGGGATGGCGCACCCTGTGAGAGCAAGCGCCAGCAAGATGTATAGTAGATTCTTCATTGTGCCGCGAGTGACGTGATTATTTCTTGTCCTTCTTCTCGGTCTTCTCGACCTTCTCGAGCATGAATGTGGCATAGGTCTGCATGACCGCACCTGCAAGAAGCAGTGCAATCCAGTCGCTGGTGCCCTTGCTGTAGAAGATGAGAGCCGCCGATGCGCAATACATGATTGCCGCAGTGGTGAGCATGGTGTGCAGACGCTTAGCCCTCAGGTTGTCGCCGTGATAGCGTGTGGTGAGCCGTGCAATGAACACGATTGCAGCGCCGGTGGCATACACCCAAGGCATCCACTCAAACATGATGTCGAGTAGCGGCAGAGCGGCCATTGCCAGCATGATGAGGAGCCCGGCCGCGATAGCATATTCTTTTAATTTGTCCATATGATGATTTATGGGATATCGGTGATGTAAATGTCCTCGTTGTCTTTTTTCATGCCGTGTTGCTCGCGAGCAATTTTCTCGAGAGTCTCGGCGTCAGTGTTGAACTCCATGATTTTGCGTTCGTAATAGTCAGTGGAGTCTTGCACGTTCTGTATTTGTGTCTTGAGGTCGTTGATTTGAGATTGTAGCTGGTGTGAGGCATAGAAGTTGTAATCTCCTGCCACGAGCATCCATACGAGGAAGATGACGAAGATGACAAACGATAAGTTTAGCCATCGAGGAATCCATTTGGGGCGTTGCATGTTGTTCTTGTTTTATAGTGATTAGAAAATAAAGTTTTTTGCTGATTATTTGAGCAGCTCGGGACGCAGTTTTTTAGTACGTTCCAGAGCCTGTTCCATCTTCCATTTCTCAATGAGCGCAAAGTTGCCGCTGAGAAGCACATCGGGCACCTTCCAGCCGTTGAACTCGGCAGGTCGGGTGTAAATGGGAGCTTCGAGGAGGTTGTCCTGGAAGGAGTCGGTGAGAGCGCTCTGCTCATCGCCTATGGCACCAGGAATCAGTCGCACCACAGCGTCGGCAATGACAGCCGCGGGCAGCTCGCCCCCGGTGAGGACGTAGTTGCCTATAGAAATCTCGCGTGTGATGAGGTGCTCACGTATGCGGAAGTCCACCCCCTTGTAGTGTCCGCACAGGATGATGAGGTTCTGTGCCAGCGAGAGCGTGTTGGCCATGGGTTGGTCAAGGATGTCTCCATCAGGTGATGTGAAGATGACGTCGTCATAATCTCTCTCGCTCTTGAGCTGCTGGATACAATGGTACACGGGTTCAATCTGCATCACCATGCCGGCGTCACCGCTGAAAGGGTAGTCGTCGACCTTGCGGTGCTTGCGCAGTGACCAGTCACGCAGGTTGTGGATGTGGAACTCCACAAGCCCTTTGTCCTGAGCACGTTGCAGGATGGAACAGTTGAGAGGCGACTCCAAGGCCTCGGGCATTACTGTGAGTATATCGATGCGCATAATCTTAATATCAATGTTTCAACCCACAAAGTTACTGAAATTTTCTTAAACGTGAGCAAAGTAGAAAACGAAAAAGAACGGCAACCGGGTGTGAAATGCAGGAAATGCGTGCCGCTGGCAGGGGAAGTGCCGGGGTGGGGGCATGGAGGGGAGGTCTGAGGCAGCGCCTCAGACAACTGGGCTGGCTGGCCGCGGGTGGGGGCGTGACGGGGAGGTCTGAGGCAGTGCCTCAGACAACTGGACTGGACTGGCTGGCCGCGGGGGCTGTGGAATGCCGGGGGGGAGCTTTAGGGATGGACGATGACGCGGGCCGTGGGACTGATGGTGCGCAGTATGGTGATCATGAACTGCTGGGGCACGGCAATGCATCCTGCTGTGTATACCTTCTCGCCTGTGCAGTGGAAGAAGATGGCTGAGCCTTTGCCAATGGTGCACTCGCTGTTGTAGTCGATAAAGAAGCCGTAGTTGTACTCGGGGACATATTTGATCATGTGCTCACCTGTGCACTTGTGTGGCGTCGAGTTGAGGTCGATGATGCGGTTGTAGGCAGTGGCGTCATCGCAGCAGTAGGTGCTCTCCTTAACATCGATCCATGGCAGAGAAGTGCCGGGATTGGGGTTGATGCCAAATGCGGTGATGATGCCCCAATCGCCTGTGGGAGTCTTCATGTCGCCTTCTTTCTCTTTGCCGAGGCCATTCTTGCCCACGTGTCCGTTGCAAGCCAGCGTCATCTGCCATGTTGAGCGTCCGTTCAGGGTTGTCTTTTCATACATCCTGACAGCACAGTCAGAGCCTCCGGTGTATTTGACCGAGATTACTTGCTGCACGTTGCTGTTGTTGTCGTAGGGGGTGGTGCACAGAGCATAGTCGTCAGCATCATAGCCGGGGGTGCAACATGAGGTGCAACTGGTGCATTGTGCAGCGGGAACGACGGCTTGTGCCATGAGTGCTATAAAAGCGATGAAGAATGCAATAATGTGTTTCATATCGTGTTAAGTAAAATTTAATTAGAGTGCAAATATCGCATTTTTTTCTCACATAGCCAAGAAATGTACGGTTTATCGTGCTTTAACCGCGATTAAGCCTTAGTGTGAGGGTAAGAATTATTGTTGCCTCTGCGTGCAATAAAACCATGTTTTTACACGTTTTTAATGTAATATTATGAGAATATTGCAGGTTAATAAATTCTACTATCGCCGCGGTGGTGACTGCGTAGTGATGATGAACACCGAGAAACTGCTGCGCGAGGCAGGACATGAGGTGCGTGCATATGCTATGCATTATCCTGATAACGAGCTTGCTGATGCTAGTAGCAGCTTTGCCAGCGAGGTGCAGTTTGCCGGGGGGATAAGCAATAAACTCAAGGCATTGGGGCGCACTCTGGGCATGGGCGACATTAGGCAGTCGTTCAAGGCTGTGCTCGCCGGCTTCAACCCTGACGTGGTGCACCTGCACAACATACACTCCTACCTGTCGCCGGTGCTGGCACAACTGGCCAAGGAGCACGGATGCCGCGTGGTGTGGACGATGCACGACTACAAGCTGGTGTGTCCGGCCTATGCCATGTTGCGCGACGGCAAGGTGTGCGAGCTGTGCCTGGGACACGGCAAGCTCGCGGTTGTGAGCAACCGTTGCATGAAAGGGTCGCTCGTGGCAAGTGCCGTGGCTTGGCTGGAAGCACTGAAGTGGAACCGCAATAAACTCGAGAAATATACCGATGCCTTGGTGTGTCCCAGCCATTTCATGGGGCAGATGCTAGCCAATGACGGTTTTAGTCCCGACAAGATAGTGGTGTTGCCTAATTTTGTGCCGCAAACGGCTGGTGAAGCGGTAGTTACAGAGCGTGAACCTTATTACTGCTATGTGGGCCGCCTGTCGACCGAGAAAGGCATTGAACAGTTGCTTGATGTGGCATCGCAACTGCCTTTTAGACTCAAGGTGGCCGGGAGCGGTCAGCTGGATGAAAACCTGCGCGGTCGTTATGGCACATATGGCAACATTGAGTTCCTGGGCCAGCTTGACGCCCCGGGGGTGCATCAACTTCTGGAGCATGCCCGCATGTCGATATTGCCATCGCAGTGGTATGAAAACAACCCCATGGGTGTGATTGAGAGCCTCATGGCCGGAACACCGGTGGTGGGCACCAACAAGGGCGGCATCCCAGAGCTCATAAACTCCTGCAACGGCATTGTCACAGAACTCACCGGGCTGAGTGATGCGATAACCGAAGCAATGACCAGCCCCTGGGACTACAATGCCATTGCCGACGATGCCCGCAAGAAATTCTCGCCCGAGACTCACTTGCAGCAACTGCTGCACATTTATGGACAAAAATAAGAAAGATAGAACGATATAGATGAAAACAACCCAACAGGCAAGCGTCATCACCACCTTCAGATGCAATGCCAAGTGCAACATGTGCAACATATGGCAGCATCCCACACATCCCAAAGAGGAGATAGACGCGTCGTTATATGAGAAACTCCCTGACGGACTGCGCATCAACATCACCGGCGGTGAGGCAACGCTGCGCAAGGACATCGACCGCATCTTTGAGGTGCTGCACCCCAAGGCAACGCTGCTCGAACTGAGTACCAATGGCTACAACACGGCTAAAATCGTGGAGCTGGCCAACAGGTATCCCGACATCCTCATCCGCGTGAGCGTGGAGGGACTGCCCGCCATCAATGACAGCAAACGCGGTCTGCACAACGGCTTTGACCATGCCCTGCGCACCATGCTTGAACTCAAGAAGACCAAGTGCAAGAACATAGGTTTCTCAGTGGTGATCTCGCCCGACAACTACCAGGACCTGCTGTCGCTGTATGAGCTGTGTGTGGCCTTGGATGTGGAGCTGGGCACCAGCGCCGTGCACAACTCGTGGTACTTCCACAAAGACGACAACCAGGTGGAGAGCGAGGAAGCGCTCAAGCAGCACGAGCTCTTTGTGCGCGCCCTGCTCACCAGCAAGCGCCGCCACTTCAAGGCCCGTCTCAAGGACTATGGACGCGCCTACTTCAACCGCTCGATACACCGCCGTCTGCGCGGTGACGAGGCCGGCTACCGCCCTGCATGCGGAGCATTGACCGACTTCTACTTCATCGACCCGTGGGGCAACGTGTCGCCCTGCAACGGCAGCGGCGAGGAGTGGATAATGGGCAACATCAACGATAACACCATCGAGGAAATCCTTGCCAGCGACAAGGCGCGCGAAGCCATGGAGAAGGTGAAGCAGTGCAAGCGCAACTGTGCCTTCATCGTCACTGAGCGCCACGACATGGTGCGTCGCCCATGGGTGCCCATCATGTGGATATTGAAGAACAAATGGCGCATATGGCGCGGTAAAGACCTGGTGTGGGACGACTAAGGACCATAGCGGTGATAGGTACCCGTGGATTCCCGGGTGTGCAGGGCGGCGTGGAGTCGCACTGCGCTCACCTGTATCCGCTGCTCGACGGCATGCATGTGAGAGTGTATCGCCGCAAGCCTTATCTCACCGAGAAGTCACAGGCCGAATATCCTGATATAGAGTTTGTGGATCTGCCGTCGACCCGCATCAAGGGGTTTGAGGCAGTACTGCACACGCTACTGTGTGTGTGCCACATAGCCTTTCACCGCCCCGATGTGGTGCATGTGCACAACTTCGGACCCGGTTTTGTGATGCCTTTGCTCAAATTGCTGGGCCTGCGCACCGTGCTCACCTATCACAGCGTCAACTATGAGCACGACAAGTGGGGTGCGGTGGGCAAGAGGCTGCTGCGCCTGTGCGAGCGGCTGGCAATGAGGTGGAGCGACCGCATTATCTTTGTGAACCGATATGTGATGGAGCGCCAGCCCGAGTGGGCCCGCGCCAAGGCATGCTATATACCCAACGGCATAGAGCCGGCGACGCGAGCCGATGACACCTCGCTCATTGAGGCCCGCGGTATCAGGCCTGGGCGCTATGTGCTGGCGGTGGGCCGCCTGTCGGCCGAGAAAGGGCTGGACTACCTGGTGCAGGCTTGTGACAAACTGTCGCAGGTGGAGCAGGTGGTGATAGCCGGTGCCAGCGACCATGACGACGGTTACGCAGCGCTGATGCGCAGTCACGACACAGCAGGTAAGGTGGTGTTTACGGGATATGCTGAGGGCGAGCTGCTGCGCCAGCTCTATAGCCATGCGCGACTCTATGTGTTACCCTCGCTCAGCGAGGGATTTCCCATTGCGTTGCTCGAGGCCATGTCTTATGGCCTGCCCATTGTGGCAAGCGATATACCCGGAGCACGACTTGTGAACCTGCCCGACAGCCGCTATGCCAAGGTTGCCGATGCCAATGCACTGGCACATGTGATAGCCGCAGCATTGTCATCGCACGAACGCCCCTCCTATGACCTCACGCCCTACTCGTGGCCCTCGATAGCCGCCCAGACGCTTGACGTGATAATCAGTTGAACTTGTGAAACCGGGATGGCTTTGTGCCATTTACTGTAGCTTGTGAGCCTCGGCCCTTATGACCGTGGGTGATTTGCCCAGATGCTGGCGCACATATTTTCCAAAGAAGGACGCATTAGGGAAGCCCAGGTAATTAGAGATCTCTTTTATGCTCCAGTCACTGCTGGCAAGCATGTAGTTGATGTCTTGGACTATAAAGTTGTTGATCCACACCAGCGCAGGTTTGCCGCTCACCTGCTTGCACACCGCGCTCAGATACTTGGACGAGATGCACAACTTGTTAGCATAGTACTGCACTTGCCGTTGCTTGACTTCGCTAGAGACGAGCAGCTCCAGAAATTGCTTGAAAACGCGTTCGCCCTGAGTGCTTGACATGGCTTTGATGTCGTTGTGATTGATGTCGTGTTGGGCAAAAATGCAAGTAAAAATCTCGTAAAGCATTGCGCTGACCACACGATACACGATCTCTTTCATGCAAATCTTGTCATCGCGTTTAAGGGTGGTTTGCAGTATGCTCTTGTAGTGGCCTATGAGTTCTTCTTGCTCGGGTGTCATGTGCAGCACCGGGTGGTCGCTGGCGCGGAACAGGCATTTGATCATAGAAGTGTTGATCTTGACCAGCCCCCTTACCAGTTTTTCTTTGATAGCAATCACCATGCCGCTGAAGTCATCGCTGAATGATGCCGAGCCCATGTGAGTGTGCGACGACACCATGAGCAAGTCATGGCTGTTAATGTCGACGCTCTCGCCATTGATGTGCGTCAATAGTTTGCCACGGTGAGTTACAAGAATGCACACCATGCCCTCGATGCGCTCAAAAGTGGACGGCATGTTGTAAAAATCATCAATGATCACCATGTCACCGTCTTCATATAGCTGCTTCCAGTTAGTCGTTTTCATACTTGAAATTTTGCGATTGTAAAATTAGTAAAATTCTGGTGAGGCGTTAAGTTCTATTTTTCTCTATGGGTGATCTATTTTTCTTTGAATGACCAAAAATCCGTCATTAGAGGTGAAAAAGAACACTTCAGTGTAGCCGAGTCAGTAAGAATATGGTTGACGCGGCTATGGGTGCCTGCCCTGCATAGCAAGAGGCGTCCACCGGTCGTAGTGCCTGGTGGACGCCTCTGTGTGTGTGATGTCGTTGTTGCTTAGAATGTGAGTGATGCGCCTGCCATCACGGTGAGACGCTGTGCCCCCTGTCCGGGCATGTTGTCATAGCGGCGGTTGAGCAGGTTTGCGCCCTTGAGCCACAATGAGAGCATCTTGTCGAAGCGCCATGTTGCGCCGGCATGAAGGTTAATCACATCCTTCATCTCCTTGACAGTGTTGTAGTCATAATACTGACGCTGTCCGCGGTAAGTCACGCCTGCCTCAATGGCCAGCTGGCGCATGGGTGTCACCTTGAGATTGAAGTCGCCCACGAGATGCGCTCCGTCAATGCCAAGCATGCAACCCTGTATCCAGTCAGTGTTGATGTTCTTGTATTTCTTGTTCTCGCTACCGTCGGGGAGAGTCTTGCTGAAGTTCTCAGTTGCATTGCCGGGCGCATAGGTCATGCCCAATGATGCCTCGAGGAACGAGCGATACAGGTAGAATGCCTCAAAGCCCACTTTGAAGCCGCGCATCTTGCCGGTGAATGCGTTGTTGCAGGCGTGGCCAAATGTGGTTTCGGGCATGATGAGGCCCTTGTTCATCTCATATCCTGCAAATACCTTGGCGCTAGCGCCTTCAAACGGCCCAATCTTGAAGCCGGCTTCACTGTTGAGCTGCTGCCATGTGTTAGAGAGCAGGCCGTAGGGAGTGCTGTAGCGGTCGAGTGATGCCATGCGCGACAGCGAGTTGATGGTGTTGCCACCCTTGACGTCGACATAGATTGCCGCGCCGTCAAAGATGTCAAGGTCGATGTTGACAGCCGGTGCAATGCGGAACTTGCCCTTAGAGCCGAAGTTGTTGTCGGGCACATAGTTGATGTCGCCCATGAGGATGTCGGCTCCGGCAAGGATGCGGAACATGCTATTCTCCCACTTGTAGCGCGGTGAGAGCGTGAAGTAGATGTAGTCCTTGCTGGGCATGCCGGCGCATATGCCGTTTTTGATTCCCTCATGGAAGTTGACATAGTCGCCCTTGATGTCGAGAACCAGGCCACCAAAGTCAAACATGCGCTCACCGCCTATGCCGAAGTGCACGAGGTTTTCCTTGGCACCCTTGCTGGTGTCAGTGTTGAGCATGGTGGGGCCCATGTCATAGCCGGCGTGGTTGAACTGGGCGTAGGCGCGATACATGACGTCACTTCCCGCGATGTCCATGTTGCCATTCCACAACGCACCCAGGTTGAACTCCAGGAAGCTCTGCTTCTTGTTGGGGTCAAATGCTGTGCTAGAGGGGTCGGCGGTGTGGTCCAGTGCTCCGTAATAGTTGAAACTGTCAAAGTGGACACCTGCGTCAACCTTGAGCAGACCAGGCTTGAACTGGTTCTTGAAGTATACACCCAGTCGGCTGTCGTTATAGAGCTGTTTGGTCCTGAAGTTGTCGTCGGTGATGAGGGGCGTGCTGTTCCTGCCTGCCCACGAGCTGTTGTGCTGTACCCAAGCCCCCAGCGTTGTGGAGTCATTGTTGATGATGCGGTATCCGGCACTGCCGGTGAAGTTGGCCTGAGTGCCGCCTCCCACATCCAGATATCCGCGCTTAGTGTCCCAGTTGTGCTTGGTGCGGTATCCATATGGTTCCATCGTGGGAATGCTAGGTGTCACACCCACAGCGATGGCTTCATTGTTGAATCCTATCTGAGTTTGTTCAGGCGCTAAGAACTGTTTCATCTCCTTAGAGGAGACTTTCTTGGGCAACGCTCCAGCATGGTCCTTCTTCTTTATTGAGCTTTTCTCAACGGGCAGCACCGGGACAAAGTCTTTGTCGAGTGTAATCTCCTTGTTGAGCTCCTTGCCTGCAGGCTGTGCGCTTGCTGTGATAAAAACAGCAGCGGCTGCGAGCATAGTCAAAAATATCTTCTTGTTCATGACTGACAGTATATTTTATCGGTGTTGTAATCGTTGGGGTTATTTTTTCTTGTTCTTCTTGTTCTTGTCCTTGCTAGAAGTAGTGGTTGTCTTGACGTTCTTGAGTGCTTCGAGACGAGTCTCAATGCCCTCAGTGATGTCCTTCTCCTTGCCGGGATAGTTGTCCTTGAGGCTGAGCAGGTAGTCACGGGCGTCGCCCACCTTGCCTTGCTTAGCATAGATGTCGCTGAGCAGCAGGAAGCTCTTAGCCAGCCAGTAGCTGTGGGGAGTTCCGGCGTCGATGAAAGAGTTAGTTGTAGCCTCAGCGTTCTTGAGGTCGCCTGACAGGAAGTAGAGGTTGGCGAGCTCATAAGCTGCCTGTGCGCCTTGTGCGCTCTGAGTGTCCTTTGCCAGGTTGCTGAAGTCGGCCACAGCCTCGTCCTTGTATCCCAGCTTAGCATTGGCGATGGCTCGGTTCATTGTGGCCTCTCTCTCCTCGGTAGCAGTGAGATTAGTGTGCTCGAGCACTCTTGCAGCCTTGTCCTTCACCTCGCTCCAGTTGTTCAGGGCCTTAGACGCGCGCATAGCGCCCAGCTGAGCGGTGATGCGGTTGTCGTCGCTCGAGGTCTTCTCGGCCAGTTCTTCATAGGCGGTGAGTGCCTTGTCATACTGTTTCTGGCGCATGAGGATGTCGCAGCGCATTGACATTGCGTCCTCGGCAAAAGATGTGTGTGTGCCGGCGCTGAGTGCATCTTCCAGTCCTGTGAGAGCAATGTCATACTTGCCCTTGAAGTAGTAGTAGCGAGCTATGTAATACTTGGCCTTAGAGACATAAGCGCCATTGGGGTTCTTCTCGATGTATTCCTGCATGCGGGTGATGCTGGGGTTGTCGTCGATGGCATCCTTCTCGGCAGCCTCAAAGGTGAGACGGTCTATGTCGTCGACCTTGATGGTGGGAGCACCCTTGATGCCCTTGAGGAAGCTCTCGAGGCTTGCCAGCTCGCCGCGGTCAGCATAGATGAGCTTGAGGTCCTCGACGGCAGCCTGTGCCTCGTCGCTCTTGGGGTAGGCCTTTACCACTTGCTTGTAAACCTCGATGGCATCGTCAACATTGTTGAGTCCCATGTGGACGATGGCCTGCTGCATGAGAGCCTGGCGTGCCTCGACTGCCTTGGGGTAAGTCTTGACGAGCTGCTTGTAGGTGTCGATGGCACCAGCCCCGTTGTTCATAGCCGCCTGCATGTTGCCTTTCTCAAGCAGAACCTTGGGAAGGAGGTTAGACTTGGGGCACTGTTCCATCAGCTTGTCCATCTGTGCAACGGCCTCGTCATATTTCTTGTTGAGTGCCAGCAATTGTCCTATCTGGTACATTGCATGGTCAGGATTGTTGTTCTTGTCGGCTTCGAGGGCGCGCTTGTAGCAGTCGAGTGCCGAGTTGAGATCCTCGAGATAGTAATAAGAGTCACCCATGCGCAGATAAGCGTCAGAAGCCACGTTGGCAGTGAGCTGGTTGCTGGCTAATGCTGCCTGGAATTCAGAGATAGCTTCGTTATATTTTCCCAGCGTGAAGAAATTGCTGCCTTGGCTGTAATGTGCTTTGTAGGTGTTTTCGCCTTTGTCCTTGGCATGTTTGAAATATTCCTTCAGTTGCTGGGCTGACTTCTCGATGCTGGCCTTGTCACCGGTGCGGTACAGTGCCTCGGCAAGCCACAGCCTGCTCTCGTTGAGTATGGTCTGGTTCTTGGCTCCCATGTCAACAGCCTGCTGCAGGTAGTTGATGGCCTCGTCGTTCTTAGAGTCGGTGATGGCGTTGATACCCAGGTTGTAGAGCACAAACTGCTTAGCCTGCAGTACCTTCTCACCAGGCTTGGGCAGGGCGTTGATGCTTTCCAGCGCCTTCTCATAGTTGTTAGTGCCCACATAGGCATCCACGAGCACGCCTTCTACGTCGCTCTTGTATTTAGAGTCGGGGTATTCGTGGAGGAACTTCTCGAAGAGTGTGATTGACTCACCGAAGTTGTCCTTGGAGTTCTTGTGCTGGAGCACTGCATAGTTGAAGAACGCAGTCTCGCGCACATTGTCGTTGAAGCTTGCGTTAGTGGCGATGAGGAAAGCCTGTGCTGCTCCTGCCTCGTCGCCCAGGCCGATCTTGCTTTGTCCTATGTAGAGGTGTGCGCTCTGTTTCATCTCGTCGTCCACGTCGGTGGCATAGCCCATGTGCTTGATGGTGTTGCTGTAGTCCTTGAGCTTATAGTCAAGCGCACCCAGTGCATAGCCGGCTGTGCGGAATGGCATCTTGCCGTCCTCGTCGCAGCGGTCAAAGTAGGTGTTGAGATGCTGTCGTGCTAGGCCGTTGTTGCCGGTGTGATAGTAGCTCTCGCCCACGATGCGGTGCAGCTCAGTGGTGAAGTAGTCGTTGTCGTTGCCATTGAGCAGCTTCTCGCCTAGATCAGTCACCTGGTTGTATTTCTCCTTGATGAAGTCGATTTGTGCGATGTAATATTGAGACTGGAAGGCCAGTTCCTTGTTGGGGTTCTCGCCGTCCACAATGGCGCTGAAGGTCTTGTGTGCCTCGTCATATTTTCCGTCGGCATAGTCGATGTAGGCCTGGAAGAATTTTGCTGCCTGGCTGTATCGCTTTGAGTCCTTGAGCTTGCTGTAGAGAGACTTTGCCTTGTCATGCTTCTCGCCGTCCTCGCACATGAGGAGGGCATAGGCCCTGCGGTAAATCCAGTCTTCCTGACGGTCACCGTCCAGCGAGCCGTTGCGCACCAGGCTGTAGCTTTCGAGCGCTTCGTTCCAGTATCCGCGGTAAAAGTAGTAGTCGCCTATCTTGAGCTGAGCCCACTGTGCGAGCTCAGATGTGGGGTGGTTCTCGACAAAGTCAACGAGTGCGCTGATGTCGCCGTTCTCGGCACGCTCAAACTTGCTCAGGGCGATGTAGTATTCTGCTTCTTCCTGTGCGGTGCCGGTGAGGCCCATTTCCTGTGCGTGGCTGAGCTGGTCGATGGCTCCCACATAGTTGCGGCTGTTGAACATGTGCTTGCCACGGTCAAGGTAACCTTGCGCGGTTGTGTTCATCACGAGCTGTTGAGCCGACATGCCCATGGGGATGACAACGCCAAGGCTCAGTAGTATGTTCTTTATTCTCATTGAAAACGCGTTTTTTTGTTTTAATCCACAAATATACACATAAACGCGCAATAAACCTATAGAAGTCCTTAAAAATAACTATTTTTAAGAGGGAAGACGGTGGGATAGTGGGTGGAGAAGGAAACAAGGTGGGGTCTGAGGCGCCGCCTCAGACAACGGGACTGGGGGAGGGGATGTGCACAACATGGCTAGTGACTGTGTTGTGGACAATGGGGCTGGGTGGCTTAATCCTGTGAGGGGGTGACGGCGATGTGGAGGAGCTCGATGCGTGCGGCGGTCTTGCGCTTGACGGTGATGGTGAGGTTGTCGATGGTGATGATGTCGCCCTCGGCGGGGATGGCACCCTGGGTGAAGAGGATGAGGCCGGCTATGGTCTGGTAGTCGTCGCTCTCGGGCAATCCCAGATGGAATCGCTCGTTGATTTCCTCGATCTCCATGCGTCCGCTCAACTCATATGTATTGTCGGTGAGCTGCTTGGCAATGAGCGAGTTGCGGTCGTGCTCGTCTTCTATCTCGCCGAATATCTCTTCCACGAGGTCTTCGAGAGTGAGCATGCCCGATGTGCCGCCAAACTCGTCAAGGACGATGGCCATGGAGCGTTTTTTGTCGAGGAGATTCTGCATCATCTTGCGTGCCAGCAGGGTCTCGGGTGCAAAGAGCACAGGCTTGATGCGTGTCTTCCAGTCAACGTCAGTTACAAAGAGCTCGCTCACCTGTAGGAAGCCTCGCACGTTGTCGATGTTTTCCTCATAGACTACAATCTTAGACAATCCTGAAGTGGAGAAGAGCTGCACCAGCTCGTCGCGTGTGGTCTCGAGGATGTCCACAGCCACGATCTCGTTGCGTGGCACCATGCAGTCGCGCAGTCGAGTGTCGCTGAAGTCGAGCGCATTCTCAAAGAATTTCACCTCGTGCTCTACCTCCTGGTTGTCTTCCTCTCGCTGGTCAATGTTTTCCTGCAGGTAGGCGTCAAGCTCGTCAACGGTGATGATGCCCATCTGGTTGTTTTTAACCTGTATGCCCAGCATGCGCATAATGCCAGCCGAGAGCATCTGCGTGAATCGTGAAATGGGGTAGAGGATGAGGTAGCAGGTGTAGAGCGGCAGCGAGAACATGCGCAGTGAGTAGTTGGGGTTGATGCGGAACACCGTCTTGGGTAGGAACTCGCAGGCAATGAGCACCAGCAGGGTGGAGATGAGTGTCACCAGCACCAGCTTGAGTGCCTCGCTGTTACCGGTGTACTCCATGATTTTGTCAGACAGCAGCACTGACATGGCCATACTGTAGATGACGTTGACGATGTTGTTGCCTATGAGCAGCGTGGAGATGAACATCTCTCGCTTAGAATAGAATGTGTTGAGGATGCGGTTGACGATGCCCCCCTTGGCAATGTCAATCTCTGCACGCACTTTGTTAGAGGTCACGAAGGCAATCTCCATGCCTGAGAAGAATGCCGAGAGAAGCATGGTGACAATGACAAGTAGTAGTGCTGTGCTGAGTTGCATGTGTTGTGTTTATAAGTGTTGATGTTGCTTTGACTATAATGGGCGGCATTTATTTGCCTCCGGTGCGTGGCATCTTGCTCTCGTCGATGGGGAAGATTGCCTGCACATCCCTGAGCGTGTAAGTAGAGAACTGCTCGTTAGACTCATATCCCTTGCCCTCAATAACGCGTCCTTGTTTCTCGACATGGATGAATGCGTCGCTGTAGAGCTTGTGCTCCACCTGGTTCCAGAAGAGCTGGTCGGTCATGATGATGTCATTCTTGTCGGTCTTGATGGTCACGTGTCCGTTGAGGTCCCACAACTGCTTGCTCTGGTCATAGTAGGCCGAGTCGCATTGTATTGTGGTGGTAGTGACGTAGTTGATGTCCATCTCTTCGGCCTTGATGCCCTTTGGGAACACCCAGTGTGGCTGCTTGCATTCCTCATACATGGCCCACAGCGGGGTTGTGATGCGGTATCGGGTGTGGCCGTTGTCGCTGATGATGGTGGAGACGTCGCGCGACAGCATGGTGGGCACTTCCTCGGGGTTAGTGGCATGGTCGACCATGCTGTTCATCTCATCCCCGCACGACGTGGCGGCAAGGATGAGCAAAACAGCGCCCATATACTTGCGTGAATGTCTCAGAACCATCGTGTTATCTAATCTTGTTCTTCCAGAACCATACCTCGTTCACGTTGATGCCGAGGGTGATGTTGAAGTAGTCTTCCTTGACCAGGACGGTGGGTGATGATGTGCGGTGCTTCCATTCAAATCCCAGGTTGATGGTGGTCTTGCCATTGATGCCGGGAACGGGGAGGCCTACACCTACCGATGCACCATAGTCGCGCACATTGTTGCCCATGATGTTGATGTAGTCGTGATTGTAGAATGCACCAGCGCGGAACTTCATGGCTCCCAGGTAGCTTGCACGCATGTTGGGTGAGAACTGCATGCCGACAGCAGCTTTCCAGCGGTTGTCAAACTTCATGTTGTTGGGTTCAAATCCCTCGATGGGTGTGTACTTGGTGTCGGCCCAGTTCTGGAAGGTGAAGTCGGCCTCGGCCATGAAATTGTTCTTGTGCTTGTAGCTCACACCGGCACCGATGGTGTGGGGCTGCTCATACTTGCCGTTCATCTTAGTGAATCCCACTGAGTCGAGCTTGGTGTCCTGGGTGTCATAGTAAGAGCCCCAAGAGTTGCCGTGGAGTGATTTCTTGGGTGAATAAGTAGCACCGAGGACCACGCGGTCGTTCTTGTTGAGGTTGATGGCATACTGCACACCCACATTCAGGTTGTAGTCACGCACCTGCATAGTGCGCTGGAACAGCGTTGTTGAGCTTGACGTCACGGTGTTGCTGTTGCTGATGGTACCGAAGAGGTAAGACACGTTAGCACCCACGCTCAAGTTCTTGATGGGTTCATATCCGGCACCGGCATAGAGCTGAACGAGTCCGCCTGAACCCAGACGGTACTCGTTGCCGCCGGTGATGTCGTTGCCAAAGCTGTATCCTACCGTAGAGTAGGGTACCAGACCGAACGAACCGCCCAGGTGCTTGGCAATGCGGAACTGTGATGTGAGGTAGTCGATTCCACCGGCCAAGCTGTGGCCGCTGTTATCGTTCTCCTTGGCCCACATGTTGGTGAGGTCCAGGCCAAAGTCCCACAAGAAAGTGAGCGAGTCGACCTGAGAATAGGCTGCAGGGTTCATAGTGTTGACGGTGCGCCCGTCCTGCATGGCATATCCCACACCGCCCATAGAGCGCTGTATGCCTGATGCATTGTCGCTGATGATACCATATCCCACCTTAGAGTAAGGGGTCAAAATGTCTTGTGCTGCCACGTTTCCGGCCATTGCCATTAAAACGGTGGCGAGAGCTATGATCTTGTAAAATTTCATCTCGTTACAAATAAAAAGTATTTTTCAACCTACAAAGGTAATAATTCCCCGTGAAATATAGCATGTTGTTTTGATTTTTTAATATGGTTTTAAACATATTACGGGCTTATTACCCCTTTTTAGGGTGAAAATTGGGCAAAAAAGGGTGAAATGGTGCAGCATGAGTGTTGCGTGGCACTCAGTCGTTGCGGGTCCACTGGTAGGCCAGTCGTGGGTTGCCGTCGAGCAGGTAGATGATGCCGCAGTAGGCAAAGCCGTGCTTGACGATGTTGTGCTGCATGATGCGGTTGTCCTCGTGAGTGTCGATGCGCAGCGATGTGGCAACGCTCTTGCAGTAGTTGATTACCGTGGCAAAGACGCCGTGAACCTGTGCAGTGCTGGCGAGGCGGTGCACCACGTGGTAGGGGGTGGTGTCGTCGGTCCACGAGCCGCCCTCGATGTGGGCATAGGTCACGTCAGGGCCCGGGATAAAGGCAAATGTAGCCACGGCCTCATCACCGTCGACCACGAGGTAGCTGTGGCCGGCCTCGATGTCGTTAACAATCTGTTGCCTAGAGGGCTTGCCCACGGGCCACTGGTTGGGGTTGCCGCTGCTGCGCATTATCTCGCGTCCGCAGTCAAGCAGGTGCATGATGCGCTCCAGGTCGGCAGGAGCTGCTTTTCTTATATTGTAGTTGTTCATCGCGTGCAAAGGTAGCAAAAAAACGTGATAAGTAATGATAAAATAATAACTTGGGATAATTTTTTTTGTTTTCCCCGATGCTTTGCTTCGTCTTGCAGGCTCTTTTTGCTTTGTTCCTCGGTTACATAGCCCGCTATGCTCCCCCGTCTCAATTCAAAAATATCTCAGCAATCTTAATCAAATCATCTGAAGTTATTATTTCACCATTACTTAGGGCAAAAAAAAACGCGAGAGCTAAGTCTTCACAGACTCAAGCTCCCGCAACACAACATATAACGATGCACGATGATTGTGGCATCGTTATGAATCAACCGTGTGGTGTTATACGCTAATCTTCAGTCCCAGTGTGTTCCAGAATGCCTGTGGCATCATTACATTCTCGAGAAGGATGCACTCTTTAAACAGCGGTGCAATGGTTTCGGGGGTTAGACCGGCTGCCCCGCATCCCACCATGGGCACATAGAACTGCAGGTGGGGATGCGCTTGTGCAAAGGCTACAAAGCGCTTGATTGACAGCTCGGTGAGTCGGATGTCGTGACTGGCTATGGGCAAGGCGTAAGACTGGCCCTGCAGACCCTCGGCTACTCCCGGCTGGGCTCCAAAGTGGCTGACGGCATAGCGTGCCGACCAGTTGCTGTGCTTGCCATGGGTGTCGGTGCCGAAGACAAATATCTCGTTGGGCTTCAAATTGTTAATTCTGTCGGGTGTGACACGCTGTGAGTAGTAGTTGCGGTTCATGCTCTTGCGTGCTTCACGACGCTGCTCGTGGGTCATCGATGTGTAGTCGCTGCTGTTGAGCTTGTCGTAATAAGCCATCTTGGCCGATTCCTCGCGTGCCCAGGTGTTAGCCGTGCCGCACTCGTCATGAGAAAATTCTATTGCATTTTCGATGCTTAGCACCATGGTCACCTCGTCGATGTTGTGGTCTGAGCCCATGTAAGAGAACGTCCATCCTTCGTCCTTGAGCTGCTCGATGAGAGTCTTGAGTGCCTTGGCGTCCCACTCGGTAGATGAGTTCTCATAGCCGTCGGTGATGATGGTGACAATACCTGTCGCGTTAGGGTTGTTCTTGATTTTGTTGTGAATGCGGCTAAGTGTGGTTCCCACTGCGTCATAAAGGGGTGTGCCTCCGTATGGCGAGTAGTTGTAGTAGTTTCTCACCTTGTCGATGTGGCAGTCGTCAATGATGGTGCGCATGCTCTGCCCTTTTGCACCGGGAGAGTCAAAGGTGACCAGGGTGACAAAGTGCCTCTGTGTGCCAGAGTATTTCTTTTGCGCCAGGCGAATTGTCTCAAGTGTGCTGTTGATTCCGCTGGTGGTAGCCGCTTCGAGGCCACACATTGATCCGCTCTCGTCTACGATGATGATGTTGTGCACCTCGGTCAAGTTGTGCTGTGTGTCGTTTTTCATGCCGGTTTGTGAGGTAGTGTCATGTGTGCTTTTCATGCCGGTTTGTGGGGTGTTGTCCTGTGTGTTGTTCATGTCGTTTCTTTTCATGTTGTTAAAATTTTTACTTGTGTGTTTTGAATAATCCATACTGTTGTGTTTTTAAAGGGTTGTTATGTTGTGTGTAATTTTTACACTGCAAAATTAATACCAATTTTCCGGACTACAAAACAAATTAAGCGTAAAATTTACACGTTAACTTTTATTAACTAAAATTGCCAGCTAAAGTAACTATTCAGCAATGGTAAGATCTTGCGCAGAACTCGCGGATTTTTTTAAATTGAAAATACATTAACAAAGAGAGGCTGA
>JAKSLZ010000024.1 GCA_024400935.1 Muribaculaceae bacterium | reverse complement strand
ATCCGTATCCGTGGTGGTAGCTCACTCAACGCAAGCAATGACCCCCTCATCGTCGTTGACGGTGTGCCCCTGGACAACGGTGGCGTTAAGGGTTTCCCCAACGGTCTTGCTATGATCAACCCCAATGATATCGAGAGCTTCAACGTGCTCAAGGACGCATCGGCAGCCGCTATCTATGGTAGCCGTGGTTCTAACGGTGTCATCATCATCACAACCAAGAAGGGTAAACGCGGCCAGAAGCCCAATGTATCTTACAACGGCAGCTTCACTGTGAACACTCACCGCAAGAGCCTCGAGCTCATGGACGGCGACGAGTATCGCGCTTTCGTTAAGGCCCTTTATGCTGGCAACCCTCGCGAAGAGGAAGCTCTCGCAGCTCTCGGTACTGCTAACACCGACTGGCAGAAGGAAATCTACCGCACAGCTTACAGCCACGACCACAACCTCCAGGTTGCCGGTTCAGTAGGTTCAGTGCTCCCCTACCGCCTCTCACTGGGTTACACTAACGACCAGGGTATCCTCAAGACTTCAAGCTTCGAGCGTTACACTGTAGCAGCTAACCTCAACCCCTCACTGTTCAACGACCACCTGACCATGAACTTGAACGCTAAGTACATGTATGGTAAGAACCGTTATGCTGACGGTGGTGCAATCGGCAACGCAGTGCGTTTCGACCCCACTCAGCCCGTGATGGCTCCCGGTTTTGACAACTTCGGTGGTTACTTCGAGTGGCTCACTTCTAACTCAGCCCTCGCCGACGCTAACTGGCCCATGATCACTAACACCAACGCTCCCCGCAACCCCGTTGCAATCCTGGAAGCAAAGGACGACCGTGCTAAGAGCCACGCCTTCACCGGTAGCGCCGACATCGACTACAAGATCCACGGTTTCGAGGACCTGCGCCTCCACCTCACCCTGGGTGGTGACTTCACTGGCGGTAAGCAGACCACAGTAGTGGCTCCCTGGAGCCCCAACGCATGCTACTGGGGCAGCAACGGCTGGTCAAACCAGAGCAAGGAGAACCTCACACTCTCTACTTATGCACAGTACTACAAGGACTTCAACGACAACCACCACTTCGACATCATGGGTGGTTATGAGTGGCAGCACTTCTGGCGCAAGGAGAATAGCGAATACTTCAGCTACTATCCCACTAACTCAGCACTTCCCCAGGCTGGTCAGGAGCACACTCACACACTGCAGAACAACGGCCTCGGCTTCCGCACTGAAAGCTACCTCGTTTCGTTCTTCGGTCGTATGAACTACACTTATGCTGAGAAGTACTACCTTACATTCACCATGCGTGCCGACGGTAGCTCTCGTTTCAACTACCTGGGCACTAACAACCAGTGGGGTTACTTCCCCAGCGCTGCGTTGATGTGGAACATCAAGAAGGAAGGCGCCCTCAATGACGTTGACGCTCTGAGCGACCTCAAGCTCCGTCTGGGTTACGGTCTCACCGGTCAGCAGGACGGCGTGGGTGACTATGGTTACTTCGCTAACTACTCAATGTCTTCAGGCGTACGCGGTAGCTTCTATGACGTTGCAGGCGACGGCTCACTCGCACGCCCCAACGCTTACAACCCCGCTCTCAAGTGGGAGACCACTGCAACTGCTAACGTAGGTCTCGATTTCGGTTTCATGAACAACCGCATCACCGGTAACCTCGACGTTTACCAGAAGAAGACCACTGACCTGATCAACTATGCTGCTGTAGCTGCAATGAGCAACTTCCGCAACCAGGTTAACCAGAACATCGGTTCACTCAAGAACACCGGTGTTGAGTTTGCAATCAACTACAAGCCCATCATGACTGAGGACGTTACCCTCAACCTGGGCTACAACTTCTCTTACAACCAGAACAAGATTACTGAGCTCATCGACGACGATCCCGACTACTTCGTTCCCACAGGTGGCATCAGCGCCGGTACAGGTGCTAACTGCCAGGCACACGCTGTAGGTCACCCCGCAAGCTCATTCTATGTATACCAGCAGGTATATGACCAGAATGGCAAGCCCATGGAGGGTGTATTTGTAGACCGCAACGGCGACGGCGTTATCAGCGACAAGGACAAGTACTTCTACAAGAGCCCGATGGCTCCCGTTTCAATGGGCTTCAACGTACGCCTTGACTATAAGAACTGGGACTTCGGTTTCAACATGCGTGCTAACCTTGGCAACTATGTATTCAACGACACTGAGTGCGGTTTCCGCAACGTAGGTCCCGCTTCAATCCTTGAGAACGTATCTGGTACTTACCTTAATAACCGTCTCAAGAGCGCTGTTGACTATGGCTGGCAGACTTATGACGTTTACTCAACTCTGAGCGACCGCTGGGTACAGAACGGCTCATTCCTGAAGATGGACAACATCACCCTGGGTTATAGCTTCAACGGTCTTGCTAAGACTTCAAGCTACAACGGCATCGGTGGCCGTGTTTACGCTACTGTAAACAACGTGTTCTGCATCACCAAGTACAACGGTATCGATCCTGAGGTATTCGGTGGCATCGACAACAACGTTTACCCCCGTCCCTTCTCATTCCTCGTGGGTCTCAATCTGAATTTCTAATGCAACTCTAAAGTAACAAGAACAATGAACAAGATTTTTAAATATATCGTTCCCGCAGCAGCTCTCCTGCTGACTGGTGGACTTTCTTCTTGCCTCAATGACCTGCATGTTGAGCCCATCGACCCTTCACTGCAGACTGAGGTAGAACCCGGACAATTGTTCAACAAGTGCTACGCTAACTTTGCACTCGCCGGCAACGGTGGTGCTGACGGCGACTGCGACGTTGACGGTATCGACGGCGGTACATCTGGCCTTTATCGCCAGTTCTGGAACAGCCAGGAGCTCACAACCGACGAGGCAATCTGCGGTTGGGGTGATGAGGGTGTTCCCAGCTACTGCTACAACACTTATGATGCATCTCATCCCATGCTGCGCGGTTACTACTACCGCCTGGCTGTGGGTATCTCTTACTGCAACCAGTATCTGAAGGACTTCAGCAGCCACGACGCTACAATGACTGCCGAGGTACGTTTCCTGCGCGCATTCCAGTTCCAAATGATGATGGACGCATTTGGCAACATCCCCTTCACCACTACTATCTCTAGCGACAAGCCCGTTCAGTACAATCGCTCACAGACATTTGACTTTATTGAGAGCGAGCTCCTCGCAATCGCTGGCGAAACCGAGAGCAAGGACTGTGTACTCGCCGATGCAGCTCCCCACCGCAAGGGTGATCCCCGCTACGGCCGCGTAGACAAGGCAGCTGCCTGGCTGCTTCTCGCACGCCTCTACCTCAACGCTGAGGTTTACACTGGCAAGGCTCGCTGGGACGACGCTCAGAAGTATGCTCAGAAGGTTGTTGACTCTCCCTACCAGCTCAACACAACAGGTTCTTTCAAGGAGAAAGTAACCCTCACCGAGCCCGGTACTGACCACACTATGACAGAGGACTGGGAGTTCACTCCCTACCAGATGCTGTTCATGGGTGACAACGACAAGACCTCTGCAGCCGACGAGGCTATCTTCCCCATCCTGAGCGACGGTGCACGCACCACTTCTTGGGGTGTATCACTGTTCCTCATGGCTTCAACCCACGACGGTGACATGCACGACCTGCGCTATGACGACTTCTTCGAGGATCAGGCTAAGCGCGCCGTTAACGGCGTTAGCGGCCAGGCTTGGGGCGGTAACCGCGCTCGTCCCGACCTCGTGCGTCTGTTCTTCCCCATGGACGATGCTCCCGAGGGTCTCGCTGCTTATGAAACTTACGTTGCTGCTGGCGACGACCGTGCTCTCTTCGACACTAAGGGCCGCTCGTTCAACATCGAGGATCCCGCTACATTCAAGCAGGGTTATGGCGTTGCTAAGTTCAACAACCTCACTACCGACAACAGCACAACAGCCGATCCCACTCACCCCGACATGGACGTGTTCATGCTCCGCAAGGCTGAGGCTTATCTGATCGTTGCCGAGGCTGCTGCCCGCCAGGGTCAATGGCCCACAGCAACTGCAATGGTTAAGATCATCCGCGACCGTGCAAACGCTTCGGCCAAGGAGGTTAAGAACCTTCAGGACATCCTTGACGAGTGGGGCCGTGAGTTCTACTTCGAGGGTCACCGCCGCACCGACCTCATCCGCTTCGGCAAGTTCGGTGGCAACAGCGACTACATCTGGCAATGGAAGGGTGGCGAATTCAATGGCCGCAACTTCGAGGCATTCCGCAACATCTTTGCGATTCCCTCTTCAGACATCATCGCTAACAAGAACCTCAAGCAAAACGACGGTTACAAGTAATTAAATGTATTATTAATAATTGAGATTAAGATACAATGAAAAAATATATCAAGTCAACATTACTGATGCTGTGCAGCCTCGCACTGTTCACAGCATGTAGCGATGACAATGGCTCAAATCCCACATTTGCCGAGCCCAACTCATTTGTGCTCAATCCTTCTCCCCTGGAGAATGTGACTGTGGAGCTGGCTAAGTCATCGACTATCACACTCACTTGCAGCCAGCCCGACTACGGCTATCCCGCGGCTACAACTTATAACGTGTGGATTGCTACCGAAGCCGACATGAGCAACAAGGTTTTCTTTGAGGTCAACTCTAAGACTCCCACCCTGGAGCTCGACGCTGCTACACTGGCAAGCACCCTTACTGACATGATGGTATGGCACGGTGCAACCGAGGAAGACTTCCCCATGAATATTCCCGTTTACTTCCAGGCCGAGGCTGTCATGACTACAACCACTGGTGACGCGATTGAGCAATCTCGCATCCTGAGTAACGTCATTTCTATCAAGGACGTGGCTCTCGAGTTCTCATTGCCTCCCGTACAGACTCCCGAAACTCTCTACGTAGTAGGTAACTTCTGCGGTTGGAACTGGGATAACTGCGTGAGCATGGCTCAGACTTACGGCGAGACCGACAAGCTGTGGCACCTTGTTTACATCGACGATAGCGGTATCAAGTTCAACACTAACACTGCTTGGGACGGTGGCGAGGTTGGCTTCGCAGGCATCACAATCGATCCTGAGAGCGAACTCGGCGACGAGATCATCGACGGCGGTGGCAACATCGCATCAAGCAAGCCCGGCTGGTACCTGATGATCGTTAAGTGCAATGTAGAAGGCCGTGACATCAAGTACACCGTAACCTTCAACAAGCCCGAGGTATGGCTGATGGGTACAATCACCCCGAACGCTGACTGGAAGGAGAAGGAAGAAGGCTGTATGTTCACTGTTCCCACAACTGCCGACGGCGAATTCGTATCACCCGAATTCACTAACGATGTATCAGGCGACGGCGGTGCACGTGCTTACGTTAAGATCCCCGGCCACGACTGGTGGCAGAGCGAGTTCATCGTGGGCCTCGACGGCGACAAGATCTCTTATCGTGGCGCTGGCGACGATCAGGAGCGCGTTGACGGTAAGGCTGGCCAGAAGTTCTATCTCAACTTCTCTAAGGATACAGGCCGCATTGAGTAATAACTAATATCTCGAGCTGCCGGGGGTCACAACCATGACCCCCATGCAGCGAGAGAATTAAAACGATACAATTTACTTATGAAAAAATTTGCATCAATTTTATCAATAGCTTTGGCAGCCGGTCTCCTCTCTTCTTGTACTGAGGACTTCAAGGACTGGGCTAATCCAATGAGCAATGACCCCGAGGCACCCTTCGAGGTACAATTCACAGCTACTGAAACCGAGACATTCGATTTCAACGAGATGGAAGGCGTTGACACTATTCAGATTTTCAAACCCCACGTTTTGACAAATGTTGAAGGTGCAACCACTGAATATGCTGTAGAGCTCTTCAACGAGGAATCTACAAAGTCAACTCCCCTTCGCACCTTTGAGGACGGTAAGGCACTCAAGAGCGAGGTTACCAGCGCTATCATCAAGGTGTGCGGCACACAGAGCGTGCTCCGTCACATGAACATGGCAATCACTGCTTACACTAAGGTTAAGGGCCAGGCAGTTCGCAGCGAGTACAAGTATGTACCCCTCAATGTTACCATCGTTCCCGTTCCTGTTCCCGAGGTATGGTACATCAGCGGTAACTGCATGGGTAACGGTACAGGCAGTCACCTCGCTTCAGCTTGCGTGGCTATGTTCCCCAACTCAGAGAACTACGAGGAGCTCATCTATGCTTGCAAGCTCGACAAGGCTTCTACATTCTGGATCTACAAGAAAGAGGGTAGCCGCTATCCCGTGATCGGCACCAGCAAGGACGACGGCGCTATCACCAGCGCTGACGACGCAGCTGCCAAGGGTAACCTCAATCCCTTCAAGCCCGAACTCGACGAGGGTTACTACAAGATTGTCTTCAACGTTAAGACTCTCACAATCTCTTACGAGAAGCTCGACGTTGCCGGCGACGTATTCACAGCAATGGCAATGCCCGGTTCATGGCAGGCTAACGCTTGGTCACCCGGTGAGGATCTCATGACTCCCGAAACTACTAACGCAACTCTCGAGAACCACGACTGGAGCTCTTCAGTTACATTCGCAACCGACTGCGAGTTCAAGTTCTGTGCTAACGGTGACTGGTGCGGCTTCGACTGGGGTTCAGCAGCATTCCCCCTGGGCACTTGCGTGGGTGGTGACAACATCAAGGGCACCGCAGGTACTTACAAGGTTTACTTCAACGACCTCCTCAAGTCATTCTACTTCGAGGCAGTTGAGGAGTAATCCATTAGACTAACAAAAACAATTATGAGATTGGTCGGGTTCGGTTCCGGCCCGACCAATCTTCTTAATTGAACGTTCAATTATAAACCAATTAAAAACAAAACAAAAACTATGAAGAAATTTTTCGCTTCAATGTGCTTAGCCGCTGCTTCTATCTTCGGTATGCAGGCTGCTAATGTTTACATTCTTGGTAACTGCGGTGCAGGTACCGGTTGGGATCCCGCTAATCCCATGGAGATGCAGACAACTGATGGTAACGTTTTCACTTACACTGCTGACTTCGAGGCAAGCTCTTACTTCAGCTTCACAACTCAGAAGGGCGCTTCTTCAAGCGACTGGGACGGCATCCATGACTATCGCATCGCTGCTCCCTGGAACAACTACGCTATCAACGCTACCAACTTCGACCAGGAAATCGCCTGCAACGAGATGGGTATCGACACTGACAACGCATTCCTTATCGAGTCAGAAGGTAACTACACCCTTACCTTCAACCTTGAAGAGCTCACTCTCGTAGTTCACCCCAACAGTGATATTAAGCCCGAAGAGATCGTTCCCGACGGCCTCTACATCATGGGTACTGTAAACGGTCAGGCTTGGAACACCAACGAGGGTACCAAGATGACTACTGCTGACAACGTAGTTTACACCGCTGAGATCGCTATCGCTGACAGCGCTGCTAACTTCAGCTTCACAAAAGCTCTCTCTAAGGTCGCTTCTAACTGGGCAGGTATCGCTCCCTATCGTTTCGGCGCTATCTACAACCAGTACAGCGTAACTGAGGAGCTCGGTACAGCTATCGCACTCGGCGACGAGGGTACTGACTACAGCTTCGAGCTCGCACAGGGTTACTACAAGGTAACTGTTGACCTCAACGCTCGCACTATGACCGTTGTTTCAACTGAGGAGCCCGCTCAGAAGTACTATGTTATCGGTTCAGCATTCGGCAACTGGGATCCCAAAAACCCCGTTGAGCTCGTTCAGGACGGTGACAACTACACTTGCGAGTTTGAATTCACTGGCGACAACTACTTCGTATTCACAGGCGCTAAGGGCTCATGGGATGCTATCAACGCATTCCGCTTCGGTCCCCTTGAGGCTAACGAGGACGTAACTGCAGGTGTTGAGACTGCTACTCAGCTCTCAACTAACGGCGACGCTTCTTACAAGATGGTTTGCGACGGCAAGTACGTTGTAACCTTCAACCCCACAGCTCTTACCTTCAAGGTTGAGGCTGCTGACGGTCCCGAACCCGTTAAGGGTGATGTGAACGGTGACGGCACTGTAGACATCAGCGACGCTAACATCATCATCAACATCATGCTCGGCGGCGCAAGCATAAGCGACTATCCCGCAGCTGACGTAACAGGTGACGGTACTGCTGACATCAGCGACCTCAACGCTGTTCTCAACATCGTGCTCAACTAATCATGAGTTAACCTAGAGAAACTCTAGGCACAATACCAAGGGCTATCACCACAACGGCGATAGCCCTTTTTTTTGTGGACTATAATAGATCTAAATTGTAGTAAAAGAAGCGCTGAAGGCGAAAAACACAAGGAGATGGAGGATATTCAGCCGTGTGCAGCGCGTTTTTACGCGCTGTCCTAATGATTCTCCGTCAAACCAGTTGCTGTGCAAACGATTGCGCTATAATTTATATTGTAATGACCGGCACACTGTTTCAAAGTAAGCGTTTTTGCACTAACTTTGTTACCAGACAATAACACAAAAACTATACACTATGAAAAAGTTTCTCCTCGGTTTGATAGCCGCTGCTGCACCTGTACTGATGCAGGCAGGGGGCTGGCCCGCTAACTATAGCGGTGTGATGTTGCAAGGATTCTACTGGGACAGCTTCAGCGAGTCGCAGTGGACAGTTCTCACTTCTAAGGCTGACCTCTACTCGCAGTACTTTGACCTCATCTGGGTGCCCAACTCAGGTTACTGCGGAGGCAAGAGCATGGGTTACAACCCCGTGTACTGGTTCAGACAGACCAGCACATTCGGCAACGAGACCACCCTGCGCAACATGATCAACACTTACAAGGCCAAGGGCGTGGGAATCATCGAGGACGTGGTGATCAACCATCGCAACGGCGAGAAGAACTGGTGCGACTTCCCCACTGAGACATGGAACGGACACACCATGACATGGAGCCTTGCCGACATCTGCAAGAACGACGAGGCAGCGGGCAACGGATACAAGGTAAGCGGCAACTACGACACCGGCGAGAACTTTGACGGATCGCGCGACCTGGACCACACCAGCACCAACGTGCAGAACAACATCAAGATTTACCTCGACTATCTGCTCAACGACCTGGGCTATGCGGGATTCCGCTATGACATGGTCAAGGGCTATGGCGCACAGTACACTAAGATGTATAACCAGAGCGCTAAGCCCCAGTTCAGCGTGGGCGAGTACTATGACGGCAACCACGACCTGGTGGGCAACTGGATCAAGGGCACCGGATATGAGAGCGCAGCGTTTGACTTCCCCTTGAAGTTTGTCATGAACCGCGCTTTTGGTAACGAAAACTGGAGCGAGCTCAACTACAAGGGACTCGCCGGCGACCCCAACTACAACCAGTATGCAGTGACATTCGTCGACAACCACGACACCTATCGCGATGACTACAACAAGCTGGGCAAGAACGTGCTTGCTGCCAACGCATTCATCCTGGCACTCCCCGGCACTCCCTGTATCTTCATGCCCCATTTCACACAGTATCAGGAAGAGATAGGCAAGATGATCAACGCCCGCAAGGCCGCTGGCATCAACAACAACAGCAGCATCATCCAGCAGGGCACACGCAGCGGTGGATACGTGATGAAGGTGCAGGGCACCAAGGGCTCAGTGCTCATCATCGTGGGCTATGTTACAGGCGTTGACACTAAGGGCTACAACCTCGTGAGCACCGGCACTAACTATGCTTACTACGTGAGCGACGGCACCGACATCGGTGGCGGCGGTGGCGGCGGCGATGAGGTCAAGGACATCAACGTCTATGTCAACGCAACCTCGGCACCCTATGTGTATGCATGGACAGGCCTCAGCACTACCCTCTCGGCAACATGGCCCGGCGACAAGCTGAGCAAGACCACAACCACCAGCGACGGCACAAAGTGGTACACCACTACCTACAAGGCTGCTTCGCTCAACCTCGTGCTCAACAACGGTGACGGCTCACAGACAGCCGACATCGCTGGCATCACAAGCGACATCTACCTCAAGTATAACGGCACAACCGCTTATACCGACGTGACCAAGCAGTACACCGGCGGTGGCGACGAGCCCACTACCCTGCCCGAGTGTGCCAAGTGGATCGACGGCCACTGGTTCTGCTACTTTGAGGGCAACAGCACCTACAGCGCTCCCAACGCATGGATTTGGGGCGACCAGAACGTGAACTTCACCGGCGGCACATGGCCCGGACAGGCTCTCAAGAGCGTGGGCAAGGCCGAGAATGGCCACACAGTGTATCTGTGGGACGGCGGTACAATGAGCGACAAAGTGCCCACCGGCGTGGTATTCAGCACAGGCTCAGGCGCTCCCCAAACAAGCGACTTCATCTTTACCAACGGCGGCTACTATAACGAGAACGGCATCATGGGCACAGTTGTTAAGCCCGAAGATCCCGGCCTCAAGGGCGACGTGAACGGCGACGGCGAGGTTGACGTCACCGACATCAATGCCTTGATGAATGCGATACTGAGCGGCATCAACGGCAAGCAGTTTGATGTAAACGAAGACGGCACAATCGACATCACCGACGTCAACACCGTCCTCAACATCATCCTGAGCAAATGAATTTGTAAGAACGGCACTGCGTGCCTATAAGGACGGCACGTTGTGCCTTTAAGAACGGTGCATTCGCACCTATAAGAACGGCGCATGACTGCGCCTATATGAGACTAAGATTTTAAGAGCTTAAGATATTTAGATATTAGAGCTCTAGTTTTGCAGGACATATATAAAGACTCCCGTGCCAATCACCGGCACGGGAGTCCTTACATAATAACCTATAACTAGAACCTAAATGTCATAAAATATTAAGTCCCAAGTCTTAAATTCTTATAGGGCAAACGCCCGTTCTTATAGGTGCGAATGCACCGTTCTTAAAGGCACGCAGTGCCGTCCTTATAGGCGCACTTGTGCGCCGTTCTTAAAACTCACCCATTGATAACGATGTTAACCACAGCGTTGATGTCGCTCACGTCAACCACACCGTCACCATTGATGTCGCACTTCTCGTCATACTGGCCAGCGGCGGTCATCACTTGGTTTACAACTGCATTGATATCGGTAATGTCAACTACACCGTCGCCGTTCACATCGCCCACGATAGTGTTCCAGCCAGCGTAGGTGCCCAGGGCAGCCACAGCCTTGCGTGCGCGGCCGGTGCTATTGTCCCACAGTCCTGCGTTATACCACTGGTCAGTCACGCGCTTAGTGTTCCAGTCCAGGCCTTTTTCGTTGGCCTCGGGCCACCACCACAAGATGCCGTTCACCTGCTTGAACTTCTTGCAGGTCTCGATCAGCGCATTGGTAAACGCAAGCTGCCCGTCGTCGCTGATGGGATAAGTGGCACTGTAGTCAAAGGAGATGTTTTCGGGCTGGTAATTGTGGTAGTAACCGGTCTCCACAATCATCACTTCCTTGTCGCTGTAGCGAGACAGGCGCACCAACGCATTCTCCAGCTGAGGCAGGAAGCCGTGGTAGTAAGGATAGTAGCTCAGGCCTATCACGTCGTAGTCGACACCGGCGTCGCCAATGCGGGTATAGATCTGGTCCATGACGTTGATGTTACCCACGCGCTCGGTGTGTATCACAATCTTGGCATTGGGGCACACCTCGCGGCAAGCCTTGCCGGCACTCTTGAGCAGAGTGGTGAAGCGGGGCCAGTTGGCATCGTTGTTATAGTAGCACTTCTTGAGCGAAGAAGCGCCCTGTGCTCCCCACAGCATGCCGTAAGAGATCTCGTTGCCAGTCTGGATATAGTCGGGCGTAGCGCCAGCGTCGACCATTGCCTGGAGGCAGTCGCGGGTGTAGTTGTATAGTGTGGTGTTGAGTTCTGCGTCATACTGCCCCACCCATGCGGCAGGAGTGTACTGCTTAGCGGGATCGGCCCACGAGTCGCTGTAGTGGAAGTCAAGCATGAGCTTGAAGCCGGCGGCCTTGATGCGAGCACCCAGAGCCTTAACGTAGTCGAGGTCCTGAATCACGCCCTGACCCTTGTCGGCGCTTGATGCCTGCGAGGGATCAACAAAGAGGCGCACGCGCAACAGCGTCCAGCCCTGCTGCTTGAAGTAAGCGAGCATGTTAGTGATGCGCTTGCCGTTCACGTCATAGTAGGTGGCGCCGTTCTGCTCATACCTGGTGAGCAGCGACACGTCACCGCCTGCATGCTGGGCCTGTGCGCCCACCATCGTGAGCACTGCCGCGAGCAATAAAAACAATTTCTTCATGATGTTTTTAGTCTTTAATACAAAAAACTTAGCCCTGGCACCTACTTGTGGTCGCCAGGGCTAAGCTGATGAGGTTATTTACTTGATGACAAACTTCTTGTGGTTGTGGATATAGAAGCCGGGGGTTGTGGGCTTCTCTTCATAGCGGCGTCCGTTGAGGTCATACCATGCGGGATCGGCGGGAACAACCTCATCGACGATGATGTCGTTGATGCCAATGTAGTTATTGGTGATGTCCTTGACGGTGTACTTGTCTCCGCTGAGTGCATCCAGCTCAAGGTAGATGTCCTTGTTGATGCCCATGACGTCGAGAGTTTGGGGAGTACCCTTCTGGCTGAAGATGAAGTTGAAGGTGTAGTCCTTAGCAATAATGTCAAACGAGCGGTAGTAGAACTTGTCACCGTTGATTTCCTTGGTCTGAGTCATCTCGTCGCCGGGCCAAGCCTTGCTGTTAGTGAGGGTCTTGTCGTCGTCCCATGCCCAGCAATAAACGCTTGTCCAGTTGTAAGGAGCAACTGTGGGATCCTTAACATAAACGGTCACGGGATAGGGATCGAAGGGCTCAACCACCTTGATGGTGTAGTTGCGGGTAATCTGGCCCACAACGTTGCTGCCGTCCTTGAGACCCACTGTGAGAGTGGTGTTCTTGTTGATGTTGAGGATCTGGCCGTCGGCTGCGTTGGTCCATGTGCTGCCGCCGTCGGTGCTGTAGACGAGCTGCTTGCCAGTTGCGGTAACGGCCTGCAGTGTCACGCTCACGTTGTTGTTATACTCGCCGCTGGGCTTGTCGCACCATGCGGTCTCCATGTCGTTGGGCACCCACATCGAGTAGTGGTAACCCTTGGCAACGCAGGTGCAGCCGTTGGCACGCTGGTCGATAACGCTCTGGGGCACCTTGCCCACCATCACGATGAGTTTCTTGCCGCTCTTGGTGGTAGCGGTCTGTGACACGAAGTAGTCCTTCTGTGATGCCAGTGTTGTGGGGCGGCTCTGGTTGTGCACACCCACGAGCTTGCGCACTGCAATCATCTGCTTGATGTCCTCCTTATATGCCAGCCAGTGCTTGAGGAACACACAGGGAGTGCCGGGCATCGACAGCATGAAGGCGTTGAGCGCCAGGGTGTCGGCCTTGATGGGATCCTGGGGATAGCTGCTTGAGCGGTACTCGGTGTCGTGGTTCTCGATGAAGGTCACTGCATAGCGGCTGTAAGCGCTCTGGCGAGCGATGCTCGAGTTGGCCAGTGCAGCCCAGTTCTTGTTGTTGACCACGTCACGAGCTGTATAGCGGAAGGGGAAGTCAAATGCAGCGCTCTGGATCACGTTGTCCACCTTGGTGCCGTTGATCCAGTTAGTCACTGAGCTCACGTTGCCGTCCCAGTACTCGCCCACGCTGAACTGCAGCTTGGCGGTGCTGTTGTAGAGGCCGGTGAACTTAGAGGCATAACCCTTAACCATATCATAGCGCACGCCGGTGTAACCCAGGTCGTTCATGAGTTTGTCAAGATAAGCTTGGCAAATCTTCTGCACGTTGGGGCTGTTGTGGTCCAGGTCGCGCATGCCGTCCCAGCCCTCGCCGCTGTCGTTGTACTGCGACAGTTCGTAGCCGTTGGCATCGCAATATTCCTTAGTCTTGCCGCCGTCGTCGTTCTTAACCACGTCGGTCGACACGAGCTGCATAGTCTCGCCCTTGTAGGTCTCCTTGGGGAACACTACCCACTTGCCGCTCTCCTGACGGTGGTTGATTACCACGTCGGCAATGATGCCGGTACCCTTGGCCTTGAAGGTGTTAATCATTGTGCGCAGGGCTGTTTCGTTGCCAAACGAGCTTGTGTAGTTGTCAAAGAGATACTTGGGGTTGTAACCCATAGAAGTGCCTCCACAATAACCGCTCTGGGGAACCCAGATGAGGTCAAAAGACTCGGCCAGCTCGTCGGCCTGAGAAGTGAATTTAGCCCACTGGGTGTCTTTGTAAGAGTCCCAATAGAATCCCTGCAGCATGACGCCGTCATACTGTGCTGGCCAGCCCTGAGCCATCATCATGATGGGAGCTGCGAGCGCAGCAAGTGATAAGAGAAATTTTTTCATAATTTTTTGATAGGTATATAGTTTTTCTATTTTACTGCAAATATACTGATAATTTGCGCTTTAATAAAGTTTTTGGCATTTTTGTTTAAAAATTATGCAATGCAAACGATTGCACGCCCCACCCGGGCAACACAAAAACACCTCACGCTCCAGCATTTCCTGTTTATCGCCTTGCTGAGGACGAAAGCATTCCACAGGAAGGTGATGGCATGGACACATGGATTTTTCCGGGAGCTTGCTCACGAGATTAAAACATGCGTTCAAGCCATCAGGGGCTACTGCCCCCATCCTCACAAGGGTTTTTTAACGTTTTTGTAAAATTTTCTCACAAAACTAGAGGTGTATAAAAACTGCATCCGCTGCATCAGGGTAGATGCAGCGGATGGACCACTTCTTAATTCCTAAAACTGTTGTAAATGCAACCTTGTTATTTCATCAAAAACCTTTATATCAACTTGTGTCGTTATGAAAAAACTATGTGTATGTGTTTTACGCTACAAAATTACAACCAATTGCCTTAATGCAAAAAAAATTATCACTTTGTTATGCATTTCATGTGTGCAATCGTTTGCACTACAATGGGTTTGAAGGCACACCAAGGGGACAGCGCGTAAAAACGCGCTGCACACGGCTAAATATACCCCATTCCACCCAATATCCACCTCTGAAACAGCAAAGTTTCAGTTTTTATTGTTAACTTTGCGCAAGCAATCCGGCCGCAACCGCCCATCGCGGCTTGCCGGTACCTCATTTAATATAACATTTACACTTACCGTCCATCATGAGATTCTATAACATAATCATAGCAGCCCTGGCCGCATGCGCCATGTGCCCAACCACCACATTTGCCTCAACCCAAGGACAGCTAAAATTTGAGCGTTCCACCACAAGCAAAACTGCCCAGGTACCACAAAAGGATGTGAACACTGAGGCATACAAGCAATATGGCCGCGCCGCCGAGAAAGGCAGCACTAAAGCACAATACCAGCTGGGCCTATGCTACTACAAGGGGCGAGGGGTTAGACAAGACTACTACGAGGCAGCAAAATGGTTCAGAATCGCAGCAAATCAAGGTCACATCAAGGCACAATGCAACCTGGGGCTTTGTTACAAAAACGGACAGGGGGTTACACAAAATGCCTACGAAGCAGTGAAATGGTACCGCAAGGCAGCCGAGAAAGGTGATGCCACGGCACAGTTCAATTTAGCGCTTTGCTATTACAACGGCCAAGGGGTGACGCAGTCTCGCGACGAGGCCATCAAGTGGTTTAAGCTGTCAGCCAAACAAGGCAATGTACAGGCAAAAGGAAATCTAAACAGAATGGGCATCACCAGCTGGTAACAACCACCCCAACAACCGCCCGCAAACCCTCCATCGTGGCTTGCCGGCACTTCTTTTTATATAACATTCACACTTACCGTCTATCATGAAGTTCTCTAGCATAATCATAGTAATCCTGGCCGCATGCGCCATGTGCCCAACCACCACATTTGCCTCAACCCAAGGCAAACTGAAATTTGACGTTCCCGCTAAAAAGGAGACCACAGCTCCCAAGAAGGACAACTCAGCCGCCAAAAAGAAAGCAGCCGAGGAAGCTGCAAAGAAAAGAGCAGAGGAAGCTGCAAAGAAAAAGGCCGCCGAGCAAGCAGCAAAAAAAAGAGCGGCAGAGCAAGCAGCTAAGAAGAAGGAAAAATCACAAAAATCATCAAGAGGAAAACTCAATGTTTCCAAAACGAAGACTGTAGAAAAAGACTGGGATGTTGTGGAAGCAGAAGTTTGGGAATATGAGGATTCTGCAGTTGAAGTATGTGATACCATTGACATCGAAGCCTGCAAAATCAATGCAATGCAAGGTGATGCATATGCGCAATACAATTTGGGCGAATGCTATTACTATGGCAAAAACGTTAATCAAAACTATTATGAGGCTGTCAAGTGGTACTCGAAAGCCGCTGAGCAAGGTGATGCCGATGCACAATACAGTTTAGCACTCTGTTATGAAAAAGGGAACGGTGTGCCACAGAACTACAGCGAGGCAGTGAAGTGGTACACAAAAGCCGCCAAACAAGGACACGCCCAGGCACAATTCAACTTAGGAGGATGTTATGAAAATGGGCAAGGGGTAGAACAGAACTATAAAGAAGCTGTAATGTGGTACCGCAAAGCAGCAGAACAAGAGATAGAGGCTAATGTAGAAGTTGTAGAAATTGCAGAAGCCGCGGACACCGTTGCAACAGCATACGATATCTATGAAATCTACCAAATCGAAGCGATGGAAGGTGATGCAGATGCACAATTTAACTTGGGATGGTGCTATTACAATGGGCAAGGGGTGGCTCAGAGTTACAGCGAGGCCGTGAAGTGGTACAGAAAGGCCGCGGAACAAGGTGACGCCCGGGCACAATTTTACTTAGGATGGTGCTATGACAACGGGCAAGGTGTGTCACAGGATTACTACGAGGCCGTCAGGTGGTACACTAAGGCCGCTGAACAAGGTCACGCCAATGCACAATTTAACTTGGGAGTCTGCTATAGAAATGGTGAGGGTGTGTCACAGGATTACTACGAGGCCGTCAGGTGGTACACTAAGGCCGCTGAACAAGGTAATGCCGATGCACAATTTAACTTGGGAGTCTGCTATGAAGATGGCCAAGGGGTAGTTCAGAACTACAGCGAGGCCGCGAAGTGGTACCGAAAGGCCGCGGAACAAGGTGACGCCGACGCACAATACAACTTGGCACTCTGTTATAAAAATGGGGAAGGGGTAGCTCAGAACTACAGCGAGGCCGTGAAGTGGTATCTCAAGGCCGCAGAACAAGGAAACGCCTCAGCACAATTCAACTTGGCACTCTGCTATAAAAATGGGGAAGGGGTAGCTCAGAACTACAGCGAGGCCGTGAAGTGGTACAGAAAGGCCGCGGAACAAGGTGATGCCTCAGCTCAATTCAACTTGGCACTCTGTTATAAAAATGGGGAAGGGGTAGCTCAGAACTACAGCGAGGCCGTAAAGTGGTATCGCAAAGCCGCTGAACAAGGTAATGCCCAGGCGCAATTCAACTTGGGAGTTTGCTATCACAATAAGCAAGGGGTGGCTCAGGACTATTACGAGGCTGTGAAGTGGTACAGAAAAGCTGCGGAACAAGGTCATGCCTCTGCACAATTCAACTTGGGAGTGTGTTACAAAAATGGACAGGGAGTAGAACAGGACTACTACGAGGCTGTAAAGTGGTACAAAAAGGCCGCTGAACAAGGTGATGCCTCCGCACAAAATAACTTGGGAGTGTGTTATCAAAATGGACAGGGAGTAGAACAGGACCACTATGAGGCCATAAAATGGTATAAGCTAGCCGCACGGCAAGGAATTGAAAATGCACAGGACAATCTGCGCAGCCTAGGTGTGTACAGCTGGTAAGAGCATCCCTGTGACTGGGATGGTCTGACAGATGCTTTTTCTTGGTTTATCGCCTTGTGGATGTGAGGGGTGGCGAAACCAGTGATGACGGTGTTGTGTGTTTGAGATGTGAGCTTGCTCAATAGCTCAAACACACAACACCAGCATCGGTCCCGAGGCACGAGGGCCCTCACATACGCAAGGGGTGGATTTCTGTTTTTGTCCTTGGCACCAGCCTACACTTGATTTCTGGATGATAGCTATTTCTTCTCCATTTCATTCCTGTTTAGCACTTGTTTTCTGTGAAAAAATTTTTTTTTACCGGACACTAAAAGTAAAAAATGGGCGGCCTCGGTGTGAGGTCGCCCATTTCTATTGGAACCAATCAGTCAGGCCCCGTGTGGGGCCCAGCTGATTTTATTTGCAGTGATTAGTTGCGGATCTTGATGGCCTTCATTGTGCCGTCAGTGAACTGACGTACCACGATGTAAACCTGACCGTCCTTCTGTGCGGGCTTCTCTACCTTAGCACCGTTAACGGTGTAGTAAGCCTCGCTAGCAACAACCTTACCTACTGTAGTCTCGTCGATGCCAGTGGGAACGTCGGTTACATTGAGGACGAGAGGCCAGATGTTGGTCGTCTCAATTACGTCGTTAGCACCTGTTACCTCGAGCAGAACCACGATGTTCTCGCATGCCTCGGTAACCTGAGCGTCGTTGCCGCTGATCTCAATGAGAGTTGAGGGCTCTTCTTCGCTGTTAAATACTGCCCATTCAACACCTGCAGGAGCACCCACGTTGAACTGGTAGTAAGTAACGTTGTCATAAGTGTCACCCTCGGCAAGAACTACTGCTGCGATTTCGGCAGCAATAGCGCCATTGTCCTTACCAACAGCAGGAATGGGGAAGCAATAGTCAGCCTTGTACCAAGCGCCCTCGGCGGGAGCCATGTTGGCGTCGCCATTGCCCTGACCTGCATTCATGTCGAGAGATGCAAGTTCAGCAACTGACATGCCTGTGCCCACGGGATTGTAGTCACCACAGCCAAGGCCAGCTTCTTCGGCTCCAAGCATATGGCCAAAGTCGTTGAGGTAGTAGCAGTTAGTAGCACTGTTGTTGTCACCCCAGTACTTAGCCTCATTGCCTGCCTCGGTACCGATGAGAGCACCTGCGCAGCCTGCTTTACCCTCAATAGCGCCAATGTTGACACAGTTGACGAGCTGAGTGCGAGCTTGTGAAGCGTAGTAGCTGGGACGTCCAACGATACCACCTACGCCTACCTGACCTCTAACGGCACCAGCGTTGAAGCAGTCGGTTACGGTTGTGTAAGCCTGACCGGCGATACCACCCACGCCATAGTTGTTGCTAGTAGCAGTCTCGGCTACATTAGAAGCGATGTTACCCACGTTGATACAACCCTTGAGAACTGAAGCATTGTTAGCGTTGTTACCAACGATACCACCAGCCAGGTAAGTACCTACAGTAACGTCGCCATAGTTGATACAGTTAGTGAGCGAGCTGTTAGCACCGGTGAATGTGTAGCAGATACCTGCAGCACCCCATGTGCCCTGCTCGATGTCGCCATAGTTGACGCAGTTGTCAATGTTGACATAGTTGCTTACATAAGCGATGATACCAGCGATTTGCTGACCCTCGGCAACTACACCACCCTTGTTGACACAATTCTTGACAACAACGGGATAAGTAGCGCTTGCTGAGCCCTTGTAGTAACCAGTGATACCAGCAGTGTAAACACTCTTGGTGTTAGTGATGTTACCATCGTTGACACAACCGTCAAATGTAGAACCAGCGCTGTAGAATGCAGCGATACCGGCTGTAGAGCTTGAGCTTACTGCCGATGTAGCGTTACAAGTGATGTCGCCGTGGTTCTCGCACTCGGTGTAGTTACATACGTTGTTACCAGCGGTTGCGCCCTGCATAGCAGTGATACCACCCAGGGTAGCGTTACCGGTGATGCTACCGTTGTTAACACACTTGTTGAATGTGTAAGGACCGAAGCCAGCCTTACCAGCAACGTTAGCAACGATACCGGCGCTTGTACCGCCGTTGATGTCACCGTTGTTAACACAGTTGTTGTAAGTAGAAGGCAGAGCGTAAGATGCAATACCTGCTACATAGCCTGTAGCGGTAGCCGATGTAAGAGTACCGTTGTTAACGCAATTGTTGAACTCAACAGTCTCATAAGCATAAGCAGCGATACCTGCTACGTTAGCAGCTGAGTTATTAACCTCGCCGTCGTTAACGCAAGCGTCAAACTTAGAACCCTGGTAAGCATAAGCAGCGATACCGGCAGCATAAGTTGCGATACCTGTTACGTTACCTGTATTCTTAACGTTAGTGAGTTTACCATAGAGCTTACCTACAACACCACCTACATAACCGAGCTTAGTAGTACCCTTAGCACCGCCAAGGCCACCCTCGATGTTACCGGCAGCGGTGAGGTCATAAACCTCGGCATCGGCAGCGATTGTACCGAAGAGACCGCCCTCGCCTGCAACCTTGGTTACATAGCTGTAACCGCCAACGGTGCAGTTGTTACCATTGAAGTTACCTGCAAACGGAGTAACACCGTCGGCACCCAGAGGAGTGATACCTGCGGGCTCGTTAGTGAAGTCGATGTCGTTCATTACCTTAACATACTCACCAGCGAGGTTGTTGGCAGTGTTAGACATGAATGCTGCAAGAGCGTTCCACTCCTGAGCGTTGTGGAGCTGCCAGGGATCTTCCTCAGTACCGCTACCCATGAGGGGATTAGTGGGAAGAGCCGAGATGGGAACAACCTTAACGAACTTGTCGCTTGTGAGAGTAAGGGTATCGTTAACAACCTCCTGAGTTGCGGGGAGACCCTTAACCACGTTGCCCTCGATAGAGAACTTGTCACCCAGGGTGAGAGCGGGAGTAGCGCCAGTCACGGTAGCGTCGGCAGTGAGGTTCTTAGCTGTTACGCCGGCGGGCATAGATACGAGGGCATTAGCAGCCTTCTGAACCATGGGGATATCGGCAAACTGCTTGAGGACGGGATACTTGCCAGCCTCAAACTGCCATACCTCAGTGTCATAGCCCTCGAGAGCCTGGCCCGAAGTGAGAACGCTAGTCTCAACGCCGTTCATGCCAGCGTGGTCAGCGTTACAGTCGGCAGCGATGTCGAGGAGCTGCTTGTCCCAGTAGTTACCGCTGATTTCCTCAGAGGTACTCTGTGACTCACCACCAGCCATAGCACCCATAGTGGCTGCATCGCCAGTCATCACTGTACCATAGTTGATACAGTTGATCATGTCATTCTTATAATAAGAAGCGGTAGAAGTTGCTGAAACGGGGCTCCAGTAACCAGTGATACCACCGGCGCGCTTGAGCTGAGCCGATACGGTACCGGCGTTAACACAGTTAACGAAGTGACCGCCGCTTGATGATGTACCAGAGATACCACCGCAAGACTGCAGCTGGGTAGCATAGTTGGTAGCAAGCTGGCGAATCTCAACGCGACCCACGTTCATACAGTTTTCTACAAGACCTACAGTGTTACCAACGATACCACCCACCTGGCCATAACCGCCAGTGATGTGACCCTCGTTGTAGCAGTTCTTCATCTTACCGTCCTTGAGGTTCTGACCAGATACACCACCAATCCAGCAAGAGATACCGGTAAGGTCAGTGTAGTTGCGGCAGTTCTCAACGAGACCGCCGTTGTAACCTACGACAGCACCCGATGTACCGTAGAACAAGAGGTCGCAGTCGTCGGCGATGTTGACGTTCTTGACAACACCAGCAGCATCGAGGCGACCCACGAGGCCCTTGTAAGACTTACAAGCCGAGGTGTTGAGTGTTCCCCAGATACCAGGCTGGGGCTCAGTCTGCCATACGATGCCGTTCATCTTCATCTTGTGGATGAAGTGGCCGTCACCGTCGAGCACACCTGCGAAGTAGTTGTGAGCGTCACCGGCATCGGTACAGATACCCAGGAATGCGGGATCATACTCGAGGTCGATATCGTTGCAAATCTTGAAGTAAGTGTCGGGGAAGAGCTGATGATTTACCGTTGTCATCTCTGACAGCTTGATCATGTCAGCCTTAGTCTTGAGCAGGAAGGGATCGTCCTCAACACCAGCACCCTCGAAGGGGATGGGAGCAATCTTAACAACATGGATGTAGTTCACGCCAAGCTGAGCATTGTAAACCATAATGGTGTCGTTACCAAACTCTGACTTGTCGTTGAGCACAATCTGGTTGCCGCTGATGGTTGCATAGTGACCAGCGTTAGAGAGGATACCGCCCTTGTAGAAGCCCACTACAGTGTTGCCGCTCTTGTTGATGGTAGCGTTCTTAGTGAACTTGTCGAATGTAGCGCCCTGGGGCAAAACAACGGCTACAGTTGCAAACTTAGAAGCCTCGGTTGTCTCCTGACCCTTGAGTGCGGGATACTGACCCTCGGTGAACGACCATGCGCTTGCGTCGAAGCCAGCGGGACCGGCTGCACCCACGAGGTCGGCAGTGTTAGCGCCAAACTCGCTCTGAGTGAGGCTGCACACCTGCTTGTCGAAGTAAACGTTAGTGAAGACGGGGTGAGAACCGTCGATGATGGTACCCACGATCTCGTTGTTCTGCTTGTTGACCTGTGACTGGTACTGGTAGCACTCAGCCTTAACGCTGGCAGCGGCATAAACGTTCTTCATTGAAGACTCGAAGGTCTCGGTGCCGTCGATGCTGTAAGCCTGGATGCGGCCCACTGCACCACCGCAAGAGCGGGTAGACATTGCCTGGATGTCGCCACGGAAGAAGCAGTTCTCCATGTCGCCACGCAGGAAACCTACAGCACCACCCACGATAGCGCCTGAGTTGTAACCCATGAGTGTACCGGTTGCGAAGCTGTTCTTAACCTTAGCGCCTGATGCCCAACCAGCGAGACCGCCGATAGACTGATACTCAGAGTAGAGCTTATAACCGTTGATAACACCTGTGAAGTGGCAATTTTCCATGTCGGTCATGTAGAGGTTACCCACAACACCACCGATGGGGAGACCGGGAGTGCTGCTGCTTGCAGTAGCGCTCACGATGTTAACGCCCTCTGCAACACAGTTAGTGATGGGCATGTGAACCTCACCTGCAACACCACCGGTGTAGCCGTAACCAGTGATCTCGGTATCCTTAACAGTACAGTTGGTTACTGAATAGCCGATACCAGCCACAGCACCTACGCCATAGTTAGTAACCTCGAGGGTACCATTGGTAACCTCGACATTGTCGATAGTACCCAGTGACCAGCCCACGAGAGCTGCAGCATAGTTGCCGGTGCTCTTGATAACGGGAGCGTCGAGCTTCACGTTCTTGATAACAGAAACGGTGTCGGTGCGGCCAAACAGACCTGCATAAGCAGCCTTCTTGTCAACGTGGAGGTTGCTGATAGTGTGGCCGTCGCCGTCGAATGTACCGGCAAACGAGTGCTGCCAGTCGTTGGCGATGGGGGTGAACTTGTAGCCGTCCATGTCAATGTCGTTAACCACCTTGAAGTACTTGCCCATGTAGGCACGGCAGTAAGCGCTTGTCTGGGGAGGTGTAGTCCAGTCAAAGTCAGAGATCTCGGCAACCTTGTCGCTGAGGAGGATAAGGTCGTCGCGCTGCTTGATCAGGTAGGGAGATGCCTCGGTGCCCTCGCCCTCCCAGTCGGTAACTGAGATAGAAGGATAAGTGATGTCGGCATCGGTAGTGATGTTACACTCGTCGTAAGCAGCTACGAGATAGCGTGAACCCTGCAGGTTACCGGTAACGACACCCCAACCTGTCCAGTTGAGCTGCTTGAGGTCGGTAGCGGCGGTTGTCACAGCATCGGCGGTGCTGAGTGAAGCACCGGTCTCGGTGAATGTGAGGTTGTAGCTGTAGAAGTCGCCGTAAGTAGCGTTGTAGGCGATGAGCGACGAGGGAATGTTGGCAGTCTTGTTGCGGTTGAGTTCAATCGAAACAGTCTGGCCATAGTTACCCAGGTTCTTAATAACTGCTACGTTCTCGCTTGTTTGCTTGAATACAACGCCATAGCTCTCGGTAGTGCCGTCGGCGTGCTTCTTGCCTGTGAATGTAGCGTTGCACTTCTCCATCTCGGCCTTGTTAACAACCGAGAACATGCTCCATGTTGTAGCAGTGGGAGTAGCCTTTACATAAGCACCCCATGCATCGTCGAAGGCGATAGAGCCGTCGGCAGCAACATGAGCGGTAACAGGCTCGTTGGCGGGGTTACCGTTGGAGAGATCGGTCTTTGCGAAAACGATGTCGCCATAGGTTTCGTGCTGTCCCATCACCTGGTAGGGGAAGGTGAGCACGCCGGTAGCGGGGTCTAAAGTACCGTTGAGCACAGTACTGTAGCCTGCTGACCAGAAATCACTGATGGTGATAGCGTTGTCAGCACCTGCGCTGATGGTGACGCACACACCATTGTAGCCCGAAGTGAGCAGTGATGTGCCAGTGAGCACATACTTGCCTTCGAGTTCATTCACTGACGCAACCTTGCGGGGCGCCTTGTTTGCACTCTTGGTGGCATTCTCGCTAGCCGGGGCCTTGAAGTCGCTCGTGGGAGTGGCTGTGATGTCGCCATAGACGGCAACGCCAGCCTGACCCTTAGAGGCCTTAGCGGTAGCGGCCGGGGCATCCTGATTGACAGTAGCCAAGGCCTGCGAGATTGTTTCATACGCCTGAGCGCTGAAGACTGTAACGGCTATAGCCGCTGCAAGTCCAATGAAAGATTTCTTTCTTTTCATCTCGTTTTGTGAATTAATTGGTTAGTAATAAATTATTTATAGTTGTTATAGTCGTTTTAGATGATTTAACCGGCAAACCCTTAAACCCTTAAACCCTTAAACGGTTAAACGGTTAAACCATTAAACCATTAAACCTTTAAACCTTTAAACCTTTAAACCCTTAAACGGTTAAACCTTTAAACCTTTAAACTTTTAAACCTTTAAACTTTTAAACTTTTACAATCTCATGGATTTAGGATCTTGTTCAATATCCAGTTAGCATCGACGATGTCGACCGCACCGTCACCGTTGAGGTCGCCGTCAGGAAGGTCGATGCCGTTGAGCAAGCTGTTTACCAGCACATTCACGTCCACGACGTCGACACTGCCGTCGCCGTTGAGGTCACCGGGAAGCGATTCCTCCTCTTTCACAACGGTAAAGGCGATGTCGTCAAGGTAGCACACGTCGGTGCGGCTGCCGCTGTATTCCACAATGCGCAGTGCACATCCCTCGGGGAAGGTGTTGTTGAAGGTGACGGTAACCTTAGAGCGGGCGGGCACTGATACAGTCTCGAGGCCCTCGTCGTTTTTGAGCGAAACCCACGATGTGGAGTTGGGCTGACGCCAGTAAGTGCGCACTACGGCTGTGGTCGTGGTGGGATTGTAGAAGTCATATTGCAGGCCCTGTGCCTCCCACGGCAGTTTGCCGCTCTCGGCAATGCCGCTGCGCAGCATCGAGCAGGCTTTAGTGCCGTTGCCGCCGTTCTCGCTTGCGGTCTCGGCCACCAGGGCACCCTTGGTGAGGCTCCAGATGGTGTATCGGCCTTGAATCTTAGTAGCGTCGGCAGTAGTGAGGGCCATGTCCTCAAAGTCCTCAACCATGGTCTCATACTGGGTGACACCCAGGGTAAACGACACCGAGCCATTGCTGTTGCGGGTGATGTTGCTGAGCGAGTAGTTGCCGTTGCGACCAGTCCATGAGCGCAGACTGGGAGTAGTGTAATTGTCAATAGAGGTGACGCCCGCCGAGCCGGGGAAGGGGTCAGATGCCGCATCAGCGGTCAAGTCGCCGCCTGCACGCAGCAGCTCATACAGGTTGTGGGCCGGGTTGCAGTTGACCTTGTTGTTGTCCCATGCGGTAACGTCGGTCGAGTCTACACGCCACACGAGCATGCCCTCGCCGGGCAGATAAGCGTCCCAGCCAGTCTTGGTGCGCGTCTCGAGCAGGAAGTATTCGCCGGGAACATTACTGTCGAGGCGGTAACCGTTGTTGACCTCGGCCAGCGGACGCAGGTTATAGTTGCCCTTGCGGGTAATCGTTTCAGGTGTGATGAATCCTGCCGCATAGCGCTCATAGACGCTGTAGAGGCACGGGGTGCGCGACATGTTGTTGTAGTTGCCGTGAGCCATCACGCTCCAGTTGCGCGGTGTGACGCTGCTGCCACCGCTGCTGGTGCCGTCGGTGTCATAGAGGTCGGCGATGCCCAGCACGTGGCTGAACTCGTGGCACATGGTGCCTATGCCGTCGATTATCTTGCTCTCGGGACGGCTGAAGAGCTCGGTTGAACAGGCATAGCGGCCAAAGCTCACTCCGTCGAGATAAAGCGATGTGATGGTTGAGGCATGGGGCCACAGCAGGCGCTGATCGTTGCCCGAGAAGTTGCTGCCGGCTCCCGAGAAGATGAAGAACACCATGTCGACGCTCTTGTTGCCGTCGCGGTCATAGTCGGCATAGTTGACCTGGGCATCGGCTGCCTTGAGCGCTGCAGTGACCAGGAGCGGGGCTGCCGACGTCTTGTTGGCGTCATACTGCGAGTAGTCGATCTTAATCGGGCCCACAACGTCAAAGACGGGGTCAAACTCGCCCGCCGAGCTGGCATAAAAGTAATCACGCACTGAGCCTGTGTAGGGAATCAATTCGGGGAACTGGGCATTGCTCATGAAGCCACGGTAGTCCTTGTCGTTGACCATGCCGTTAAACAGGCCGTGGGCGTCTTCATACTGGAATGGACAGTCGTTGTATTCGACCAGGATTACCAGCCCACGAAAGTTCTTGTAGTCATAGTGGCCCGTCATGCCGTGCAGGCGACGTGCAGGCGCGCGCATAGCAGCGATTGACTGTGCATCAGGGGTGAGATGCTTGCCTATAGCAGCGAGCCAGGATGTCTCCTGGGCACTGCGCATGCCGTCATGCGCCACAACAGCGCTAGGCACCAGCATGTTGTTATTGAGGGCGGCATACTTGTAGTATCCGTCATTATCCTTCACGACGGTGTATCCGTCGGCAGTGGTGTTATAGTTGAACCATTCGTCACCATGTAGCATCAGGGTGAGTTTAGTGCCGTCGGGTTGTGTGACGACAGAGGGATCAGGACATGCAACTACTGCGTGGGCTTTTACACAAAACAATATAGACAGCATTGCCGCACAAAGCAGCCTTCTGCCAACTTCTGAAGTGATCATCATATTGTTATTTTATATATTAATATATAAATCCCCTAAAACAATGACGCAAATTTACCTTATTTTTTTATAAATTGCAAATGATTACACCATTTTAATGGCATTATCAGGACAAAACGGGCAAAAACAAACACTAAATAGGAAAATAACACTACTTATGCCACACAATTGCAGCATATACCATAAATTTACCTGTATATTTATGCAAGATTTACTGCACCTCTGAGCGCAGGTTATAGTGATTGCGCAGCGCCTCGAATGACGAGGGATCGTTGCGCAGCATTGCGGTGTCAACCAGAGGATTATAGGACGACAATATCGCTGACTGAGTTACCAGCTCGGCACCCAGAAGCGGTGCCTGGGGCATATTGACCGGAGCGTTGATGCCAAAGTGCTCATTCACAGCCTCTACAACCATAGCTGTGCCGCGTTGCTTGCCCTCGGCCGAGTAGCCGGCTATGTGGGGGGTTGCCACCAGGGCCTTATCAAGCAATGCACGGCTGATGTGGGGTTCTCCCTCCCAGCAGTCGATGGCCACGTCGCCGTGCCATGAAGCAAGGGCGTCGTTGTCGCACACACCGCCTCGCGATGCGTTGAGGATGAGCCTGCAACGTGTGGCACGCTCCAGCATGCCGGCATCGCACAAGTGCCACGTGGGCCACTGTCCAGTGCGGGTGAGAGGGGTGTGATAAGTAATTATGTCACAGTCGTCCACGCTATCCATCATGCCCAGCGGAGGGTCATTGAGCACCACCTGGAAACCCAGTTGTGTGGCCCAGCGTGCCACGATGCTTCCCACGTGGCCCACGCCCACTATGCCCAAACGCAATGCCGAGGCGTCGGTGATGCCCTGCTGCAGCATCCATGTGCCTATGGCTGCATGCACCCACTGTGCCACTGCCGGGGCGTTACATCCAGGTGCGTTGTGCACTGCTATGCCGCGGTCACGGCAATAGTCCAGGTCGATGTGGTCAGTGCCTATGGTGGCAGTGCCTATAAACTCGACACTGCTGCCGTGGAGCAATGCCTCGTCACACCGTGTGCGGGTGCGCACCAGCAGCGCCTGTGCATCGCGCACTGCAGCTGGTGTGATGGCTGTTGCGGGCAGATACTCGACCACAGCCCACGGCTCCAGCAAGCCCTTGATATAAGGGATGTGGTCCTCAACAATGACTTTCATGATTTATTACATGTATAAGATACCTGTGCAAGACACTATCGACCACACTATGAGCACAATGACATATATATACCTGTGTGTAAATGTGCTGATGGTGTAGGCATGGCTGAACTGCACAGCCAGGCACAGGTTGAGGATGGGTATAAAGATGTGCATGTCGTGATAGTCAACCACCATGGCTATGATGGTGAGTATCGACATAACCATAAAGAACACGTTGTAGACACGCAGCTGCAGGCGATAGTTGATGATGGTGTAGAGGTTGGCTGCGGTGATGGCGATGACTGCCACTACGGTCACACACACGCTCACTATCATCATGCGCAGCTGGCCGGGCTCAAGGGTGGCCCAAGCTTGTCCTGTAGCAATAGGCTTGAAGTCAAACGGCGAAGCCATGCCGGTGCCAAGCACAATCCAGAAGGGCACAAAGATGCCCAGCAGCGTGGCCATGAAGCTGCGCCAGTTCATCGTGCGCATATAACAAAAACCTATGAAGAACGCCGGCAGCAACACCACAAACGCCCACTGGAACAATGCACAGAAGGTGATGATGGTGAAAGTGAGAAAGATGCTGCGCTGCGCATGCTTATCGTTGTAGGACCCAAAGGTGTAGAATGCACCCAAGGCCAGCACCAGAGTAAGCGCTGTTCCTGCATTGAACGCACAACATGTCAACGGATTAGACATCGTCAACAGGAAGAACGCCGAGGCCAGCATGTCAGTGACACTGCGCACAAAGTTAAACACCTTGTTGAGCATGAGCATGAGCACGCCTATGGCGGTTACAAGCAGCACGTTAATGGTCATCGACAGCCCGGGAGAACCCACATAAGAACTGCTGATGTCAAAGAAGATGCCATTGCCGTCGCCTTGCTGCACCACCTCGCCGCTAGTGGCTGCCACTATAGATGCAAGCATCATGGCAAACCATGAGGCGGCAAGAAACAACTTGCCATTAAATATATCGTTCAGTTTATCGTATGCTACCATCGGTATTTTTTATAAATCAAAACCTATATCACGACGGCAATAACTGCCGTCAAAGGCTATGCGCGCCACATTGCCGTAGCTCAGGGCCAGAGCCGCATCCTTGTCGCATGCAAGGCTGGTCACAGCAAGCACACGGCCACCGCTGGTGACGAGCTGGCCGTCAACATTGAGGCTGGTGCCGGCATGGAACACCACACTGCCCTCCACTGCGTCGAGGCCGGTAATCTCCTTGCCTTTCTCATACTTGCCGGGATAGCCGCCCGATGTCATGATGACTGTGGCTGCAGTGCGCTCATCGGCCTTGACGGTAAAGCTCTCGCCAAATCCCTGCTCGCCTGTAGCCTGAAGCATCAGCGCTATGAGGTCTTGGTCTACACGGGCCATAACCGACTGTGTCTCGGGGTCGCCCATGCGCACATTATATTCAATCACATAAGGTTCTCCGCCCACATTGATGAGGCCGAAGAACACAAAACCGCAATAAGAGATACCGTCCTGCTTGAGACCATTGATCGTGGGCTCAATGATGCGCTGGCGCACCTTGTCCATAAACACGGCGTCGGCAAACGAAACGGGTGATATCGAGCCCATGCCGCCAGTGTTGGGACCTGTATCGCCCTCGCCCACTCGCTTGTAGTCCTTAGCCACGGGCAGCAACGCATAGCTACCACGGTCGTCGGTGAGCACAAACACCGAGCACTCGATGCCACTGAGGAACTGCTCGATGACTACCGTTGCGCTCGATGCACCGAACATGCCGTCGAGCATTGCCTTGAGCTCTGCCTTGGCCTCGTCCAGGTCGTCAATGATGAGCACGCCCTTGCCGGCTGCCAGGCCGTCGGCCTTGAGCACGTAGGGAGCCTGCTGCTTGTCGAGGAAGGCATATCCCTCCTCAATGTTGCTGGCGGTGACGCTGATGTGCTGTGCAGTGGGGATGCCGTGGCGATTCATGAACTCCTTGGCAAAGTCCTTGCTGCCCTCAAGCTGGGCACCGGCCTGCGACGGACCCACCACCTTGATGTGTTTCAACGCCTCATTTCCCTTGACATAGTCAGTGATGCCGGCTACCAGAGGGTCCTCGTTGCCCACAACCAGTAAGTCTATGCCCAGCTCAACGGCTGCCTTGCCCACTGCTTCAAAATCCATGGGCGACAGCTGCGGCAAGTTAGTGCCCAGCGCTGCCGTTCCGGCATTGCCGGGGGCAATATAGAGGTTGTCCAGCAATTCGCTTTGGTTCATCTTCCAAGCGAGAGCACACTCACGGCCGCCTGATCCCAGCAGCAACACATTGATCTTTGACATAGCGTTACAGTATTTTTTTATGGTTTAATTGTAGTTTAATATTTTAGGTGGAGTCAAAGTAACTATTCAGCAACGTGACTATCTCGCGCAGCCCTCACATACCTCGAAGATTTTTGGTCTGAATAACTAATCAAATGATTTATCTATGAGATCAGTAAAAGCTGTGCGGGAACTCTGCAAAAAGAGTATTGTTGTATATAGTTACAGGTTCTGATTAGAAGAACCAGCCTTTAATCCTTGTTCTCGTCGTTATTCTTCTTGCCGTAGTTTGCATCGTTCTCGTTGACGTCACGACGCATCCAGCTCTTGCGGCGGCCATGCACGATGGTCACCTCCTTGTCGGCACCCAGCTGGGGCTCACGGCTAAAGGGGCGGAACGGCTTGCGGCCCTCGCGGTCAAAGCGGGGACGGCGGTCACCGCCACGGTCGTCACGGTCAAAGCGGGGACGACGGTCGTCACGGCGGTCGTCACGGTCAAAGCGAGGACGACGATCGTCACGGCGGTCATCACGGTCAAAGCGGGGACGACGTTCGTCACGGCGCTCGCCACGGTCAAATGTCTCGTGGAACTCGCGACGCTGCAGATTGCGGCGGTCTTCGCTTGCACGGAAGTCATCGTTCTTGATTGACTCTCCGCGGCTGCGCATGTCCTTGAACGAACCGTCAAACATCACATACTGGCGCAACTCGCACTCAAGCGCACCATTGTTGAGCTGATAGCGCAGCGAGGGGCGCAGACCTATTGCGTCAAAGTGGTCGCGGCTGTAACCTATGATCCACGCGTTGTATCCGCGGTATAGCTTCTTGAGTTTCTCGCCTATGGTGTTGTAGAGCTGCTCGATGTTGCCCACCTGCAGACGCTCGCCATAGGGAGGATTAGTGACAACCACACCGGCCGCAGGCACCTCGGTGATGTCTTCGATGGCCTTGAGCTCCAGCTCCACCATCTTGCTCACGCCGGCACGCTTGACGTTGGCACGTGATATCGCTATGGCCTTGCCGTTGATGTCGCTGCCATAGATCTTGTGCTTGAACTCGCGCTCGCCGCTGTCGTCGTTATAGATATTATCAAAGAGTTCCTCGTCATAGTCGGGCCACTGCTGGAATGCAAATCCCTTGCGGTAAACACCGGGGTTGATGTTGGCCGCTATCAGGGCTGCCTCTACCAGGAATGTGCCTGAGCCACACATGGGGTCTACAAAGTTGCTCTCACCATCCCAGCCGCTCAGCTTGATGATGCCCGCAGCCAGCACCTCGTTGATGGGTGCATCGGTCTGAGCCTCACGCCATCCGCGCTTGTAGAGGGGCTCGCCCGACGAGTCGAGCGACATTGTCACCTCATTGCCCGAGATGTGAACGTCCAGACGTATGTCGGGATTAGTGACGCGGATTGACGGGCGCTTGTCATAGCGCTCGCTGAAGTAGTCCACGATTGCATCCTTGACGCGATAAGTCACAAAGCGTGAGTGACTGAACTCCTCGCCAAATGTGGTAGCGTCGATTGAGAACGTCTTGTTGACGGTCATCAACTGCTCCCAGTCAAAGAGCTTCACCTGTTCATAAAGTTCGTCGGGATTTCCGGCACGGAATTTATAGAAGGGTTTGAGAACTCGCAATGCAGTGCGCAAACAGAAGTTGGCCTTATACAGCATTTCCTTATCTCCGTTGAAGGCCACCATGCGTATGCCTTCGGTAACATCCTCAGCACCAAGAGCTCTCAGCTCATCGGCCAATACGCCTTCAAGTCCCTTGAAGGTCTTTGCTACCATTTCAAATTTCTCGTTCATCGTTATTTCACAGAATTTCTTGCAAAGTTAGTGATTTTTAGCAAAAGATTAAGGGTTTAAGGGTTTAAAAGTTTAAAAATCACTCAAGTTTTTGTCAGGCAAGGCTCAACTGGCGCCGGCACACCTCTAAACGAGCCAAATCGAGTAGGAGGAAAACGAAGTAGTTTTCTTCCTACTTTCGTTTTCCGACC
>JAKSLZ010000023.1 GCA_024400935.1 Muribaculaceae bacterium | reverse complement strand
TGATGAGCACAAGCAAGGCTGTTAAGACCATCGAGAACGGCCAGCTCGTCATCACCAAGGACGGCAAGCGCTACAACGCAGCAGGCCAAATGGTGAAGTAAAAAGCCTCTCCCCCGGCCCCTCTCCTACAGAGAGGGGAGATGCAGGGGATTTTATATAAGGGTTTAAGGGTTTAAAAGGTTAGCTTTTTCATTATCCCTTTTGCACCTGACGATAATGAACGGGAGATTCCGCACTGAGCGGAGTCTCCCGTTTTAGCTTGTAGTCGAAGTATGGGGCTGTGTCAAAATGCATTTCTGCGAGATAACAATGCTTTTGCCCTTTCAGGGCGAGTTGATGCTCTTTCCTTTTACCCAGGGCGTTGCCCTGGGCTGGTAGCGGCATTGCGCTTACAGCGCGCTGTTGATTCTCGCATTTTGACACAGCCTCGTATGCTCGGCACGAGCATGATTCTCCGTAGTAACCTGTTGTGTTGCAGTGCCCTGCGGTCGCTACGGACGACACGGGGGTGTCGTCCCTACCTACTGCCCGTAGCCGGGCATAACGGTTGATGGCACAATCAGAAGTTGTGTTCATGCATTATGACACAGCCCCGTAGCGTACCTTGCGGCACGCTTTTTCCTCCTTCCCTCCTCCTGCATTTTTCGGCAGAGTGCTTTTGTGTGGCAGGGTTAGCGGTAGATGAGTGCCAGGAGGGTCTGGCCCACGGCTTTGAGGGTGGCGCGGTCGATGCAGTCCATGGTGTCGTGGGTGGTGTGCCATCCGTCAAAGAAACCGTGCTCGTTGCCCGGGCGCATGTCGATGATGTCGATGCAAGGGATGCCGGCTTTGTTGATGGGCACGTGGTCGTCGGTGACACCGCCTATGCCCTCGTTGACAAAGAAGCTGCCGTAGCCCTGGCTTGAGGCGACCGACCACACGTCGGTGACCACGGTGCGTGCATAGTTGACTGAATAGTACTCGGGCGAGAACTGGGCTCCGCGTGCGCCCACCATGTCGAGCAGGATGCCGTAGAGAGGCTTGTAGCCAGCCACGTGGGGATTCTTGGCCCAGTACTGTGTGCCCAGTGCCCAGCTGTCCTCGTCGTCAGTGTCGCCCCAGTCTTCCACGTCGACCAGCAGGATGTCCACGCCCATGGTTGCGGGATTGGCCTTGAGCTGACGTGCCACTTCCATGAGCACGCCCACGCCGCTGGCGGCATCGTTGGCACCCATGACGGGTTCTTTGTGCTTGGCGGGGTCGGGGTCTTGGTCGGCCCAGGGTCGGCAGTCCCAGTGTGCCACGAGCAGTATGCGTCCGTCGGCTTGCGGGTTGAACTGGGCGATGAAGTTCTTGGCGGTGAGCTTCTTGCCGTCAAATGTGGTGACAGGGGCTTCCTGGATGATCAGGCTGTCGGCCCAAGCACCCAGTTTATCGGTGAGCATCTGCGCACACTGTGCGTGGGCCGGAGTGGCGGGCACTCGTGGACCAAATGCGCATTGCGCTGCGGTGAACTCATAGGCCGAGTCGGCGTCAAATTGCGGTATCTGCTGGGCTGTGTCGGTGTTGTCGCCTGCAGTGTCGGCTTGGTTGCCGTCGGTGTTGTTTCCTGAACACGCCATGCCCATGAGCAGCATTGCGGCAAGAGATATATAATTCATCAATTTCATAACTTAAAGCACCTGTAAAACGTGTAACTATTCAGCAATGTTCTATATTTAGGACTGACAGACTATGTGTTTAGAACTGACAGACTATATGTTGGGACTGACAGACTATGTGTTTAGAACTGACAGAAATTAAAAGAAATTAAAATTAATTTTTTAGTCTGACAGGCTATGTGTTAGGACTGACAGAAATTATAAGAAATTAAAATTAATTTTAGGACTGACAGACTATGTGTTGGGACTGACAGGCTATGTGTTAGGACTGACAGAAATTAAAAGAAATTAAAATTAAATTATTTGTTGCGTGTTCTTTTCAGACTTTAAAGAGCAAAAAAATCATTTTAATTATTTTAATTTAATGGAGGTTCGCTGGTCGCGGCACGAGCTTCGCCCACTTACCGCAGCTCACTCCATTGAGCTCGCTTCGCTCGGTTCTTTCAGCCCTTTCGGTTCTTTTAGCTAAAAGATTTCTTTCAGTCTTTAAATCGGGGCAAGGGTGTCCCTATTGCTGTAAGAGTGCCACTGAAATGGTGTATTGTTAAAAAAATATAAAAATACGAATTTTGCTATATAAACTCAAAATGCACGCCCACATAACCCCTAAAAACGTGTCAAGGGGCACAGTGTGCGTGCTGTGTATTTATTGTAAAAAATGTGCTAAACAGTGATTACTTAGCGGGTGCCTCGGCAGGAGCCTCTGCGGGAGTCTCAGCAGCAGGAGCTGCAGCCTCGGTAGCGGGAGCCTCAGTAGCCTGAGCAGGAGCTTCGGTAGCGGCAGCGGGAGCAGCCTGTTCCTGGCCAGCAGTGGGGATAGCAGCGGGAGCCTCAGCAGTGGGGAGCTTCTTGATCTGGGGAGCGCCCTGGATCATTGTAGGAGCTGATACAAAAGCAGATGCGATAGAGAGAACGCAGATGAAAATTGCGAGTCCCCAGGTTGCTTTTTCTACAAAGTCAGTAGTCTTGCGCACGCCCATGAACTGGTTATAGTTGTTGACGTTGGCAGCGAGGCCACCACCCTTAGATTTCTGGATGAGAACTACACCTATCATGAGGATAGATGCGATAGAAATAAGAATTGCTAGTACTGTGTACATTTTAGTTGTTTTATTTGTTATTTGTTATTGTTTCGTTCAATACCAATTTGCGCAAATAGCGAATTTGGTCTGCAAAGTAAATACTTTTTTCTGGAAAACGCAAATTTATGTTCTCCAGTATTTCGAGAGCCTGGGCATATTTGCGCTTAGAAATGTAGGATTTTGCCAGAGATTCCTGCAGCATGGAGTCGTCGATGTGCTCGGGCTCGTCGATGCTCTCGTGTGCAATCTCGGCTTTTTCTTTTTCCTCGATGTGTGGTTGCGACGGTGCCTGTGCCACGGCTTTTTCTCGCTGCATGCTGTCGGCAATGAAGTCGTTGATGAGCTTGTCTTGCTCAGACTGTGGCTGCTGCATTGCTGCGGGGTCTTTCTCGGCCTCGGCGGCCAGTATGTCGGCATAGTCGGGGGTGGGGTTGAAGATAGCGTTGTTGATGGCCTCGACCTCCTTGGAGTTAGTCGACCCGAAGTTAGTGAGGAAGCGGTCTATGGCGTCGTCGGTGTCGGGTGTCTTGGGTTCGGGCTCGGGGGTGTAGAATGTGGCAAAGCGCTCCACGTCCTCGCCCAGCTGCAGTGCCAGTGCCTTGCGGTCGGGGCTGGCGATGGCGAGTCGTGCCAGCAGGTCTTGGTTGCCCTCAATGCCGTGCTCCTTGAGGTATAGCAGTATGGGGGTTGTGAAGTAAGGGTGCTCGTCCATCATGCTGTCGAGCCACTCTCGTGTGGTGCCCCCGTGTTTCACCATGTTGCTGATGCCGTCAACTAAGTTTTCCATTGTTATCTTGTCCCGGTTTTTTCGAGGTTATACTGTTTTATTTTGCGATAGAGCGTGCGCTCTGAGATTTTGAGCTCGTCGGCAGTGCGCTTGCGCTTGCCCTTGTTGCGCTTGAGGGCCTCGGCAATGGTCTCACGCTCGGTCTCGTCGAGGGTCTTGACCATGTTCACGTCCACGACGATGTCGTCATACACGTCCTTGTGTGCGCCGGCAGGGGCATGTGCGTGGCTTGGAGCCGGGGAGTCGAACTCCTGTGCATAGAACGAGCCGCCCGTCTTGTGCGCGATGGGTATCGTTGCCGCTGAATCATGGTTCAGGGCGTTGAAGCCGTGATAGGCAGCGGTTTCCATTTGTGCCGGGCGCTCGTTGATGAACTGCTTGAGCTGGTTGATCTCGGCTGTGAGCTGGCCTATGATGCTGAAGATGATGTTGCGGTCGTGGGTGTAGTCAAACGTGCTTGCCCCCATGGTTGCGGGCAGAGTCTCGCCGGTCGCGGTGTTGACAGCCGCCGGCATGTAGTCGCGCAGGAAGGCGGCGTCTACCTGGTTGCTGTCAGAGAACAGCGACACCTGCTCGATGACGTTCTTGAGCTGACGCACGTTGCCGGGCCACTCATAGGCCGCCAGCATCTTGCGGGCGTCGTTAGTGAACTCGATGGCGGGGCGGCGGTAGTTGTCGGCAAAGTTGCGTGCAAAGAAACGCGACAGCAGCAGGATGTCGTCGCTGCCACGCTCCTTGAGCGACGGCATGTGTATCTGCACCGTTGAGAGGCGATAGTAGAGGTCCTCGCGGAACTTGCCCTCGCTGATGGCTTGCAGCAGGTCCTTGTTAGTGGCCGCTACCACTCTCACGTTAGTTTTCTGAACCTGTGACGAACCCACCTTGATGAACTCGCCGTTCTCGAGCACACGCAGCAGTCTCACCTGGGTCGACATGGGCATCTCGGCCACCTCGTCGAGAAATATCGTGCCGCCGTCGGCCACCTGGAAGTAGCCGTCGTGGTCGCGGTCGGCGCCCGTGAAGGCTCCCTTGACGTGACCAAAGAGGTTACTGTCGATGGTGCCGTCGGGGAAAGCTCCGCAGTTGACTGCAAAGTAGTTGCGAGTCTTGCGGGGGCTCACGTTGTGGATGATGCGGGGCACGATGTCCTTGCCCACACCGCTCTCGCCGGTGATGAGCACCGACAGGTTTACCGGAGCGACGCGCATTGCTCGCTCGATGGCCATGTCAAGGATGCGTGATGCACCGATGATCTTGTGCTGTGCCTTGACATTCTGGATGTCTCGTTGTGTTATTTCTGGCATGACTTCAAATTATATGTTTGTTGTTTCAAGAATTCTCCAAGTTCCTCGGGAGTAGAGTACTGTGCCTGCACATCGGGCATGATGGGCTGGCCAATGCTCACATTGAAGTTGTAGTCCTTGCGGCGGAACACCTCGGCGGGCAGTCTGAGGGTGCGCAGTCGCCAGTCGATGCGTCCCAGGATGTTGAACCACGTGCTGTTGCTGCCGTGGAAGAAGATGGGGATGACGGGTACTTTGCACTTCTGGATGATGCGCATCACGGTGGGCTGCCATGTGCGGTCCTCGAGCTCAAGGTGGTTGTTGAGCTTAGACACTGCTCCGGCAGGGAAGAACGCCAGCGGGTGGCCGTCGCGCACGTGCTTGATGGCGGTTGCCACGCCGCGCATCGACACGGCGCGCTTGGCGGGGTCGTTGCTCTGCAGCGCGTCCACGGCGATGAAGTTGGGGCGCATGGCGCTGATGTAGTTGAGGATCATGTTGACCATCACCTTCACGTCGGGGCGTTTCTGGCCCAGGATGTTGATGAGCATGATGCCGTCAAGGGCGCCAAAGGGGTGGTTGCTCACGGTGATGAATCCGCCCTCGGGCAGGTTGTCGAGCACCTCGGTGCTGTTGAAGTGGATGGTTGCCCCCAGGTCGTTGAGCAGTCCGGTGGTGAAGGGCACTCCCGGAGTGGCGCAGTTGTGCTCGTGTATCCAGTTGACCTTGTCCACGTCGAGCCATCGCATCAGGGTGTTCACGAGTTTGGGTTTACCGTCAAAGAACGGCACCATCTTGCGCAGGTCGTCATAGTCAAGGACTGTTTTCTTTATTTCGTTGTTATTTTCTTCGTTCATCAGTGATAGTTGTTGAAATGAAACGCAAAGTTACAAATAAAATAACAAAAAACCGACATTTTGTCATATTTATTTTTGCTGAAAAATCTTATAGAGCTGTTTTTAAGAGTTTTGGGATATGACAGCACCCCGCTCGGCATTAAGTGAGCGGGGTGCTGTGATGATTGCCAGTGATGTGTGTGGCGATGGCGCTGTCAGTTGGCCAGCGTGTCGAGCTGTATGTCGGTGACGATGCGTGTGGAGTTGCCTCGCCATGGCAGTCGTCCGCTGTACTCGTCGTAGTACACGGCCACGCGTTTGCCCGATGCTTTCCACTTCACGGCTTCGCGTGCCAGGCTATCGTTGCTGATGGTGGCTTCAAAGTTGCATCCGTCTACCAGCACTGTATCCTTGGTCCACTTAACCTTGACGGTGTCAAGGACATAGTCTTGTGTGAGCATCTTGCACTCGATGGTCTTGAACAGCGAGCCCTCGCTGCTCACGGTCATTACCCAGCCCTTCTCTACGCTCTGGCTGTAGGGCTTGTAATAGTGCATCCATGTCCATGTGGCGATGCCCAGTGCCAGCAGCACGATGACTCCCAGTATTGACCACCGCATGGTGTCGTGTCGGCGCGAGATGATGGACTCTTCTATCTCGCGTTCTTCGCGTTCTTGAGGAGTTTCCTTGTGCACGGGCTCTTTGCGGGGCTCGGGCTTTTCCATGAAGTGGTCGTTAAATTCGTCGTTCATGTTGTGAAAAATATATTTTTTATGTCTTTATGGGTGCCGGTGCACCTTTAAATTCTCTCGGGGTGTCATCCCATCCTTGTGCAGGCCTTACCAGTCGCCCAGGGTGGCGTTGAAGATGAGGTCAGTGAGGTCTTTGCATATCTGGTTGCAGAGCTCGTCCTGCACGTCGGTGAGCATCTCGCTGCTGGAGAAGTCGCGGTAGGCCGAGAAGCTCTGGTCCTTAGACAGGTTGGGGTTCTTGTTGTTGATGTACCTCACTCTCACGGTGATGGTGAGACGTGTCTGGCTGGCGTAAGCGTCTTCGCCCACCGACTGCGGCGTGAGGTTGTATCCTGTGATCTCGCCCTCCATGCGCAGGTCGCTGGCCACGTTGTCAACCACCCGCAGGCGCGTTTGCTGCTGTATCATGTCCAGCATCTTGTTCTCAAAGAGCTGCTGCAGCGGCGGGTACACCAGTGCCGCCCTGATGGGGAACTCGCCGAAGGAGATGTTGCGGTAAGTGGTGTAGTCGATAGATGCGCCGTTAAAGGTGTACTTGGGCAGGCAGGCCTGGTTGATGCAGGTCATGATGGCTACAAGTAATATGATGCTGAGGCGTTTCATCGTCATTGTGCTTAGTGGGTTGATTTCTTCTTGTCAAGGGCGATGAAGACATAAGCATAGATGCCCAGCACGATGAGCAGCAGAGTCTGGATGCCCCACACGAGCATTGCAAATGCCGACGCCTGGGTGTCGGGGTGTGTGGCCGAGAACACGCCCACGCCATAGAGCGACAGGCCGAAGATGATGGCCATGTGCCATGCTCCCAGTCCGCCGTTGGTGGGCACGCCCATGCCTATGCTTGAGAGCACAAAGAGCACCAGCACGGCGAGCATGCTCAGGCCGCTGGTGAATGTGAATGCCTGTGCGGCGATGTAGAGCTGCAGGAAGTAGCAGCCCCAAATGCACACGGTGTAGAAGAGGAACCACCACTTGCCCTCCATGTGCATGATGGCAGCGAAGCCGTCCCACAGTCCCTTGACCATGTCCTTGACCTTGAGCACCAGCTTGTTCTCGGTCTTGCTGGTGAACAGCCACACGAGGGCGGCAACGCCCACAACGCCAGCAGCCCACACCTTCCACGAGGTGACCATGCCCACCAGGCCGTCCTTGACCTGGGGATAAGTGTCGAGGAAGCTATAGAAGGCATCTTGGGCCAGGAAGAAGGTGCCCACGGTGAGAGCCAGCACGGTGATGGTGTCGCTCAGGCGGTCGGCCACCATCGAGCCCAGGACCTGTGTGAACGGAGCCTTCTCGCGCTGTGCAATGTAGCCGCAGCGCCACACCTCGCCCAGGCGCGGGAACACCAGGTTCACGGCATAGGTGCCAAAGATTGAGCACACGATGGGGTGGAGCGGAGTCTTGACATCGATGGCACGCAACTGCAGGCGCCAGCGCAGGGCACGAAACACGTGGCTCATGGTGCTGACACACAGCACGGGGATGAACCACAGGTAGTTCACGTCGTTGGTCAGGGTGCTCTTGGCGGCCTCGAGGTCAACGCCGTTATAGAGTATGTAGCACAGTCCCACGCCTATGATCAGGGGCACCACATACTTGAGTATAGCTGATAATACTTTTTTCATCGTTCTTGCTTTAAATATCAATTTGCAAAGGTAATAATTTTTGATGAAATATATTAAGGACTGACAGAAATTAAAATAAAATTATGTTCTTTTAGTCTAAAAATAAAATCCGTGGAACTCGTGAGATCTGCGCGGGGACTTTAAACTAAAGAAATTTAGTCAAAAAAATGTTCTCACAGCCTAAAACGTAGTGACTGATTGCCGTATAGTGTCGTGACGGGTGTTTTAGGGCCAAATCCTTTTAAATTTAAGGTAAAAATTGTATCTTTGCATCTTAATTAGTAACCGAAGACGATACACATGCAAGTAAGAGCAAAGAAAGCATTGGGCCAGCATTTTCTCACTGACCTGTCGATAGCACGGCGCATCGCCGACACCGTTGAGGCCTACAAGGGACTGCCCATCATCGAGGTGGGCCCGGGTATGGGTGTGCTCACGCAGTATCTGCTTGAGACCGGACACGATGTGACGGTGGTCGAGCTGGACGAGGAGAGCGTTGATTACCTGAAGATTAACTTTCCGCAACTGGAAGGGCGCATAGTCTTTGAGGACTTCCTCAAGCTTGACTTGCGCAAGATTGTGGGTGACCGCGAGTTTGTGGTGATAGGCAACTATCCTTACAATATCTCGTCGCAAATCTTCTTCAAGGTGCTCGACTACAAGGACCAGGTGGTGTGCTGCAGCGGCATGTTGCAGCGCGAGGTGGCCCAGCGACTGGCTGCCGGCCCGGGTAGCAAGACCTATGGCATCCTGAGCGTGCTGCTGCAGGCATGGTATGATGCCGAGTATCTGTTCACGGTTGACGAGAATGTGTTTAATCCGCCACCCAAGGTCAAGAGCGGAGTCATACGCTTCACCCGCAACCAGGTGCAGGATCTGGGGTGTGATGCCAAGCTCATGCGCACGGTGGTGAAGAGCAGTTTTGGCCAGCGCCGCAAGCAGTTGCGCAACTCGGTCAAGCCCCTCGTGCCCAAGGATAGCGAGGTGCTGCAGCTCCCCATCATGAACATGCGCCCCGAGCAGCTCTCGGTGGAGCAATTTATCGAACTCACTAATATCATCCAGAGCGCAAGAGAGCAGTAAGCAACGCGCCAAACCAAGTGACCTATGAAGGAAAACAAATATAGCGAGGAATTTATGGACAGGCTCAGCTCTCTCATTGAGAAGCAGAAGGCTGAGGAAATGCTTGAGGTGATACAGGACTTGCATCCGGCCGACATTGCCGAGCTGGTCGACGACCTGGACACCGACGAGGCTGTGTTCCTGCTCAGCCAGCTTGATGCCGAGAGCAGTGCCGATGTGCTTGTGGAGCTCGACAGCGACCAGCGTAAGGAACTGCTGGAGCAGATGTCTAACGAGGATATTGCCAAGCGCCTTGAGCAGATGGACGCCGACGATGCCGTTGACGTGATCCAGGAACTCGACAAGGAGGACCAGGAAGACGTGATCCAGCACATCGACGACGTGGAGCAGGCCGGCGACATCGTTGACCTGATGCAGTATGACGAGGACACCGCCGGTGGCTACATGTCGACCGAGATGATCGTGGTCAACGAGAACATGTCTATGCAGGACTGCATCAAGGCCATGCGAGAGCAGGCTGAGGAGATGGACGAGATATACAACATCTATGTCGTGGACGACGACCACCGCTTGCGTGGCATCTTCCCCCTCAAGACCACAATCACTAACCCCACGGCCCCCAATATCAAGCAGGTGATGGAGCCCGACCCGTTGGCAGTGAAGACCGACACCCCCATCGAGGACGTGGCGCTCGACTTCGAGAAATATGACCTCGTGTCGATGGCCGTGGTCGACTCTATAGGCCGCCTGGTGGGCGTCATTACCGTGGACGACGTCATCGACATGGTGCGTGAGCAGAGCGAGCGCGACTACCAGCTGGCATCAGGTATCGCCGGCGACGTTGAGACCGACGACAGCGTGTGGACTCAGGTCAAGGCCCGCATCCCCTGGCTGTTCATAGGCCTGGTGGGCGGCATTGCCAACGCGATGATTCTCGACGGCGGCGACTCGACGTTGCTGCAGGTGCTGCCGGGCATGGCGCTGTTCATCCCCTTGATTGGCGGTACGGGCGGTAACGTGGGCACACAGTCGAGCGCGATAGTCGTTCAGGGCCTGGCCAACGGTAGCCTCACCCTGGCGCATGCAGGCAAGCACTTGATCAAGGAGTTTGGCGTTGCTATGCTCAATGCGTTGATCATCAGTTCGCTGCTCTTTGCCTACGCATGGTGCTTCCCGCCCGACAACGACCCCACAAAGGCCCAGGTGACCTCAATGGCTGTGACCATCTCGTTGTTCTCGGTCATCCTCTTTGCGTCGCTCTTTGGCTCGCTCGTGCCCATCGTGCTCGAGAAGCTCAAGCTCGACCCGGCTGTGGCGACGGGCCCCTTCGTCACCGTGACCAATGACATCGTGGGCATGGCCATCTACATGGCCGTGAGCACCTGGCTCATCCATACCTTCACCACCCTAGTGATATAACCCACTAAATGTAACACTTAGATGAAAAAAGATATAATAATTTTTTTAGTAATAGTCGTGGTTGGTGGCTGTGCCGCTTTCTTTGCCTGGGACCATTTCAAGACTCCCGAGGCACAGGATTTCAACATGATCAGCCTCAATGCCAAGGAGTATATGGAAAAGGCCCAAGGCGGTGACGCCGATGCCCAGTTCCTGCTTGGAGTGTGCTATATGGAAGATGGCACGGGGGTGGACGTTGATTACAAGCTGGCTCAGCAGTGGCTTGAAAAGAGCGACTCGGCTGGCAATCCCTTTGCAAAATACCATCTTGCCCTGTGTTATGTGCACACCATACAGGACAAAGACCAGGCCCGCGAAAAAGCCATTGCGACATTCAAGGAGGTGCTGCCTGTCATCGAACGCATTGCCGATGGCGGCAATGCCTATGCTCAGTATCTTGTGGCAGTGGCTTATCGTTATGGCTATGGTGTGGTCACCAGTAAGAAAAAGTCAATGGAGATGCTCCACAAGTCGGCCGACGCCGGCAACGTGATGGGACAGGTGGAGCTGGCATTTGGCCTTTTCAACGGATTGGGCAACGAGCATGACGATGCTGCGGCAATCAAGTGGCTCGAGAATGCAGCCAAGCAAGGATATGGATTTGCCCACTATTATTTGGGCTTCTGCTACGAGACCGGCGAAGGCGTTGACCAGGACTACGACAAGGCGTTCATGTGGTACAGCAGCGGGGCAAAGCTCAATTATCCCAAGGCCCTGTTTGGCATGGGAGATTTTTACTTCAACGGCAAGGGCGTAGAGCAGAATCTCGAAAAAGGAATAGAGCTGTACAGGAGGTCGGCCGAGGGTTTCTATGTAGAGGCACAGTCGGCCCTGGGCTATTGCTATGAATATGGCAATGGTGTGGAGAAGAACCGTGACCTTGCCATTGAGTGGTACAAAAAGGCTCTAGCCAACGAGCACGACTACCGCAAGGCAAAGAGCTATGCAAGAAAAGGCCTGCAGCGACTCAATGCCGAGTAATACACGGCCCGCAACGGCCGTGCCACACCGGCATCGCCCCCAAGGACCGGTAGAGAGTAATTATTCAGCAATGGTAAGATCTCGCGCAGAACTCGCAGAACTCGCAGAATAACTGGAAGAAATTTCTCAAAATCAGAAGAAATTATTTCGCCACCTAATATTATGCAAATAAATTGTTCCGCTTTTATCTGCGTTGTCTGCGAGTTCTGCGCGAGATTATCTACATTGGTGTATAGTTACCGGTAGAAAAAGGGCGTCCCAAAAAACATTTTTTGTTGAATTTGGAGGCTGTAGTGAATAAAAAAAGTAGGTTTTTTGTGCAATACAAGTGATTTATTGAATAAAATCACTAACTTTACAAAACCAAAAGCAAGGAAAATAAGAAAATAATATATACTGACAAGATGAATAAGGTAATTATCATTGGTTGCGGTGGCGTGGGCACCGTGTGCGCTTACAAGTGCGCCCAAAACCCCGACGTGTTTAACGAGATCGTGATTGCATCACGCACTAAGGCTAAGTGCGACGCTGTGGCTAAGGCCATAGGCGCACCCAACATCACCACCGACCAGGTGGACGCTGACAGTGTGGAGCAGCTGGTGGCTCTCTTTGAGAAGCACAAGCCCAATCTCGTGATTAACCTCGCTTTGCCCTATCAGGACCTCACTATCATGGAGGCTTGCCTGCAGTGTGGAGTCAACTATCTCGACACTGCCAACTATGAGCCCCGCGACGAGGCTCACTTTGAGTATAGCTGGCAGTGGGCTTACCGCGAGCGCTTTGAGAAGGCCGGCCTCACAGCCATCCTGGGCTGCGGCTTTGACCCGGGCGTGAGCGGCGTGTACACAGCACGCGCTGCTAAGCACCACTTCAAGGAGATTCACTACCTTGACATCGTGGACTGCAACGCCGGCAACCACGGCAAGGCGTTTGCCACCAACTTCAACCCCGAAATCAACATCCGCGAGATTACCCAGAAGGGCCGCTACTATCAGGACGGCGAGTGGGTACAGACCGGTGCGCTCGAGATCCACAAGGCTCTCACCTATCCCGAGATCGGTCCCCGCGACAGCTATCTGATGTATCACGAGGAGCTTGAGTCGCTCGTGCTCAACTACCCAACTATCAAGCGCGCACGTTTCTGGATGACCTTCGGCCAGGAATACCTCACTCACCTGCGCGTTATCCAGGACATAGGCATGGCCCGCATTGACCCCATCATGTACAACGGTGTTGAAATCGTGCCCCTGCAGTTCCTCAAAGCAGTGCTCCCCAATCCCCAGGACCTGGGTGCCAACTACACCGGCCAGACCTCGATAGGTTGCCGCATCAGCGGTATAGGCAAGGACGGCCAGCCCCTCACTTATTACATCTACAACAACTGCGATCACCACAAGGCATATGAGGAGACCGGCATGCAGGCCGTTAGCTACACCACCGGTGTTCCCGCTATGACCGGCGCCATGATGTTCCTCAAGGGCCTGTGGGTTAAGCCTGGTGTGCACAATGTTGAGGAGTTTGATCCCGATCCGTTCCTCGAGCAGGTGGCTAAGTCTGGTCTGCCCTGGCACGAGCAGTTTAACATTGACCTCGAACTGTAATAACGCATGAAACACGTTTGCAAATCAATATGCTTGCTGTTGCTTGCCGTGGCCGCTATAGCTTGCGGCGGCAATGGCAATGGTGCCGCATCAATAGCACAGGTGGGTGACAGTGCCGCAGTGGCAAAGCCCCGTCAGGCCGACACCTTGTCGTTTGCCGTGGTGGGTGATATCATGATGGGCAGTACCTATCCTGTGAAGAAATTTGCGGCCAACGACGGCGCTGAACTATTCCGTGACTGCGACTCGCTGTTGCGCAGTGTGGACCTGGCATGCGGCAACCTGGAGGGTGTGCTTGCCAACAGCGGCAAGGCCCGCAAGCCCCTGGGTGCCAAGGGTAGTTTCTCGTTCCTCATGCCCACACGCTATGTCAACCATCTGGTGAAAGCCGGGTTTGACTTTGTGGGTGTGGCCAATAATCATGCTTTTGATTTCTCAGAGCCCGGTGTCAAGTCGACAATGGCAACTCTCGACAGCGCCGGCATTGCCTATGCCGGCAACCCCCATGCACATGGTGTGGTTAAGGAGGTGCGCGGCACCCGTGTGGGTTTCTGCGCCTTTGGCCACAGCCGTGGCACCCTGTTGCACACCGACGCCAAGCTGGTGCACGGCATCATCGACAGTCTCAAGCGTGAGGCCGACATCGTGGTGGTGTGCTTCCACGGCGGAGCCGAAGGCACCAGTGCACGCCATCTGCCCGACAAGACCGAGTATGCCTGGGGCGAGAACCGCGGACACCTGCGCAAGTTTGCCCACGACTGCATCGACTGGGGCGCTGACCTGGTCTATGGCCACGGACCCCACGTGCCTCGTGCCATGGAGGTGTACAAGGGACACTTCATTGCCTACAGCATGGGCAACTTTGCCACCACAGGCATGAGCACTGCCGCCCAGACGGGCTATGCCCCCCTGGCCGTGCTGCGTGTGCTCTCTACCACCGGCGAGCTCATTGACGGCCAGCTGTATGGCTTTATACAGAAAGGCACCAGCGGTCCACGCACCGATACCCGTGGTGTCGTCATCAACGACCTGCGCACTCTCTCAGCACAGGATATCACTAACAACGAACTTAATATTGACGAAAAAGGCCGCCTTACCCGAAAGTGAGATACGACCCATAATTAACGGAAAAAGATGAGAAAGCTTTTATTATTTGCTGCATTAGGCGGCGCAATGGCAATGATGAACACTGCCTGTGGCGGCACCTCGCAAGGTACTGCCGACAAAACTGACTCTGTGCCCGAACCCCCAACCATGCTTCCCGACACCGCCCTGGCATCGGCCGAGGAGGTTGATTATGAAGTTGAGATTCTGGACTCTGTCACTGACGGAATGCTTAAACTCGAGGTGGAGAATGCCTATGACACCGTGCACGGCAACTTTGGTTTCCGCGGTGGCGCCCGTCGTGACATGCCCATGGCCGGTAAGATCAAGGGTGTGCCCTCACGCATCGAGCAGGACTGGGTGTTCCAGACAGCCTCTGACAACCGAAAGACTCCCCTGGGCACATGGGGTGGCGGTACCGGATGGACTGCGCAGCCACTCCTCGTGGAATGGACTCCTGCACAGGTGGCCGAGATCAAGAGCAAGGCTAAGGGCCTGACCCCCGACTTCAAGTCAAAGGAAATCATCGTGGGCTCATTGTGCAGCAATGTCTACTTCCTGGATTTTGAGACAGGAAAGCCCACCCGTGAGCCCCTGTTTGTCAACAATCCTGTCAAGGGTACCGTGATGCTCGACCCCGCTTATAACAACAGCTTGTATGTGGGTCAGGGTGTGCCTGCAGTGCGTCCGTTCGGACACATGGCCATTGACCTCAATGCTCATGAAATCAAATACATGTGGCCCGAGGACCGCAAGGCTAAGCGCAACTGGGGTGCCTATGATTCATCGCCCATCGTAGCCGGACAGTTCCTCTTCTGGCCTGCCGAGAACGGCACTATCTACAAGTATAGCCGCAAGGGCAACGGCGAGCTCGTGATGCACAGCGCACTGCGCTACACCATCAAGGGCGACGGCCGCGGTGCCGGCATGGAGTCTAGCATGTGTGTTTACCGCAACTATGGATTTGTGGGCGACAATCACGGCGACATCCTGTGCATCGACCTCAACACCATGAAGCCCGTGTGGCACTATGACAACGTGGACGACATCGACGCCAGCCTCGTGCTCGAGGTGGTTGACGGCGTGCCCTATATCTATGCCGGCTGCGAGGTTGACCTCCAGGGCGTGCACGGCAACTGCAGCCTCGTCAAGCTCAATGGCTTGACCGGTCAGCCCGTGTGGAAGCGCGACGTAGAGTGCAAGCGCCTTGACATCAAGGGCAAGCACTTTGACGGTGGTCTCTATTCAACTCCGCTACTGGGTCACGGCAACTGTGAGGGCATGATGTTCCTCAACATGTGCCAGCTGGGCAACAGCAGTGCTGCTGAGTTCTGGGCTATCGACCGTAAGGACGGACACACCATCTATAGCATTCCTCTCAAGACCTGGGCTTGGAGCTCACCTGTTCCCTTCTACAACGAGAAGAACGAGCTCTTCATCATGGCGGGCGACAGCCACGGCAATGCTTACCTTATCAATGGTAAGACTGGCCAGGTGCTCTTCACTGAGCAGCTTGTTGCCAACTTTGAGTCATCACCCGTGGTCAAGGACAACTATGCTGTAGTGGGCTCACGTGGCGACAAGATTTATCGATTTGTGATTAAGTAAATTAGATAGCAACATTAATGAACAAGACATTATCAATCATAGCTGTAGTGCTGCTAGCGCTTGTCTCTGGTGTGGCTCAGGCCGCCAGCGGCAAGGTGGCGGCTATACGCAGTGTGGCTGACGGCTATAACTTCTGGCTCTATGCCCCTAGCGAGTACTATGAGCATCCCGACGAGGATTTCCCGGTCATTATCTTCCTGCACGGCCAGAGCCTGTGTGGCAGCGACATGAACCGCTCGCGCAAATATGGTGTGCTCGACGCTGTGGAGAAGGGACGTCACATCCCCGCACTTGTCATGTGCCCCCAAAATCCCGGTGGCTCATGGAAACCCTCTAAGATCAATGCTATCCTGGAGTGGGTTCTTGCCAACACCCGCGCCGACTCTACCCGAGTGTATGTGCTGGGCATGAGCCTGGGCGGATTTGGCACGATGGACTTTGTGGGTACTTACCCCGAGAAGGTGGCTGCCTCGATGGCCCTGTGCGGAGGCACCACGCTCAAAGATTTCTCGGGCCTTGCCAAGGCTCCCATCTGGATTATCCATGGCACAGCCGACAATGCAGTGAGTATCAATGCGTCAAAGAGGGTGGTTAGCGGCCTGCAGGCTGCCGGACCCACTCCGCTGCTGCGATTTGAGTGGATTCCCGGAGCCAGCCACGGTGACCTGGCGCGCTACTTCTATACCGAGAAGACCTACGAGTGGCTGTTCCAGCACTTGCTTGATGACGACCCGCGCCAAATCAACCGCACCATCGACATCAATGCCTCTGACCGCCAGAATGCCTACAAAGGCATGGGCTGGAAAGACACCCACATCGAGACCGTAAACACCATCACCAAGTAACTCCACTTGCTGACCCCGCATAAATTAGGCTGCGTCTCAACACCGAGACGCAGCCTAATCTGTTTCTTGGAATCAAATGTTGTTTAGTGTCCTAATCCTAGTGAGATAAGGCCTATGGCAGAGAACAATGCCAGCCAGCCCCACCAGCGAGTGTAAGAGTCTTTCTTGCGTAGGTAAGGAACGCTGAATGTCACAATGAACAGAATCAGCTCAACAACTGCTCCTACAAACGGATTTGCGATAACAAATAATGCTAAAATGTCAACACCAAGGACTACCAAGAGCCAGAATAATGTAAAGAAAAATCGTCCCATTTTGATTAGTTTTATGGTTAGTAAATAATGTTTGTGCAAAGATACACTATTGTTTTTAATCGACCAACAAAAGCACCAATAAGCACTAAATTAGGCTGCATCTCAACACCGAGACGCAGCCTAATCTGTTACCTTGAGCTGTATGAGTTAGAGGCCTTTCTGGTAGTCTACAAAGGCCTGCTTGATCTCTGAAAGGCTGGGACCACTGTAGCGGCTAAGGGTCATGTCGCCAAGCGTGATCTCGTCTTTAGAAATGCCGTTGATGGTATTGGTTATGTTGCTACTCCTATAAAAAACAGCATTTATTTTTTTATCTCCTCCTGCAAGTTGTATGGACCTTTTCAACGTGTTGTTGAGTGTTGCTATCTCAGATGCAGTGGCTTTCTCATATGGGGTTCCAACCACAAAGTAGGAGGCGGTTGAAGTGTTAAGCGAGATGCTCAGTTCATCTCCGTCTTTTCTGTAAGTACCTGATGCCGATGTTCCTATAACAAAGAAATATTCATCATTGTCAATATTTATAATATAACACGCCAGTGTTGCTTTGCCCCCGCTTTCAAGGGTTAATATTGTCTTGCTGTCATTGTCTTCGTCTTCATCATCTTCATATAGCCAGCTGCCCACCAGGACTGATGCTGAGCAGGCTGCGATGTCTTCCTCGTCGTCGAGGTCCTCGTCGTGCTGCACGGCTTTAGCGAGCAGAGGGGCTGCCTTAGCTGTGCTGACAGCTGTGCCTTCGCCTTCCAGATACATGTGTGCGGCTTTGAGAGCCGAAACGCCTTCGGTCTTTGCTGCCAGCTCATAGTTGCGCAGTGCTTCGGCATAGTTCTGTGTGGTACCGGTGCCGTTATAGTAGCAGTCGGCCATACCCTCATAGGCGAGATTGTAGCCCATCTCGGCCGCTTTTTTGTAAAGAGGCAGTGCAAGTGGGTTCTCTTGCCTTTCATAGATGTAAGCCAGGTTATTGGCACACTCGGTTGCAACATCCTTGCTGCCGCTTTCGATGCCCTTGCGATACCATTCCATGGCAAGCTGAGTGTTGACGGCCAGACCACCATCGCCATCCTCATAGGCTTCGGCAAGGCGTAAGGCTCCTTTGTAGTCTCCCATCTCAATCATTTTCTTGAAACAGGTGATCATGTTGCTGGTGTCGTTGTTTTTCATGCAGTCAAGCCCCAGATCTTCTACAGCTCTGGAACCGCCCTGGACGCACCAGTGCAAAGCCTTGTTGAAGTCGGCGTCTACACCTTTGCCATTATAATAGGACCGTCCCACCTCGTAGAATCCATTGCCGTCCTTGCTCAATGCTGCAGCTTTGAGGCAATAGCGGGCATAGGTCTCAAAGTCCTGTTCCTCACCTTCACCGTCGCGAAACAGCTCGCCGTGGTTGATATATCCCTCGGGGTTGCCGGCTGCAGCTGCCCGGTCATACCACTCGGCCGCTTCTTCATAGTCGTCATCGTGATAAGCCATGTTGCCCAGCACGATCATGGCCTTAGAGTATCCGGTCTTGGCCGCTTGCTCGTAATAGTAGGAGGCGAGGTCTTCGTCGGCCTCGTCCAGACGTTTGGCTTTTTCATACAGTTCCTTGCCTGAGAGGGTTGCAGTAGAGGTTGTTGTTGTCTTTTTGTTGCTTGTCTTGCTTGCAGTCTTGTGGGTGCGTGCCATGGCGCTGCAAGTGATAAGTGCCATGGAGAGTAGAATTATTATTTTTTTCATTTCAGAAACATTGCTATGATACTAATCAGAATTAGGATAAAGAGGCATCCGCTGCAGTTGATGGTGTAAGTCTTGCCCTTGAAGTTACCGTACTTAAATGTGGGGGGAGTGTTTGCCGCATCGGGGTCAAAGTGCCTCATGAATGCACCTGGCAGGTTGGTGTTGTGGGGGATGAGGATGGTGCGCGGAGCGCCGCCGTTGGCAGGTCCCACGACACCGGCTTCCTCGAGCTGGCGCATGATCTCGTTGGCGCGCTCAATGGGTATGTCAAAGTACTGTGCCAGCATCACCGGAGTGATGGCATTGCATGTCACGACATAGTCGACGGCGGCCTGGTACAGAGGGTCGCGTTGGGGCTTGGGTTCAGGATCCTCCTTGGGGGTGTCGCTCAGGTCGAGCGAACCGTCCTCGAGTGGCACATAGGCATAGTCGCCCACAATCTCCAGTGCGCAGCCGCACTGCGGGCAAGTCACTTTATACTGTGCGTCGGTGAGTTGCTCGACGCTGAATTCCATCGTTTTCCCACACTTGGGACAGGTATATTTCATAAGTATTTACATGATAGTTTGCAACAGGTTTACCCCGTTAATGCATAAACCTTTTAAACTCTTAAACTCTTAAACGATTAATCGATTAAACTTTTCAACCTTTAAACCTTTAAACCTTTAAACCTTTAAACCTTTATATAAACTACGGTTCCACCCAGTCGTTGTTCTCCTTGATGAGGGCGATGAGGCGGGGTATTGCTTCGTCCTCGGGGATGTTTTTCTCAATGCACTCTTTGTTCTTGTAGAGACTGATGCGTCCGCGTGCTGCGCCCACATAGCCATAGTCGGCATCGGCCATTTCTCCGGGACCATTGACCACGCATCCCATCACACCTATCTTGAGGTGGGTGAGGTGAGAGGTTGCCTCCTGCACGCGCTTGACGGTGGTCTGGAGGTCAAACATGGTGCGACCGCACGAGGGGCACGAGATGAACTCGGTCTTGCTGGTGCGCAGGCGTGCTGCCTGCAGTGCGGCAAAGGCTATCTTGACCACTTCTTCCTGGTCACTGTACTGCGGAGCCTCGAGCCACACACCGTCAAGCAGTCCGCTCATGAGCACTGCGCCCAGGTCGGCACCGGCCTTGACCTGCAGCCACTCGCTGTCCAGGTCATCGTAGGCCACGTGCATCACAGTGGGGCAGTTGATGCCTGCGTCCACGAGTGCATGGAGCATGGCGAGCATGCTGCCGGGCACATTGACGCTTGCGGGAGAGATTACTAGCACTGCCTGCGGGTCGTCGTTGAGGTGCTTGAGGCTATCGACGGGAGTGTCGGCCTTGACCTCGACGAAGTGGATGCCCTCGGCATTCAAGCCGTAGAAGTCGGGCTTGATGTTGCCCTTGATATCCTCGGGACGGCACGACGCAATGACGATGGGCTGCTTGCCGCCGCCCACGCGGCCGTCAACGAGAGCGCTCTTGCGGCGCTGGGGCATGAGTGCGTCATAACCGGCACACAGGTGGCCGTCGATGTAGGCATGTCCCTGGCGCGAGGTGATGTATTCAACCAGTTTGTTGGCAACGGGAACCTCGACCTCGGGGTCTTCGCTGAGCGAGACGCGGATGGTGTCGCCCAGACCTTGTGCCATGAGCGTGCCTATGCCTACTGCGCTCTTCACGCGGCCGTCCTCGCCGAAACCGGCTTCGGTAACGCCCAGGTGGAGCGGGAAGTGCATGTCCTCCTTGTCCATTGCCTCGACTAGGCGGCGCACAGCCTCGACCATGACAACCACGTTGCTGGCCTTCATCGAGATAACAACCTCCATGAAGTCTTGCTCAACAAACACACGCAGGAACTCCATCACGCTCTCGACCATGCCTGCCGCGGTGTTGCCATAGCGGCTCATGATGCGGTCGCTGAGCGAGCCGTGGTTGACTCCCAGACGCACTGCAGTGCCGTGCTCGCGGCACAGTTCGATGAATGGCACCAGCGTGTCGTGGATGCGTTGCAGCTCGGCCTGGTATTCCTCGGGGGTGTACTCAAGGGTCTTGAACGTGCGTGCTGGGTCAACGAAGTTGCCGGGGTTGATGCGCACCTTGTCGGTGAGCGCGGCAGCGGCAAACGCGGCGCGGGGGTTGAAGTGGATGTCGGCCACAAGGGGCACGTTGCAGCCCTGCTTGCGCAGCAGGTTGCGTATCATGCCTATGCTCTCGGCCTGACGCACGCCCTGGGCGGTGAGTCGCACATAGTGTGCCCCGGCCTGAGCGATGCGTGTGCACTGCTCGGCGCTGCGCTCCACGTCGTCGGTGGCGGTGTTAGTCATCGACTGGACGCGCACGGGATAGTCGCTGCCCAGCGGAGTGCCGCCCACATTGACGCTCACGGTCGTGCGGCGGCTATAGTTGAAGTAACTGTCGTTAGTTTGTTTTGTAGTCATATTTGATTTGTGCCAAGTCCTGGTTAGCTTTTTCGATTTTAGCGCTGAGCGAAGCTCGGTGCTCGTTGACTGCAGCTGCTGCCTCGGGGCAAGAGCCGGCGAGGATCTGTGCAGCGAGTATGGCGGCATTCATTGCGCCGTTGATACCCACTGTAGCCACGGGAATGCCGGGAGGCATCTGGATGATGCTGAGCATGGCGTCAAGTCCGTCGAGCATACCCTTGATGGGTACGCCTATCACGGGCAGAGCTGTGCTTGCGGCGATGACACCGGGCAGGGCTGCGGCCATGCCGGCTGCTGCGATGATGACCTTGATGCCGCGACTCTGGGCAGTGCGGGCAAACTCCTCGACCTGCTGCGGTGTGCGGTGTGCCGAGAGGGCGTTTACTTCAAAGGGAATTTTGTGGTCGTTCAACCAGTTACAAGCTTTTTCCATAACGGGCATGTCGCTTGTGCTGCCCATGATGATGCTAACGAGTGGAGTCATTATTTTTGTTTTTTTAGTTATTAAGAGCGGCGCTGTGGCGCCTTTTCGGAGCGCTTCGCTTTTCAGAGCGGGCTGGCGCCCTTTTCAGAGCGCTTTGCTTTTCGGAGCGGCGCTGTGCGCCTTTTCAGAGCGCTTTGCTTTTCGGAGCGGCACTGCGTGCCTTTTCAGAGCGCTTTGCTTTTCGGAGCGGCGCTGTGGCGCCCTTTGTAGGGGGGTTAGCCCAGGAGTTTCATTGCTAGGGTGACGCAGGCATAGCCGTTGGCAAAGCCCAGAATCACTTGCGGTGCCGTGTGGCACTTGAGCAGCATGCGTGCTGAGCCTAGCAGGCCCGACAGCATGATGGCTGCGCACAATACCCAAAACAGGTCAAAGGCGCTGATACCCTCAACGTGCATCTGGTACAGCAATGCCACGATGCCACCCATGCCCCCCATGTGGGCGCTTATCTTCCACTTGAAGTTGACGAGGGTGGTTATGAGCAGTGTCAGGGTGCCGCCAGCGGCAAACATGGTGAACCATGCCGGGGCGTGAATGCTGTTGATGTAGAATGTTGCAATCACATAGCACACTATCGCAAAGATGTAGGGTATGGTGCGTTCCTTGGGGTTCCTGAGCCGCTTGTCGCTGATGAAGCCGTAGTGGTGCATCAGACCTATGCATGTCACGGGGAGGATGCATGTGAGACCCATCATCACTATCACTATAGTGGTGCGGGTGCCTGTTGACTCAGAACACAACACTGATGTCCACAGCACGAGGATTGTGCCATAAGTGGGCGCAAGCATGGGGTTGAGCATTGACGAGATGAGCCTCGACAGTGCGGTCAACAGTTTGAATTGTTTGAATCGGCTAGCCATAATGGTTGCAGTCGTTGTTTAATCGTTGGTTTTGAAATGTTCTTTTCTTACTTTGGCGGGGTTGATTTTCATCTCCTCGCGGTACTTAGCCACGGTGCGGCGCGCAATGTTGAAGCCCATCTCGTTGAGTGCTTCGCACAGTTTCATGTCGCTCAGGGGGTGTTGCTTGTCCTCCTCGCTGATGATGTTGCGCAGGCGGTTCTTGACCACTGTTGTCGACACGATGTGCTTGTTGCCGTCACTGTCAGTATATTCTATGCCTTCAGAGAACAGGTCGCGCAACGCTATGGTACCCCAGGGGGTGCTCGCATATTTGTTGCTGGTGGCACGCGACAGCACCGACTGGTCGCGTCCGGTCTTTTCCTGCAGGTCTTTGAGCGTCATGGGAACCAGGAACTCATCGTCACCGTCGTTGAGGAAATACTCGCGTTGCATGTCAATGATGGCCATCATGGTCTGCGTTAGGGTCTCTTGCCTCATCTGCAGGGCCTTGATGAGCAGGTTGGCCTTGTTGACGCTGTCTTGTAATGCGCTTTTCTCCTTGGTCTCGTTGGCCGAGAGCTTATCTTTGTTGTTGAGTCTTGCCAGTTCGGCCGCATAAGACTTGGAGACATATAGGTCAGGGATTTTGTTGGGGATTTCAAGGCGCACGTCATTACCCTCGACCATGATGTAGAACGTGGGCGAGATGGGACGAGCCGATGTCCCGGCATAGGCGGCTCCGGGCTTGGGGTCGAGCTTGTGGATTTCTTTTGTGATGATTGTGCTCACATCCTCTACCGTGATGCCCATGCTGGCCGCAATGCGGTCGTGGCGGTTGTTGGCCAGGTCCTTGAAGTGCTTGGTCACAATCTCGATGGCATCCTTGGTGTAAGGCGTGTTGCGTTGCTTGAGCTGCAGCAGCAGGCACTCGGGGATGTCGCGTGCCGCAATGCCTGCGGGCTCCATGTCCTGCACCACCTTGAGCACCTCTTCCACCTCGCTTGTCTCAGTGATTATCGCATCGTTGAACGACATGTCGTCGGCTATCTCGTCGGTCTTGCGTGTCAGGTATCCCCAGTTGTCGAGGTTGCCCACGATGTATGTGGCTATGAGGCGTTGTTTCTCGTTGAGTGAGCTTTCGTTGATTTGCGGCATCATGTGCTCGATGATGGTTTCGTCGGTCTCGCTGTCGTTAGACCCCCATACATATCCGCTGCCGCCGCGTGACCCCCCTGTAGCCAGAGGTATGCCGTAGTCATAAGAGTCGTCCCTCTTGTCGTTGTGTTCAGTTTGTGTGTCTTTGTGTTCTGCCTCTGGGTCCCCGCTGTTTTTCTGCTCAAGACCCATGTTGCGTTCAACTTCGTTCTGGACATATTTCAAGGCGTCTTCTTCGTTGCCGTCGAGCAATTCGCCCACAATGCGGTTCAAGGCCCTTATGGGGTCTTTTTCTTGCTGTTGAACTTGAATCTGTCCTGTTCCTTGTCCTGCCATGATAATTTGATTTAACGATTGTATATACAGATGTAAAAGTTGTAATAGAATGCAAAGGTAATAATAATTTTATTATTATTGCATTGTCCTGCACTGATTTCTTTTAAGAAGTGTGTCACTTTGTGCGGTTTGATAGTGCATGGTGTAAAAAGCAATTGCCCCGCAAGCCGTGTGGCCGCGGGGCAATTTTTTTCGTTAAAAGGGGGTTACTCTAAAGGCGATACCAGCTTGCCTTGCTTGTTGATGTAGCCTTTCTTGTCGCCCTTTTCAACCTTGGCCAGTCCGCCGTCCCATGAGTAGATGTAGTCATACTCGCATGGAACCACTTCCTTGCCCTGCTTGTTGATGTAGCCTTTCTTGTTGTCTATCTCTACCTTGGCCATGCCGTCGTCGTCCCATGAGTAGATGTAGTCATACTTGCACGGAACCACTTCCTTGCCGGTAGCGGCATCGCAATAGCCTTTCTTGTTGCCTTTTTCCACCTTGTACAAGCCGTCACTCTCGCTGTAGACATAGTCATACTTGGCCTTGAGCCTCTCCTTCATGCTCTCTGACCCCTTGGGCAGGTCGCTCTCGTCGCTGTCGGCTGTGGTGCCATCGCTGTCGCCGTCGGCTGTGGTGCCATCGCTGTCGCCGTCGGTTTCCTCGTCAGAAACTGCATTGTCGGTAGTCATGTTGTCGGGAGCTGTATAGGTGTATTCGGTCGTAGCTCTTCTGGACTTGCTCTTGTTGCTCATGTGGCTTATGAATCCCCACACGCCGCCTCCTAATATGGCGTAGATAATCACCATCCATATCATTGCCTTGGCCGAACGGGGCACTGAGCGCCACCAGCCCATGAACCCCTTTGTCTTTTTGACTTCCTGCTCATAGCGTGCAAAGTAGTGTGCAAAGTCGGGGTCGTCATTAAAGCTGATGCGTGCCTTGTTGATGCAGTTGTTATACAACAGCCAGAAGCCATAGCCCAGGTTCTCGGTGCGGTCAGACGTCATGCCGTTGTGTGGCGCGGATGCGTCCATCTGCACCTCGCTCATCGACAGCAGGTCAAGCAGGTCGAGGCGCGAGTTGGGTACGGGGAAAGTGGCCAGCAAGTCTACCTTGGGCTTGTACATGTTTTGGTTCAGCGAAAAATAGTTAGCAAAAGATCCTGCTGATGCCTCTTGCCGGCGGTTATACTCGTCGAGCTTGCGCTGCAGCTCACGAGCCGCATTGCTGGCCTGGATGTTAGTGAATGCATAACCGCACTCGGCACACACGGCCGAGCCCGCCTTGACCTGTGCTCCGCAGCTGGGGCAGGTGAGCACATTGCCCATCTTCATGTTGGCAATGCCTGCCATGGGCGGTGGCGCGGGAGCCTTGTTGAATGCCTGTTTGCGGTTAAGCTTGGCCAGACGGCCTTCAACCACCACGTCGAGTTCGTCGGGGTCAATGCCTTCGGCCGCCGCGCGCTTGTGCAGCACTCGACGTTCCACATCGCTCAGTACGCCATCGGCAATCGCCGCATCAATAATCTCTTCTAATTCTTTAGAAAACATGTCTCAGTATATTTATCCGGCTATAGCGGCAAGGATTCCCAGGAGTAAAAATAAAGCTATCACAACAATAACGTAGCCACAGCCAAATTTAGCGAGTTTGCCACGTGTGCGCCACCATCCCATTAGGCCTTTGGTCTTCTGGACTTCCTCGTCATAGCGTGCAAAGAAATGTGCAAAGTCGGGGTCGTTGGCAAAGCTGATGCGTGCCTTGTTGATACAGTTGCTGAACAGCAGCCAGTAACCGTAGCTCATGTTCTCCTGCTGTGTCATGTTGATTCCGTCATGTGGTCCTGCAACGTCCATCTGTACTTCGACCATCGACATCAGGTCAAGCAGGTCGGCGCGGGAGTTGGGCACTGGGAAAGTTGAAATCATGTTCAACTTGCTCTTGGCTGCTTGCTGGTCTTGCCTCTGTTTGTTAAGCGCATTCATGCCATTGAACATGTCCATCAAGCCGCTAGATTGGTTGCCCAGGCGCTCAGTGTTGCGGCGGTCAAATTCCTCGATCTTCCTTTGCAGCTCGCGTGCAGAGTTTGTGGCTGAGATGTTAGTGAATGCATAACCGCACTCCTCGCACCGTGCGGCACCGGCCTTGACCTGTGCACCACAGCTGGGGCAGGTGAGCACGTTGCCATATTTCACCTGGGTGGGAATCTTGGGGGGAGCGGGGCGCAGCCAGTCTGACTCGCGTTTCATCTTGGCCAGTCGGCCTTCGACCACCACGTCAAGTTCGTCGGGGTCCACACCCTCGGCTGCGGCACGCTTGTGCAGCACACGGCGCTCAGTATCAGTTAATACACCATCGGCTAGTGCCGCATCGATTATCTCTTCAAGTTCTTTAGAAAACATATTGTTGTAATTTTTTTTGGTTTCAGAAACAGTTGTTTATACGTCCTTGATTGAAGCCATCTTGTAGATGACAGCAAGGTAGATGAGCAGCAGGATGCCGTTGATGATGATGTAGTAAGGCATCTTGACGCCAAATGCTGCAAATGCGAAGTGGCTCACAAGGAAGACGACGAAGAAAAGTATCGCCAGGATGTTTACATTGGCCTTGAGGCGTCCTGATTCAAGCGACAAGCCCATGACGGGTAGCAATGCCGACAGGAAGCACAGTCCGCTGGTGATGCCGCACACGGTGTCATAGGCATCGCCACGGGCAACAGTAAACGCCAGGTATCCAATGAGGGCCGCCAGCAACACGCTGATGCAGGCCATGAAGATATTGATTTTCATTATTCTTGGTCTTTTAATCGTTAGTGGTAACTATTCACTCTTTTATTTGCATAGTCCCTGCGCGGATTTTACGGGTCACACCCCTGAGGGTGGACTGACAGAAATTAAAAGAAATTAAAATTAAATTTTAGACTATAAGAACATCAAATTTTATATTAATTATTTGGTTTAATGGAGATTCACTGGTCGCGGCACGGGCTTCTTCCACTTACCGCTACTCACTCCATTGAGCTCGCTTCGCTCGGTTCTTTCAGTCCTTAATGTCCCAGTGAGGTCTGCGCGAGATTACCCCGTTGGTGTATAGTTACATGTTAGTGGGGAGTGGGGGAGGGGCCATAGCTACAATTTTGAGCACACTGGGCACTTGCTCCAGCGGCTGCCAGTTGAGCATGCCGGGAGTCCACACCAGGGTGTCCTTGTTGACCTTGCGCTCTGTCACTAGACGAGCAAACTCTGTCTCGGTGAGCGGTCCCACGGCCTGTCCGTCAAGGCTCACGTGGATGGGGGGTGTTTGCGGCTGAGGTATTGTAGCCATAGAGCCGGGCACCTGCATCTGTGCCATGGTTTGGTTCATGATGCCTATCATCTGGCGGGCCATCGCCATGCCCATGCCGAACTCCATGAGTCGGTCGATGGAATAGAAGCTGTCGTTATCCATAGTTGTGTATATAGGTTATGAGTGGGGGCGCGTTGCCCCCACTGTGGTTTGTAAAGTGTGGTTAAGGAGCGGGAGTTGTGGGCATTCCGCTACCGGGCACGGGAGGCATTCCGGGCATTGGGGGAGGAGTGGGAGCGGCAAAGAGGGGTGCAAGCTCGGCAACGTTACCGGCGAGTTCCCATTGCGGCATACCCTGCTTCCACACATAGCTCTGTGGAGTGAATTGGCCTGCCTGTGCCATCTGCTGGAGCTGCTGCATGTTGAACGGGCCGGCCTGGGCTCCGTTTGCGGCAACCATATACTGCACCTGTGGCATGGGGGGAGGAGTCTGCATGGCGCCTTGCATCTGCTGGCCCATGGCGCCCATCATGGCGCCCATCTGCTGGCCCATGGCGCCACCCATCATCATGCCGGTCATCATGCCGGCGGGGTTCATGCCACCGCCGCCACCGCCAGTGTCCATTGTGCCCATCTGGCCCAGGCTGCTTGCCGCGGTCTGGAGCACGCTGGTCTGCTGGTCGAGAGCGTGTGCGCCCATGAAGTTGCTCTCGGTCTGGAGGCGCTGTGCACGCTGTGCCTCTTCGCGCTGGATGCGCATTGCCTCTTCCATGTTCTCGAGCTGGATGCGCTGAGTCTCCTGCATGTTCTTGATGTTGAGGTCGGCCTGAGCCTGCATGGTTTTTTCCTGGATGCCGCCGGTGAGCGCATTGACTCTTGCATAGCTTTCAGAATCCTTGTCGATGAGAATTTGGCTCACGTCGATGTGCTTCATCTTCACGCCAAACTCCTCAAAGCGTTCCTTGAGGTTGGTCTCGAGCACTTCGCTTATCTGGTCAATCTTTCTCTCCATGTGGACCACGGGCATGCCCAGGTCAAATGGAACATTTGTAACGAGGCCTCTGATCTTGCGACTCATGGCGTCCTTGATTTGCTTCTTGAAGGCTTCAAGATCAAAGTTGATGAGGCGGTTGAGCTTGATGAAGCTGCGGTAGTCCTCAAGGGTAAACGTCATGGTTCCGTGCACCGATACGGGAACGGGCAGGTCGGGCAGACGGGGGTCGGCCACGTCAAAGTAGGGGATGGCAAACTTGATCTGGTTGTTGCCTTGCAGGTTGATGAAGTAAACCTCGGCCTGGAAGGGTGACTCACCGCCAAATGCGGCACCCACGATGCCTGCAAGGATGGGGAAGTTTGCAGTCTTGATGGTGTCGTCATAGGGCCCTTCGATGAAGTCCTGGCAAGGACCGTTCTTCTGCTTGTAGACAAATACTGCTACCTCGCCGTCTTTGACGCGCAGGCTGCTGCCGTAGCGTATTGAGTTCTCACGGCTGGTAGAGTTGACGTCTTGTCCCAGAGGGCGCCATTTCCACACGAGGTATTCGGGCTCGTCGCAGCGAATCACGTTCATCAGTCCTCCGCTGTTGCCTCTTGATTTTCCAAATCCAAATAGTGCCATTTTTCCTTAGTGTTGTCCCTTGATACTCCTGGTTGTGGGGACGTGGTTTTTTATGTTAGTGGTTGTGCGGTGGCGTGAGTATCGTGTGCCGTCCCGTGTAGGGTGCAGGCATCGCCGGTGCACTGTAGTTATCGCGTTATAATCAGACTGCAAATATAAGTAAAAAAAATAACAATTGAAATAGTTTTTTTTGAAAATGAACCAACATGCACCGCATGCGGGCACAAAAAAAGGGGCACATGGCCCCCTCAAGTGTGCTGTCAAGCTTGTTTACTTGTAAATCTCGTTCAGTTCTTTGGCCAGTTGCAGGCCGCCCATGTAGAGCTGCATGTCGAGCATGGGGCGGTAGCGGTAAGCAAAACGGTACTCAAAGCCGTTGTAGAATTTCTTTGCTCCTTTTTCTTCGCCCTTGCTGCTGGCACACAGTTGCGAGTAGGCTGTGTAGATCGAGTTGACAACCTGATAAGTCTTCTTGATGCAGGTGAGTTCATCCCAGCCGTAGATTTCGTCGCGCTGCGATGCAAATCGCTGTAGCAGGTAGTCGCAATACTCGGTGCTAGAGTAGTGCGAGTAGTCGATGAGCGTGCCGTCCCACAGCGAGTGCAGGCTGATGCTGCGGCCAAACCACATGAAGCGGGCTTTGTTGCCGCCCAGGTCATCTAGGTGTCCCATGTGCATGGGCTGGTACTCGTCGCCGGTGAGGTGGATTAAGAATTTGAGAGCATCGGCATTGCCGGGATTGCGCTTGAGCAGGTTGATGATGCTATCCTTGGCCTGGAACAGGTGGTAGCCCTCGGCCAGCTTGTTGTTATACAGATATTCAAGGTCCTTGTCGGTCTTGCCGGCGTCTAAGTCCTGGAAGTGCCATTGGCTCTGTCCCTCGTAGATGGTGTCGCTCTTGATGTCGTCGGCCCATGACGAGAGGGCAACGATGGCGCGTTCAAATCCCAGCACGCTGTCCACTGCTGCGCGAGCCTTGGGGGTGAGGTTGTGATAGGCCACATCGGCCACGATGCGATGTCCCACGATGTTCCATGCCATTGCGCCCTGGGCAACCATGAGGCAAAGGATAAATGCGATTTTCTTCATTGTTTTATTGTTTAAGTTTTATTTTTGTGCAAAGGTAATAAATTATTTATAATAATACCAAAAAAAGCAGTGTAGACTAGCATGTTGCAACTGCTTGAATCTGTGGAGCTGCAATTGCGGGGTTTTTGTCTCTTGGACAATAAGCGGTAAATGTAAAAAACACAATAAGGGGTTGTTGTTTTGTGTACAATATATTAGTTTGTTGAGAAAGAATGTGTTAAGTATAGAAAAATTTTATTGATATTATTTGTTTTTTTTAAAATGAAGCATTAAATTTGCAACAGAAAAACCAATAACATGATAAGTTTATGAAAACAAATGCATCAAGCAAGGTGGGGCTGTCGGTCAACCATATGTCGGTAGACTGCGTGGTTTTGGGCCTTTCGGGCAGCACCCTTTATGTTCTTCTCATCAAGAGAGAAATGGAAGAAAATGGAGAGAAGGTTTTTGACTACAAATTGCCTGGCGGACTCATTTACACTGACGAGGATCTTGACAATGCGGCGTCTCGTGTGCTTCAGGAGCTCACCGGAGTGCGCAACCAGCGCATGATGCAGTTCAAGGCTTTCGGCTCACGTGACCGCATCTCTCCGCGCGATTCACAATGGCTCAAGGACACACTGCATCAGGAGATTCGCTCGCTGGTGACAATAGGCTATGTTGCGATAGGTCGCATAGGTCGCAAGCTCAACCTGCACAATGCCGGCAACGAGGTGTGCTGGGTGCCTGTCAATGAGGCTTTGAAGATGAAACTGGCATTTGACCACAATACTATTATCAACGAGGCTCTGCAGGCTACACGCAAGCACGCCGACGCCGACCCCGCTGTTCTCTACACGCTGCTTCCCCACAAGTTCACTGCATTGCAGCTGCGCATGCTCTATGAGTTTATATATAATAAGGAGATTGACGTGCGCAACTTCAAGAAGAAGATGGTGCAGCTGGCCTATATCGAGCCGCTCAACGAGTATGAGCAGGGTGTAGCCCATCGTGCGGCACGTTATTATCGTTTCAACCGCGTCAAGTACAAGAAGTCACGCCGCGGAACGGAGTAACTTCGTAAAACGAAACGCTGCGCTACGAAAACTTTTAAACGATTAAACCTTTAAACGGTTAAACTTTTAAACTCTTAAACTCTTAAACCTTTAAACTTTTACAATATAATGTATTTATTAGGATATGATATAGGCAGTTCGTCGGTCAAGGCCAGTCTGGTCGAGGCCGAGAGCGGTCGTTGCGTTGCCCAGGCATTCTATCCTGGCGACGAGGCTCCCATCATTGCCGTTAAGCCCGGTTGGGCCGAGCAGGAGCCTGAGAGCTGGTGGCAGTATCTCACCCAAGCCACTCACGACGTGATGGGGCAGAGCCATGTGGACAAGAACGACATCAAGGCAATAGGTATCTCATGGCAGATGCATGGCCTGGTGTGTGTGGACAAGGACCTCAATGTGCTGCGCCCCAGCATCATCTGGTGCGACTCGCGTGCTGTCCCCTACGGCAATGCCGCTTTTGAGGCACTGGGCAGCGACTACTGCCTGAGCCACCTGCTCAACTCTCCCGGCAACTTCACCGCCGCTAAGCTGGCGTGGGTCAAGGAGAATGAGCCCGAGCTCTACAGCCGCATCCACAAGATTATGCTTCCCGGCGACTACATCGCCATGAAGCTGAGCGGTGAGTGCGGTGTCACTATCGAGGGTCTGAGCGAGGGCATGTTCTGGGACTTCAAGAACGGATGCGTGTCAAAAGAACTGATGGAGCACTTCGGCTTCGACGAGTCGCTGATTCCTGCCATCGTGCCCACCTTCGGCGTTCAGTGCCGCGTTAATGCCGAGGCCGCTGCCCACCTGGGTCTGGCTGAAGGCACCCCCGTCACTTATCGCGCAGGCGACCAGCCCAACAACGCTTTGTCGCTCAATGTGTTCAACCCCGGCGAGATTGCTTCTACCGCAGGTACATCGGGCGTAGTATATGGTGTGCTGGGTGATGTAAACTATGACCCCAAGTCGCGCGTCAACACATTTGCCCACGTCAACCACACTCCCGAGCTCACCCGCCTGGGCGTGCTGCTGTGCATCAATGGCACCGGCATCCTCAACTCGTGGATGCGCCGCACATGTGGCGTTGACCTCAACTATCCGCAGATGAACGAACTTGCAGCCCAGGTGCCCATAGGTAGCGAGGGCGTGACTATACTCCCCTTTGGCAACGGTGCCGAGCGCATGCTCGAGAACCGTCCCAGCGCATGCAACATCAGCGGCGTTGACTTCAACCAGCACGGCCGCGGTCACCTCATGCGTGCGGCGCAGGAGGGCATCGTGTTCTCGTTTATGCACGGCATCGAGATCATGAAGGGCATGGGCATGGACGTGAAGCGCATACGCGCCGGCCACGCCAACATGTTCCTCAGCCCCATCTTCCGCGAAACACTGGCAGGTGTGGCAGGTGTGCCCATCGAGCTCTATAACACCGATGGTGCTGCCGGAGCAGCTAAGGGCGCCGGTATGGGTGTGGGCATCTACAAGGACAACAACGAGGCCTTCGGCTCACTCGAGAAGATGGCGACCATCGAGCCCGTAGCTGCCGACGCCGGCGCTTATGCCGAGGCCTATGCCCGCTGGACAGCCCGCCTCAACAAGGAGATGAGGTGAAAAGAGCAGTGTGCTCGGCCTTTCAAGGCCGAGAGAAAAAAAAGAAAACAATAACAACAACATAATTAACGACTTAAAAACATTAACAAAAATGGCTAACAAAGAATTTTTCCCCGGTATTGGTAAAATTAAATTTGAAGGTAAAGAGAGCAAGAACCCCCTGGCATATCGTTACTACGATGCAGAGAAGGTAGTCCTCGGCAAGAAGATGAAAGACTGGTTCAAGTTTGCGATGGCTTGGTGGCACACACTGTGCGCTGAGGGTAGCGACCAGTTTGGTCCCGAGACCAAGTCTTTCCCCTGGAACCAAGCAGAGTGCCCCATGCAGGCTGCTAAGGACAAGGTTGACGCAGGCTTCGAGTTCATGACCA
>JAKSLZ010000022.1 GCA_024400935.1 Muribaculaceae bacterium | reverse complement strand
CGATGTTGAGGCGCTGCAGCTCGCGCACGTTCTTCACGCCCTTGCAGTTGAGCACTCCGCCCACTTCGCCCTTGCGTATCTTGCCCACGAAGTCATCGGTCTGCTTGGTACCAGTGACAATCTCGGTGGGAGCCGGCAGTAGGTTGAGTTGGCCTATTCTCTCCTCAATGGTCATCTGCGACATGAGGTTATCAACGAATGCGTTCATCTTTGCATCATTGCCCTGAGCCGAGCACATGAGCGTAGCCAATGCCAGCGTTGCACCTAAAATCTTTCTCAGTTTCATAATTTCTGAATTTTGCAATACCCGCTGACGGGTATGTTTATAAATGCTTTGTCTGTTATCTTGATTTTATAAGAATCTGTTTTATTGCCCAAGCAATCAAAACATTCCACACGATATTTACCCTTATCGCCATCAACGGCTAATGCGCGCTGGCGTGATGCATTCACCACTATTGTCGGTTTTCCGTCGGCTATGTAAACCTGTAGGGGCGAGTAAATAGCGACAATTTTCTCGGTGTCACTCTCGGCTTCTATCATCGGGAAGCATTGTTCGGGATGATAAGGCCTGAACTCGCTTTGCAAGAGGGTTTTTCGGTGTTCATTGCTGAATGCTATCCAGTGACGGATAAGTTGCCGGTGGGATTCAGGGATGTCGCGTAGCATCATTGAATACTGTATGGTCGAGAACAATGCCGAGAGTATCGTTCTGGCGGCATTTTCAGGTGTTTCGTTGACATTCCATTCAAGCATGTCGGAGTGAACGGCCGTATTGCCTGATGTGAGACGCAGATTGCATATCCTGATTCTATTTCCCTGCATGTCGCCAGGGCAGTCGGCGGCCCTAAGCATATTGCCGTACTGGCGTATTGCCGGGCCTACATATTCCTGCCTGAACTCGATAAGTACGTCAGGATTGATTTCATGCAACTGATAATATATCTCACTCATCAACGCATTGACGGCTTCGGGTAGCGACTTGATATCCCTTCCTGCATAGTCTTCTTTTTCTGCGGGGTCTTCACCATCAAGTTTAAACACGTCTATAAAGTCAAGTTTGAATCCGTCCAAGCCCATTGTTGTAATGGCGTCTTGATATGTTTTGCACAGATATTGACGCACTTCGGGGAACCGGGGATCCAAAGCGGCGAGTTTCTGCTGGTCGCTGTCCCACAGGTATTTGCCTTTAAAAAGCTTGTACGCTTTGCTGTTATGCCCCACATAGGGTACTGAGTACCACATCATGTACTTCATCCCCATGTGCTGCACCTGCTCCACATGTCTTTTTATGTCGGGAAAACGGTTTTTGCTCACTTCCCAGTCACCACAATAGGCATATCCACGATTATTGTCATCAGTCTGCCAACCGTCGTCAAGGATTATGGTCTTCATTCCCATCAGGCTTGCCATCTTACATTCAGCTTCAATATCCTCGGCTTTGATGTTTTGGTGAAACTGATACCAACTGCTATAAAGTGGTTCGTAAGCGGCATTAGGCACTTGACACGGAGAGAGTCCGGCCGAAGCCGAAATCCACTGGGCCCCCTCGCTTATGGCCTCTCCCCAAAAACGGTTGCTGCCATCCAGGAGAATATCCACCTCATAATGCGACAGCGGAGCCTCGGGAGCATTGAAGAAACTCAGACGGGCTGTTATCATTGCATCCTCTTCGTGCATACCCATCAAGGCATCAACACGGCGCAAACTTTCGCTACATGCAATGGTGAGTCGATTCTGGTTGTTGTCGTTTATAAAAGCATACAGGGGCATGCCACAGGCCAACTGCGATGAGTTAGGCCCTAACCAGTCGGGCTTCAGCCAGCATCTGTCACTTGTGCTCTTGCAGTTCCACAGATGGTGAATATCTATTTGTGGAACATCCATTTCTACTTGAAAACGGGGCGGTTGTATGGCTGCCGAGGCATTGAGCGTGATGTGTACCACCTCTTTTCCGTCATTTTCGTTTATCGTGGCGTGAATGCTCCATTCGCCCGGTTGCATAGATACGAGACGAACTACGCCTACAGTCTTTGACGTGAGGCGGATCTCAAAAGCATTAACGCAATTGATGACACACAGCATCAATGTTGTAAATATCAATTGTCTCATATCTGTTATCTGCGGGGATCAAAACGCACTTCGACGGTGCGGGGTAGCCACACGCGGCAACGGCCGTTGAAGTCCCAGTCGTTGCATGCCGAGGCGAAGTCACACAGGTGGATGGTGCGCTTGGGCATCTGACCGTCGTTGCCGTATGTTCCCACGGGGACAACGAGTTCGTAGGCCATCCACATATCCTTGGGAGCTGCCACTGCTTTCAGCTCTACCTTGCCATCCTTGTCGGCAGGGATGATGCATGCCTCATCGACATGGCCGTCGTTGAAACGGTTGTCGCGGGCAAGCGTGATAGGGCCGCGCACGATTGCCTGGAAGCCGTTCAACTTCTCCAGGCGAGCGCTCATCTCAAAGTCAACGGTCACCTTGTCGCCATTGTTCCATTCACGATTGATAACGCAATACTGGCCAGCTACAGCACCGTTGACCGAAACACCGTTGACCTGAACATCGGCACCCTCGGCCCATGCAGGGATGCGCACCTTCAACGGGAAAGCGGCTTTCTTCTTGCACTCAACAGCGATCTCCACATTGCCACTGGCAGGATAACCCGTGGTCATGCCGAGTTTCACCATTTCCTTGCCAACCTTAATCGTTGCCTCTGAGGGGGTGAACATGTTTACCTCCACAGCGCCGTCCTGCACGCAATAAGCGTAACGCGGTATCATGGCAAAGGCACGCGGACCATTGGCATTGCAGCAATGCAGAGGCATATCGCACTGGCCGTCGGCACCCATGCGGAAACCGTCGAGCGGAGTGTATTTCACAATCTCGGTGCCATCGCACTTCATGCTTGCGATGAGGGCGTTGAATGTGGTTTTCTCAATATTTTCGGCATAGACGGGCTTGCCTGTAATTTGCAGCAGGCGCTCGTTGATTTGCATCCATGTGAAAGTGACGCAGGTCTCCATAGCGTCACAGTTGGGCTCGGTTTGACGCAGTTTGCCGCCAAACCAGCATTCAGACGCTGCACCCGAGCCGCAGATATTGATTTCCTCGTCCATGATGTGCTTCATCACCGCCTCCACGGCGTCGAGGTAGCGCTTCTCGCCAGTGACCTTGTAGAGTTCAAGGAAACCCACGTAGCACGACATCATCTCGTAGGCCTTCTGGCCGTTCTCGTTGCTCCACCACATGTCGGGTTCTTCTACTGGGAAACGGCGGTCGAGGCGAGTATCAGCGAGCGTGATGAGTTGGGGTCCGCCCTTCTCGTCAAGGCTCTGTGCCAGATGCTTGGCAAAGTCGAGATATTTGGGATTCTTGGTGGCGTTGTACAGCATTACCACTGGCTCAAGTATTGACCCCGATGCCATGCCCTTGTAGCAGCCGGTCTTATAGACGGGAGTTGCACCGGGGCCTATCTGAGTGATAGTGTAGTTAATGAGGCGGCATGCGGCATCGAGAGCCTTCTTGTCGCCCGACAGGTCATACCACTTGAGCAGTCCTAATGTGGTGTACTTGCGGCCCCATACGTCCCAACCTTGCAGCTGGTGCTGCTTGTCGTAGTTGCCCATGTAGCCGTCGGGGAGCTGAGTGGCAATCATCAAGTCTACAGAGTTCTTAATCTTCTCATACAGCGCGGCATCGCCGTTGTAGCGATAAGACGCAATGGCACCCTGCACCCACTTGCCCCAGAACTCGCCTTGCCAGCGGTTTTGGGTCTCGTCCTGTGCACGGAACGGTTGAACCAAGCGGTCAACATCTACGGGCATGGTGACATGCTCAATGCACTTGTCAATGCGGTCGCCCACATAGCCGTTAATTCTCACGCTTTGAATTTGCGGTGCGCCCTTTTGCGCTGCATGTGCAGTTGTTAAAGCTCCGGCAAGCAGTGCCGCACATATCCAGAATCTCAACTTCATTATTATCAATTTTTTAGTAGCCGAGAGCCTTATAGGGGCTCATGGCTAATATGTTTTCAAAATATGATTTCACGTCGTTCCAGCGATAATACGGACCCTCAACGGCACTGATGGGCAGCGTCGCCTCGTGCTCGTTGTAGAGGAATTTTACCAGTATGTCGGCTGGTGATGTTTTCCCTTCGGCGTGACGGTAGAACACCATCTGCAGGTTGGCCGCCATGGGGAAGATGCGGTAGTTTTGCCACTCGTCAGACACCTTGCTCATGTCGCTCACCTGCGCACCATACCAGTCCAAGCCCATAAGGCACACAGTGGGCATGATGACCGTGTCGTGTCCAAATCGCAATGTAGCGCCATGGTTACCCGACGCGATTGCCGCATCACAGCTGGCGATGATGTTGCGCAACAGGGGCACGCCTGTCACGTAGGGGCACGCGCTGCCCGATTGCGGACACGCAGCCAGATAGACATAGTTCCAAGTGTTGAACTTGTTCCAGATGCCGTAGAGTTCGTCGACGGTAAACAGGTCGTAGAACGACATATCCATCTCGCTATGGCTCTGCATGTTGCTGGCGAGTTCATACATCTTGCCCACGAGGTCGGCAGGCGCGATGCTGTCGGCCACAAACTGCGGGTCGTTGAACAACTGGCTGTGGAAGTGCGAAAAGTCGATTTCAGCCTTCATGAGGTCGAGCAACTGAGGCATTGCAGGCTTTACCAGCGAGTCTATGAGTTCGCGAGGCTCGCTCTTGAGGTAATACATGTCGGCAGCGCTGGCGTCACAGTCAATCGTGATGCGAGGATTGCGTGCCGAGAACACCTGCAACTCGTTGCTCATCGAGAGGATGCACCTTATCTTGGTGGTAGAACGTGCGTTGATGATGGCATCACCGGCAAAGACCTGCGGAAAATTCGTCATCATGCGCTCGGCTATGCCACGATGCTGCTCGGCACCTAATGGGGTAAGTTCGCCCCATCGGTTCTGCGAAGCCTCGTTAAGGACCTTGAGCTGTGACAGTATTTCCTGTCCCCTAGCGGTGAGCCGGCCGTTGCGGGCTCCCATGTCAAGAATCTCGATGGGGTCGCTGTAAGCCCTGGCATTTGTGAGCCATCGGCTACCGTGACGGCCATAATGGTCGATGTGGAACGGCACGTAGCCACGTGGCGCAGGCGTGAGGGCAGGAAGGTCCTTGTCGGGGTAAACCACATAGCAATAGGCACTGCGGCGCTTGTCGCGGGCAAACTCCTCACGGGGAGTTATTGCCCACGACACTATGCAGGTGAGTACCGCTAATATGGTGATATACCGACGGTGCATTTGTTTTCAGAAATTATTTCTTGTAGTTGATTTTTTCAAAAATCCACTGGGCGTCGGCCTTGGCGCGGTCATTGTCGCCAAATGTCTTGAACACCTCGGGAAGGTTGTTGTAGGTGGTGTTGAACTTGTTGACCCACTCAATCACATTCTCGGGGTTGTAGTTGATGCCCACGTAGAACGATCCCAGGTCGGCAACCTCATCGTTGAACAAACGGCCGGGGTTGCACTTGCTCTTGAACTCGTTGATGGTCTTCACCACACGCTTAGCACGGCCAATGGTGCCGTCGGCAAGGTTGTGGGCAGGACCGGTGTAGTTCAGCACGACTTCAGTAGCAGTGCCGCAAGCCTTCTTGGGCAATTTCACTACTACAGCGAGCTCCTTGGCATCGTAGGTGTAATCAACCTTCTGGCCGTTTACGGTAACCGAAGCAGGAGCTTCTGAGCAAAGCACGCGCACGCTGAAGTCACGATTCTGCGCCATGCCGGCATACTTGCCCTGGCGGGGAGCGATGTTCACTGTGAGGCGAGCGTCTTCGCGCTTTGACGACAGGGCTGTCCATGCGCACTCGGTCTCGTAGTTCTTGCTCACGCCGGCGTCCTCATACATCTTGAACTCGCCGTTGCCACCGGGGAATACTGTTACCTCGACGGGATCATCGTTGGCAGTGAGGTTCTTCACCTTGCCACCTGTGAACGGAAGCACAGCGCCGGCCTTGACGTAAATGGGATACTCGTCGAGGGCGAAGTCGCGTTCAACCACCTGTCCGCCGTCGAGCATTGTGCCCGATACCATCTCATACCACTTGCCCTCGGGCAGCCACACCTTGATGGTGGTGAAGCCGTTGGTCGCAGGAGAGGTGACGGGAGCAATCATCATGTCGTCGCCAAACATATACTGGTTCTTGAACTGATAAGCCTCCTCGGCATCAGGGTAGTCATAGTACATGGGGCGGCACATTGAGATAGATGTGTCGTGAGCCTGACGTGCTGTGGTGTAGATATAGGGAGCCATGCGGTAACGCTGCTGGATGATGTCGCGCAGCACATCGGTCACCTCGGGACCAAATGCCCAAGGCTCTTTCTCGAGGCGGTTGTCCTTAGTAGAATGGGTGCGCAGCACGGGGCTCAATGCACCGAATTGCATCCAGCGTATATAGAGCTCGGGATCTACATGATCCATGGCATCCTCGGGGTTGATATCATCGTTCCAAGCCAGCATGTGGCCGCCGATGTCGTGACTCCAGAAACCGTAGAGCACATTTGACGCGGTGTGGTTGAAGTAGGGCTGATAGTCGAGAGACTTCCATCCCATGTAGGTATCGCCTGAGAAACCAATCTGATAACGGTGGTTACCCAGACCGCCCCAGCGGTGATAGAGCAGCGGGCGCTTGTTAGTGAACTTCTCTTGCTGAGTGAAGAAGGTGTAGTTGATCCACCAGGTGTTGCTCAGGCCGTCAACGAGCAGGTCGTTGGGGTACTGCTGCCAGTCGAGCCACCAGAAGTCAACGCCCTCTTTCTCCATGGGGTTGAGGATGTGCTTGAACAGGCCCTTGGTAAAGTCCTTGCGGCTGCCCCACCAGGGGATATTCTTCTTCTCGGCAGGGTTCATGCCCACCTCGGCACACATCTCGGGGTATTTCTCTTCCCAAGTCATGACGCCATCAGCGGGATGGAGGTTGAGCGTAATCTTGAGACCCTTGTCGCGCAAGTAGTTGAGGAACTTGTTGGGCTCTGGGAAGAGCGACTTGTTCCATGTGAATCCGGTCCAGCCACCGCGCACATTGTCGGTGTAGTGCCAGTCCATGTCAACGACTAGCACATCGAGGGGAATCTGGTAAGCATCCATCTTGTCAATGAGGTCACGCATCTCCTGGTCGCTGTAAGCCCAGTAGCGGCTCCACCAGTAACCGAACACGTAACGGGGAGGCAGAGGCATCTTGCCGGCAAATGTGGCATAGTCGCCCAGCGCCTTCTTGTAGTCGTTGCCATAGGCCATGAAGTACCAGTCCTGGGCACCGTCGGCAGCCTTGCGCTCCTTCACCCAGTCCCAGTCGGTGTTGCCGTCGAAGAGGAAGTTCTTGGAGTCGTCGATGAGAGTCCAGCCGTCGCGGGCAATGATACCGTCCTCAACTGGGAGTTTCACCTTTTCCTTACCGGGGCTGAACACATCGCCCAGGCAACGGTCGAGGGTGCGATAGGTACCCTTGAGATTGGCCTGCTGCTTCATGCCGGGCTTCCATGTGAACTGGAACGCGCCCTTGACGCCCTTAATCTCGGTATTCTTCTCGGTGAAAGCGCCACTACCCTTCTTGTAGCGGAGTTTCATTTTGGGAGTTGTGATTTCAACCCATGAGCCATCCTTAACGGTGTATTTCACGGGAGCATAGTCGCGCTCAACGGCAACAAACGACTTGTCGTCGACAAACTTGCCGTCGGGGGCATATTCCATGCGCACCGTACCGTCGGTGATGACTGTGAAACGAACCGTGGCATCCTGATAAGCCACATTGTTTACTGCACTTGCAGTGAAGATTGCGCCGAGCGCAACAATAGCTGAGAGAACAAAATTTTTCATAATATCATTTTTTTCTCAAAAGTAATCAAATTATCTCACTTGGGCAAATGAAATACTTCGCTCAACTCTTTCATTTGCTCTTGGGTCATGCCGTCGGGCACAAATCCCATGCTGCGGGCATCGCGGTAGATGATGGCACTCTTGGTGAGCGTGTCAATCATGTCAAACGCCTCCATGACATCCTCGCCCACGGCAAACACACCGTGTTTTTCCCACATCACCACATCATAGTCATCGTCGATGGCGTCGATAGTGGCCTGTGCCAGCTCAACTGAGCCAGGCAGCATGTAGGGAACGATACCCAGGCCACGGGGGCAAAACGCCTTGGTCTCGGGAATCATCGACCACAGTATGTTAGTGAGCACATCCTTCTCAAGGAAGGGCTTGTGATGGCTCATTGCCACGAGTTCGATGGGATGAGTGTGCACTGTAGCCTTGTAAGTGCTGCCCTTGCCTATGAGGTAGTTGTGGACACACAGGTGCGAGGGTAACTCGCTGGTGGGCATCACGGGATTGTCGGCAATGATTTCGTAGTGTGCGCAATCATCTAGGATGCGTATGATCGAACCATTGTCCATGGGCCAGCGAGCCAAGTCGCGCATGCGGCGGTTAGTGCCCTTGCAATAGAAATAGCAGCCTTTGAGGTGGGGTAAAGTAGTGCCTATTGCCTTCTTTTCGCTGATAGCCGGCAAAGCACGGACTGCGCCGTCGACAAGGTCGGTCACGTTGATGGTGATGTTGCCACCATTGCGCTCGGCCCACCCTTTTTGCCACAGGTATCCAGCCACCTCGGCCACCTGGTTGACGGCAGCGGCGAGTGCCGCACGATTGTCTAATACTGATGTTTTCATAAATTTACAGTAGTTGGGGGAGGAATGACGAAACGATGAGCACCGCAAGGCCTACAACAAGCACTGCGATAGTCTTGCCGTTGCAGCCCTTCCACTCCTTGAGGATAATGCCCCACACATTAGAAAATGTAACATTGAGGGCCATGAGAATGCACCACGAGAATGTGAGCAACACAGGTGATGACTCAAGGAACCCCTTGCCCAGGCTCAGGCCGAAGAACTGGCTATACCACAGCACACCGGCAAGAGCACAGAACATGAGATTGCCGGGCCATAATTCTCCCTGCTTATAGTCGCCCCAAGTCTTGTTCTTACCATTCTGATAGAAGCAGTAAACGGCATTCACAACAAGACCACCCAAGGTGACAAGCAGTGTAGCGGGCAAAGTGCTGTAGATGGGAGCAGTCTCGGCAAACTTGAGTTCGCTGCCAAATCCCAAACCGATGCTGAAGCATGCACTCATAAAACCTGCGAGCAGTGCCACAGCGATACCCTTAGAGAAGTTGAAGTCTTTAATGGCTTCTTTCTTCTCTTCCTCGCTGAGAGATTGCGACTTCATGTGTCCGGCAAGGCCGATGATGCCTATACCCACAAGAGTAACCACTACGCCCACGATGACAGGCATGGTCAAGTCGCCAGTGTTACCAGTAAAGACGGGAGTGAGTATTGTTCCCAGGCCTGCGCAGGTTCCTAATGCCAGTGATTGTCCCAACGCCACGCCCAGATAACGCATCGACAAGCCGAAGGTGAGACCACCCACGCCCCACAGTGCTCCAAATAGCATTGTGAGCAACGTGTCACGAGGCGATGCAGCATAGAGGGCAAACAAATCGCCCACGCCTTTCCCCTCGGGGATGGCAAGCATTGCACCTAACAATGGAAATACAAGCCAGGCAAAGACGCCCTGCACAATCCAGTAAGACTCCCAGCTCCAATACTTTATCTTGTTGATGGGAACATAGGAGCTCGACTGACAAAAGGCTCCTACCATTATAATCAATAATCCTATAAAAATGCTCATAATTTAGTAGAGAATTGAGAGATGAGAGAGGAGAGATCTCGGAGATTAAACCATTTAAACCGTTTAAACCTTTAAACCTTTAAACTTTTAAACTTTTACCTCTTAATTGTCACCTCGCGCTCGTAGGCTTCGATTTCGGGGATAAACTCGTTGCCCACGGGTACATCGTTCTTGAGACAGAACATATCCCAAACCGCCTGCCAGGGCATAGACTTGCACTCCTCGAGCAGAGCGAGCTTCTGGAAGCCCTTGTCTTCGAGTTCGAGTTGGCGCAGTGTTGCGATGGGTTCGAGCAGGGCGCACAGCATTGACTTCTGCGCAGCACGGCTACCTATCACGTATGCACCGATGCGGTTGATTGATGCGTCAAAGTAGTCGAGGCCATAGTGTACACGGTCGATGGCATCGGCACGCACGATTTCCTTGAACAGATCCATTGTGGGATCTTCCATGATAGTAACATGGTCGCTGTCCCAACGCACGCCACGGGTTACGTGAAGCATCAACTCGGGGACATAGAGAAGGAGTGATGACACCTTGTCGGCAGCATTCTCCATGGGATGATAATGGCCGGTGTCGATAGTGTAAATCTTATCGTTGGCAGCGCAATAGCCCACGCAGAACTCAAGAGAACCCGATGTGAAGCTCTCGAGACCGATGCCGAATGTCTTAGACTCGAGGCAGTCGCGCATGTTGTCGTATTTTGTCTCAAAAATCTCGTCAAGCGATTTCTTGAACTGCTGACGATAGAGCGAACGGTTAACAGTGATGTCCTTAGCACCATCGTGTACCCAGATGTTCATGATGCTGGGGTCGCCCTGTGCCTTACCCATTTCCTCGGCAATGGCACGGCAACGCTTAGTATGCTCTACCCAGAACTCGCGGATACCCTCGTCGGGGCTCGAGAGGCTCAGGTTGCCGCTCTTGGGGTGAGAGAACGATGTTGAGTTGAAGTCAAGCTTCATGTTGTTCTCCTTTGCCCAGTCAATCCAACTCTGGAAGTGCTCAACGGTCACCTCGTCACGGTCAACCTTCTTCCCCTGGAAGTCGCCATAAATCTCGTGAAGATTAAGGCGGTGAGTACCGGCGATGAGCGATGTAGCCTTGAGGATATCGGCACGCAGTTCGTCGATGTTGCGTGCACGGCCGGGATAATTACCTGTAGTCTGGATGCCACCGGTGAGGCTGCCGCCAGCGTTTTCAAAGCCGATTACGTCGTCGGCCTGCCAGCAGTGCAGCGAGAGGTGGAAATCTTGCATCTGAGCAAGTACTTTATCGGTGTCGATGCCCAGGGCAGCATAGCGCTCGCGAGCAATCTCATAAGCCTTAATGATGAGTTCTTCTTTCATAGTTGTATAGTTTTTATTGTTGTTGTCGTTACTATCGTTATTGTCGTTATTAACGTTACTCTCGATTAACCTTTTAAACTTTTACTACGACACAATCTTGTGCTCATAGTTCTCGAGGATGCGCAGGAACTTGATGTAACCTTCGTCCCACAGCTCCTTATCACCGGGGCAGAACATCTTGGTATCCACACTGCGCACCACGATGCTGCGGCGGTCAAAGTGCTCGGGGTCTTTCGTCTTGATTTGTACCAGCAGGTTACCCATTGCTGTGCACTCGCTGGGGCCGGCAACCACAAGTTTCTGTGTGGCGTTGGCAGTGAGCTGGTTGAGCATGTCGTTGCGTGAGCCGCCACCTATCACATGCAGGCGCTTGATGTTGAACGGCGACATATCCTGCAACTTGTTCATCACCATGCGGTAGCGCAGTGCAAGTGAATCAAAGATGCAGCGGCTGAACTCGCCCTTACTCTGCGGCACGGGTTGGTTAGTGTCCTCGCAATATTGGATAATTGCCTGTACCATAGAAATGGGGTTGGCAAACGAGGGGTCATCGGGGTTGATGATGCTGCGGAAAGGCTTCACTTCCTTAGCACTGGTGATGAGGCAAGCATAGTCATTGTTGCCCCATTCCTGGCAGCAACGCTCCAGCAGCCACATGCCGCATATATTCTTGAGGAAACGGGTCTTGCCTCCCAGGCCGCCCTCGTTAGTGAAGTTCCACTCACGGCTCGTCTCGGTGATGATGGGCTCGTCAGTCTCTATACCCATGAGACTCCAAGTGCCAGAACTCAGGTAAGCATACTCCTGTCCTGCAGCCGGAACCGCAGCAACTGCCGATGCGGTGTCATGACCGGCAACGGCGATGACGGGAACTGCGCCCAGGCCGGTGAGGCGCTGTACGTTGGGCGAGAGAGTTCCAATCTGGGTACCCGGCATCACTATGGGAGCAAACTGGTCTACGCTGATGCCTATGGGGTCGAGCAATTCCTGCTCCAGTTGCTTGGTGCGGGGGTTGAGGAAATTGGATGTAGAGGCAATGGTGTACTCAGTCACCATGTTGCCGGTGAGCATATAGCTCAGCGCGTCGGGCAGGAACAGAATCTTGTCGGCCGATTCAAGTGCCGAGCAACCGTCCTCCTTGAGCGAATTGAGCTGGTACAGCGAGTTGAAGTCGAGCACCTGGATGCCGGTGATACTGTACACCTTTTCGGCTGGTACTTTCTTGAAATAACGCTGTGGAGCGCCCTGGGTGTTCTTGCGGTCACGATAGCTGTAAGGCGGACGCAACAGTTCGCCGTCTTTGCCAAAGAAGGCAAAGTCCACACCCCAGGTGTCGATACCTATTGACTCAATGTGTATGCCGTCGGCCGCTACACGCTTCAGGCCACCTAAAATTTCACGATAGAGGGCCAGGAGGTTCCAGTAGCTATGGTCTCCGTTTTCGATGATATGGTTGCGAAAGCGTGTCACCTCACGCATCTCGAGCTTACCATCTCTCATGGTTCCCAATATGGTGCGGCCACTTGTCGCACCCAGGTCAACAGCGAAGTAATTTTTTTCGTTCATTTTATATATTGTTTTCAGCCTGCCCCTGCGGGGACCGACCTTTTGATTTATTACGGATCTAAAGTGTCTTGCGGACCAATCGTGAGTGATACAGTATTTATGTAAAACTCCACGCAATTGTTATTCAGTTCGTTGCCAAATGTCACTGCTTGGTAGCCCAAGTCGGTAGTGAATCGGGCTTGCAACGTTCCGTCGTAAAACTTTACGAGCGGAGCATGCTCGCACACCACCACACACGGCTTGTCGACCGGCATGCCTGCGCGGAACATGATGCGTGCGCAGTTGCGGAAGTTGGTGGGCGTGTGGCGCGCCTGAGGCTCCATGATGATGGCACTCTCGGGAATGCCCTGGCTCATCAGGTATTTTTTCATCTCATAGGCCTCGCAGTAGTTTGTCCCGGCGGGATGCACCTTGCCACCGCTCACCATGATGAACGGGGCGCGCTTGGCCTTGTATTCGTTTATCGCATAGTTGCAACGATCCTTACTGCTCGAGGTCAGGGCAGTCACATAATCGTTGGGGCCAGCACCGGGGCACAAAATCACGCCATAGCCATAGTTTGCCCAGTTCACGGTCCTTAGGGCGTCCATAGCGCAGGCATTGCCCACGGTTGCGTATGGTTCAAAGAGCACCGATGTGGTTTCCTTTCCGTTTGCCGAGAGAATGGCACGGCATGTCATCAGGCTCAGGTCAAAAAGATTCTGCCCCGGCTGGGCATGGCTGCACACCCAGTTCATCCAACCCGTTAGTTGGGCATCGGTTGCAGTGGCGACATCGTCGCTGCAGTGCGGGGTTAAGTTCTTGATGCCATAGATACCTATTATCCTATTTATGTAAAGCGCATCCTGGCTGAAGGCGGCGCTAAGGGTTGCCTTGGCATCCTTGCCCTTGACTTTGTCGTACATACCCGAAGGCCACAGGTGCTGCTTCACGAGCATGTCCCACATGTTGCCTTCTTCCCACAGGTCGGCAAAAGTGTTTGCCCACTTGGTAATGAGTGTGGTACTGAAGCGCATTGCGTTCATTGCCGAGGTGGCATCGGCCGAGGTCTTGAGTTTATCTAATCGAGAGACAGAGAGGTCATTGAAAAAGCTCACCTGCTCCAGTGCATTCTTGTACTGTGGTATGGTAGCTAATAATGTGAAGAGATAACAGTTCTTGGTGAGCAGTTGCTCGGGCGCAATGACACTATAGGTGGCATGGGGAGCCATAACCTCCTCTTCGCTCATGTTGTATTCAAAGTTTGGACCTGCGACTGGAGTGTCGTAGGTGTTCACTACCACGGGGTAGCGTCCGTTGAGATTCTCAGGCACGACGGCCTGGATGCGTGTCGATGTCAGGTTTTTAATTGTAGCCTTGACACCGCCCACGGTCACACTTGTCTTGTCAATGTCGGGGTTAAATCCCGTGCCGGTAATCATGATTGTGGTACCGGGCTTGCCCTGCACGGGCTGTATGCGAGTTACCTTAGAAATGCGGTTCTCAAAGGTGATGCTGTCAACGCTGGCTGCCTTTACATAGTCCACCACCTTGCCGTCCTTCTTGAGCAGCAGGTAAGTGGGTTGCTGCGCCATCACCGTGGTGGCACAGACCATAGCCATAATTGTCGCAAATATAAATTTCATCAGTAAAAAATTAAAATAGGGAACCCTCACTCCGGTTAGACCCCGTTGCAGGGTCCCCTACCAGCTTAAGGTGTGTTCTATTAATTATGTCGAGGCAATTTTGAGGGGTGTTTTGAGTAGATTTTTGGCATGAAGAGGGAGCGAAGCGAGCTTCGTGACCGACTGAATGTCAAAAAGATGCCAAAACAGACTCAAAAGCGACCGAAATAATTAATAAACATTTATCATAATTAATAGAACTCACCTAAATTCAATCTCAAATTATATTTTAACCTTACTAACATTATTCAATTGAGATAGCGAATACCTGCTTGAGGTTCCAGCTAACAGCCATTACCTCGTGAGCCGATGTAGTGGGATCCTCGGCAATCTGACCGAGCTCGCCCAGCTTGCTGCCGTCCTGGCGTGAAACAATCTTCACGTTACCATCCTGGTAGCCTGTAGCACCCTTAGTGAGGACGCGCAGGATGTTCCACTGGTCCTGGAACCATACATAACCCTTAGAGTCGCAGAAGATAACGCGGCCCTTCTGGATCTTGCACTCACCAGCGTTGCCCATGTAGTCGTGGAGGTCGGCATCGGTTGAGCCCTGACCAGTAGCACCCACGATAGTAGTCTTGGTGCCGTCGGGAGCGATGCAATAGATAGCGCAGTTACCGAAGACGAGGAGGTTGCCATCGCCATCGAAGCACATATCCCACAGCTGGCCGTCGGTAGCCTTAGCGTCGAGAACGTCAGTCATGCCTTCGCCTGTCATGCCGTTGAACTTAACAACCTTAGCAGCGTCGCGAAGCAGAGCGTAAGCGTTGCCGTTAGCATCGGTGCATACGCGCAGGATCTGAGGCAGATCGGTTGCGAGAGTAGTGATAGTGTTGGTTGTGAGGTCCATGACTTCCATCTTGCCCTGAGGCTTTGAGGGGAGGAGGAGCTTGTTGCCCACGCGGTTAGCAAACCAGTACCAAGTCTTAGTGCCGGTGTAGAGAGGAGTAGCAACCTCTGAATCCCAGTCGAAGCTATAGATTACGTTGGGATTGTTGTCGTCGCTTGATAAGAGGAGGAGCTTGCCGTCGGCCATGAACTCAATAGCGTGAACGCCAGTGCCGTCGCCAATCTTAGTGATGTCGATGATGCCTTCCCACACGTTGATGGTCTCACCGTTCTTAACCTCTACAACGGGACCGGTAACAGTCTTCTCGTTTACGGTAACAACAACGGGATAGCTACCGGGCTCCATAGTGGGCACGATAACGTCGAGCTGAGTAGTTGTTGCTGAAGCGACATTGCAAGCAACGTCGTTGATGGTAACCTTGTTGGCAGCACGGTCGGTGCTGAAGTTGGTACCGGTGATAGTAAGCTTCTTACCTACCAGCACTGTTGTGGGGTTAACACTTGTGATGGTGGGAGTGGGAAGATTGTTTTCAAACATGATTTCGTCTACGTTGGCACGGTCATAAGTGGCAACGATGGTGTTGTTCTTGATAAGATACACCTTCTCCTGTGCAACAGCCGATGTAGCGAGCAGGCCAGCAGCGAGAATTAAAATATATTTCTTCATTGTGATTTCTGATTAATTGTGTTCTTGAATTTGTTTATAAACCCGTGCGGTATCATGCACCGCCCAGAATGATGTTGATGACGATGTTAACGTCTGAGATATCAACACTGCCGTCGCCGTTGACATCAGCTGCGGGATAGCTGCTCTGGCTGCTTGAGCCGAGAATAATGTTGATAGCGATGTTAGCGTCTGAGATGTCGACGCTGCCGTCACCGTTCACATCACCCTTGAGGCCCACGGGCTCCATCTCACCAAGTTTAATCTTCATGAGATTGCTGTAGAAATACTCAGGCTGAGCTGCGCTCGAAGCCTTGGGAATGATTTTTATACTTGTTTCCCCTACAGTGATCTTCTGCACGTCACCGAGTGCCAGTTGGATGCCGGGAGTGCCGTCCTTGGTCACGACCATGAGCGACTCAACGCCTTCGGCAAAGATAGGAGCCACAAATACAAGCATCATTGCAAGAAAAGAAATTACCTTTTTTCTCATCATGATTGTTGTTTTATAAGTTATTAATAATTTGTTTTTTTAAAGAACGGACTGACGTCCTATAAGAACGGACTTCGTCCTATAAGAACGGGCTGGCGCCCTATAAGAGTTTAAGATATAAGAATTTAAGCTTCTTGCTTGCGCAAGCAAGCGTTCTTATAGCGAAGCGGCAGCGGAGCGTTCTTATAGGCACGCAAGTGCCGTTCTTATAGCGAAGCGTTCTTAAAGCAACGCGTCCTTATAGCTCGCAAAGCGAGCGTTCTTAAAAATTACTCAACGACGAACTTGTAAATCTGAACGGGTACGTTGTAACCTACCGACCAAATGCTTACAAATACATCACCGCTGATGGGATCAACTGAGATCTGTGCAGTCTCGCCTGTCTTCTGACCGCTGTTGCCGTACCACATGATCTTGAGATCACCGTTCTGGTAAGAGCCATCGGCAGCGGGCTTGAGGACGCGGGTGATGTTCCACTGGTCCTGGAACCAAACGTAACCGCGGCCGTCAACACACAGCATGCGGGGTTTCTGCAGGTGAGCAGTGCTTGCGTTGCCCAGGTAGTCGTGGAGCTCGTCATTAGTTGAGCCCACACCAGTCTCACCCACGATAGTGGTCTTGGTGCCGTCGGGAGCTACGCTGTAAAGAGCGCAGTTACCTGCCACGAGGAGGTTGCCGTTAGCATCAAATGCCATGTCCCAGATCTGGCCATCGGTAGCCTTGAAATCGGCAAAGAGAGTCTTGCCAGCGCCGGTGCAGCCGTCAAACTTGTAAATCTTAGCATCGTCGCGCAGCAGAGCGTAAGCGTTGCCCTGAGCGTCAACAGCAACACGCAGAATCTGGCTCAGGTCTGTAGCTACCTCCTCGATTTCCTTGCTATTGAGGTCGAGGCTGAGCATCTTGCCTGTGCTCTTGGCTGCAAGCATAACCTTGTCGCCGTTGCGAGTCATTGAGTAAATCCAGTTGTCACCCTCTTCCTTGATCACCTCGACAGCTCCTGTAGCGGGATCGTAGCAGTAGTACTTGTTGGGATTGTCAATTGAAGCGAAGAGCATCTTGCCGTCGGCAGTGAACTCAAATGAATGGCTCTGCTTGCCACCGAGCACGGTGGGAAGGTCAACAACGTTCTTAACCACTGAGATGCGCTCGCCCCATATTTCTACCTGGTCAGTGCTGGTGGTTTCCTTACCGTTAGATGTGACGACAACGGAGAAAGTACCTAACACACTGGGAGCCTCAACCACGAGCTCGGTAGTGCTTGCGCTCTTGATGTTGCAAGCCACGCCGTCGATTGTCACTGTGTTGTCCTCTTTCACACCGCTGAAATTCTCGCCTGCGATGGTGATGTCGGCACCAATCTTGACGCTCGCGGGTGTTACCGATGTGATAACGGGAGCCTCGAGAACGTTCTGGAACGAAATGGTAGTAACGTCGGCACGGTCAAATGTTGCCACGATGCTGTTGTTGGTCTTGTTGATCAGATACACCTTGTCCTGAGCAACACCGGCTGTAGCGATAAGGCCAGCAGCCATAAGGAACATATATTTTTTCATTGTTGTAATAATTTTCTGTTATTGATTAAATTTGATTTGACGGTTTACTTCACAAACTTGAGTGTGTAGTTGTTCACCTTAATAACATAAGCGCCATTGCCCAGGTCGCTCAGGTTGATGGTAGCGGTACCGCTTGCATCGGTAGTGCTACCCAGCACCTTACGGCCGTTCATGTCATAGATAGCGATACCTGCCAGGGCGGGAGCGTTGGCGAGCTGAACCAGATCGCTGGTAACGCGAGCCACTGTGCCCACCTTAGCGTCGTTGATGCCTGTGGGAGTGGGTTCCTTGTCGCCCAACTCGATTTCCTGGATTTGGCTGTAGCTCATGCCACAATCGTTGGCGCCTGTGACAGCCGACTTGAAGGTCACGCCGTTGTCACCGAGTTCAATCTCGGCAACCTCGACGAGAGGCCATGTCAAAATCTCATTGCCGTTTGGGTCAATCACAGTCATGCTGGGCACCAACTCGGCATGCGCTGAAGCAATCAAACCAAACACCATTGCGAGAATAGTAAATAGTTTCTTTCTCATAGTGAAATGTATTTAATTAGTTAAACGTGTTTTTTGTAAGGGTTTAGGAGTTTAGGAATTTAAGAGTTTAAACCTTTAAACTTTTAAACCTTTAAACCTTTAAACTTTTATTACGGATCCAGGGGATCTTTAGAGTAGATGTTCAGGCAGTCGGTCTTGGGATAGAACGCGATGGCCTGTGTTGTGATGGTCTTGCCAAAGGTTACGGGGATGAAGCTGTACTCGCTCTGGCAACGGTTCAAGAACGCCTGGCTCTGGAATGTGTTAGTGATGACGTTAGCCTCACAAGCGATGATACCGCCCTTGTTCATGGGCAGGCCCATGTGGAATATCACGCGCACCATGTTACGCACATTGGTGGGAGTGTGACGAGCGTGAGGCTCCATGATGATGGCATCCTCGGGAACGCCCTTGCCCATGAGGTATTTCTTCATTTCCTCGGCCTCGCAATACTTGGTCTTGCTGGGATGGATGCGGCCGCCTGATACCATGATGAAGGGAGCATATCCCTGTGTCCACAGTTCGTAACCGATGTCGCAGCGCACCTTGCCTTGAGGATGGAGGGGAGTGTTGTAGTCGTCGGGGCCATTGCCGGGAACCATGATTATTGTGTATTCATACTTGCTCCAGTCAACCTTCTTGCCAGCCTCATAGGCAGCTTTGTTGCAACCAGAGTTCATGGGCTCGAAGTTGATAGCCTCAGTGTCGCGGCCGTTAACGTTGAGCACAACCTTGGCACACTCAAGTGCAAGCAGGTAGAAGGGAGACTGTGCGTTCACCTTACCCTCAACAGCCTTGAGCGCTGCCAGTACCTGGTCGTCGGTTGCAGTGCGCTGGTCGTCGTCGCAGTGAGCAGCCTGACTGCCGTCGCCAAATATCTTATTGATGGTGTTGAGAGCCTGAGCATCGGTTGCCCACACGCCCTGCAGGAACGCAGGCACGGTGTTGCTCTTGTTGAGGATATAGCATCCGCTGGGCGAGAGATGGTCAATAGCCACCTTGTCCCAAGCGTTGCCGGCCTTCCACAGCTCGGCGATGCGCTTGCCGGCTGCTGTGATCTCGGTGTTAGAGAACACTACTGCGGCAATCTTGTCCTTGACTGTGGTAGCGGCTACAAATGCCTCATATTTCTTCTTAGACAGTGCTGCAAGTTCGGCGTCGCCCTTAACCGCGCTGCTCAAGGCAGTCTGGTTGTTGATGAGCGAGAGGAAATAGACATTCTTTGCCTCAAGGGTATTGGGGTGAAGCAACTGATAGTCTTGACTTGCCGCTTGCTTGAATGCGGGAGCGGGATCGGGATCGGGATCGGGTTTAGGAGAAGGACCGGGTTCGTCACCGCCACATGCTACCATGCAGAATGCGAGCGGAAGTACCATTGCGGCCATACGGCCAAAGAGAGATTGAATTTTCATATTGCTGTAATTGTTTAGTTTCTGTTTGTGAGTTAAAAAGGGGACTACAATGCGGACTATGCAGTCCCCTTAAAACCAACTTTTTACCTCAGATAATGTTCTGATATATAAACCAACTAATCAAAATTAGATACCGTCGTTCCAACCGGGATTCTGTGTCAGGTTGGGATTGAGCAGACGCTCCTGGATGGGGATGGGATAGAGGTAGTCACGACCCTCGTTCCAAGTCTTCACCCAGTGTGAGTTGATGAGCATATTGCCACCGGCTTCGCCGTTCTCGAGGATGATGTCGGTACCCAGGCGCTTGTACTCGATGTTACCCTTGCGGGGCTTGGTACCGGTGTAGATGCACAGGTCAATCTTGCCGTCACCGTTCAGGTCATAGTCACCCAAACCGGGGAAGTACATGCCCTTGTAAGTACGGGTGAATGTGCTACCGCATTTCCAGCGGCACATGTCGTTCCAGCGCTGTCCTTCCTGAACGAGCTCAATGGCACGCTCACGGCGAATCTCAAGGATTACACCCTTGTTGCTACCTTTAACACCAGGATAGAAGTTCTCTTCCAGATAGGGGTCGGGGTTAGCATTAGCTTGAGCAAGGTTGAGCTTGCCTTCCATACCCACGCGTGAGCGCAGCTCGTTAACAGTAAGGTCCAGGTCATTCTGGTCAAGTTGGCCCAACTCGGCCCTTGCCTCGGCATAGATGAGCAGGAGTTCGGCAAAACGGAAGATGGGCATGTCGCTCTCGTCCTTCACATTGGCATCGTTCTTGCTGCCTGAGAGGTACTTGTGGATGGTGTAACCTGTCATTGAAGTATAGAGGCTTGCAGGTAGTGCAGTACCCTCGCGGGTGTAACCCGGGGTGCGGATGGTCTGTGCCAGGCGCGGGTCGCGATTAGCGCATTCCTGAATAAACTGCATTGTCTCGTAACCGGGCTTGTCGGTGAAGCGTGAGCCGTCCTTCATGAGGTAGCTGTTCACAAACGCCTTTTCGAGACCGATGATGTCGCTTGATGTTGACAGGCGGCTGTAGTTAGCATCGTGATACACGCCTAGAGCGGCGCTGTAGCGCTTAGCAAGGATTACCTCGTCAGTGAAGATGTTGTCCTGGTTGAAGAGGTTCATGTAGTCCACATTGGGGTTGCCTGTCTTGTGCAGCTTGTAGGGACCATGCTCCATCACGTCAAAGGCAGCATTAGCAGCAAGGGTGAGAAGCTCGTCGGCACCGTCGAGGCCAAACTCGGTATGATACTTGCGCCATGTACCCTCGTAGAGGCAGATGCGAGCCTTGAGGAACAGGGCTGTCCACTTGTTAACCTCGTTTACGCTCACTGCCGTGGGCAGATGCTCGATTGCGAAGTCGAGGTCCTCGATCATCTTCTCAGTAACGAGAACGCGTGAGTCGCGGGGGGCCTGGAGGCCGGGGCTGTTGTCACCCACTACATAGTTATAGTAAGGAACATCGCCGAAACGTGCCACCTTGTCAAAGTAGAAGTAAGCACGGAAGAACCTTGCCACTGCATCCCAGCGGTTGCGAGCGCTCTCGTCCTTGCACTGGCTTGAACGCTCAAGATAGAAGTTGATGTTGCGCAAGTCACCCCAACTCCAGCCACCGCCAGTAGTGGGAATAACGTATGCACCGCGAATTATCTCTGGAATTTCACGGCCAGTGGTGATATCAACATTTTCGTTGTAGAAACGGTCGGCACCGGGGAATGCACCATAGAACGAGTTGGTGTAGAGGTGCAGGTCTTCCTCGGTCTGGAAGAATGTTTCAGGAGTGATGCTGGCCTGAGGCAACTCGTTGATGTCGCACGATGTGGTCATCAATCCCATTGCCATGAGTGCTGAAAATATATATTTTTTCATCGTCTTATTCTTTTAAAAGATTTAGAATGTTACATCAACGCCCACTGTGAAGTTCTTGTTGATGTTGGGATAGTTCACACCATGAGTTGAAACATTGAATGTTTCGGGATCGATGTACTTAGAGTGAATGGGAGTCTTGGTCCACAGGTTGTCGCCGCTCACGTAGAAGCGCAGACGCTCGCAGTGGAATTTTCTTGTAAGGCTTACGGGCAGTGTGTAACCCAGCACGACGTTCTTCAAGCGGATGTAACCTGCGTTCTGGATGTAGCGGTCGGTCTTCTGCTTGAGGGGACCACCATCGTCGAGTGCCATGTAAGCACGCAACAGGGGAAGGTAACCGTTGGGGTTCTCCTCGCTCCAGTAAGCGTCCCACATACGATCCTTGGGCATATATGTACCGTAGGGACGGCCATGAATACCCCAGAAGGTAAAGTTCTCGTGGTCGGGATAAACCTCGCGGCGGCCGATGCCCTGGAAGTAGCATGAGAAGTCGATGCCGTTCCAGTCACCGCTCAGAGTGAAGCTATAGTTCCAACGGGGCTGGGTGTTACCAATGATTTTCTTGTCACCGGGATCATCCACGGTGTTCTTGCCCAGTGAGATGACGCCGTCACCATTGAGGTCATAGAACTTAACGTCACCGGCACGATAGTGGTTCCACTCGGCCATAGGCGACTGGAGAAGTTTCTGGTTAACGAGGTCCTGATTAACGCGTGAGGTGTACTCGGCAGCCTCTTCGTCGCTCTGGAACAAGCCAATAGACCAGCCCCAGATTTCACCAATCTTCATGCCCTCGTAGTAAGTAGTAAGGCTCTTGGTGGGGTTATCAAACTTGGTGATGACAGATGTGTTGTCACCCAGGGTACCCTTGATGCTGTAGTTGAAGGGCTTGCCACCGAGCATGAAGCGGTCGTTCCATGACAGGGTGATTTCGTAACCACGGGTGCGAAGCTCGCCCATGTTCTGCTTGGGTGATGAAGTACCGAACACGCCGGGGAGGACAACACCGGGAACGAGCATGTCCTTAGTGTCACGCTGATAGATGTCGGCAACCAGGTTCAAGCGGTTGCGGAACATACCCAGGTCAATACCGAAGTTGGTTGTATAAACCTTCTCCCAAGTGAGTTTGTCAGAAATTGCACCGGGAGCGTTGTAATACATCAGTTTCTGGTTGTTGCTGATCCAGCTGCTCTGGGTTGTACCCATTGTAGCGATGTAAGCATATGTTGCCACATTCTGGTTACCCAGCGAACCGTAAGAAGCACGCAGCTTGAAGTTATTGACTGTTTCCTTGATGGGCTCCCAGAATTTCTCCTCGCTCATGCGCCATGCTACTGACACCGAAGGGAAGAAACCATAGCGTGAACCACTCTTGAAGCGTGATGTGCCGTCGTAGCGGGCATCAACCTCGAGGAGGTAACGGTTGTCGTAGTTGTAGTTGACACGACCGAATGTACCCAACAGAGTGTAAGCATAGCGGTCGCCTGATGCCTGCTGGTTGCTTGTACCCAAGTTGAGGGCATTGAGCGATGTGCTGGTGAGGTTGTCACGCTGGCCTGTCATGAGGTAGTACTGCTTGTGCTCGTAGTTGACACCACCTGTAACCTTGATGTTGTGCTTGCCGAAAACGTCCTCCCACACTGCATATCCATTGGCAATGCTGTGGGGAAGCATGTGGTTAGAGTTAGTGAAACGGTCGGTAGCATACTGGCTCACGAGTTCCATAACACCGGGCTCGATTGAATAGTAGGCTTTGCACAGGCGAGTTTCGCTGTTGGCAAAATAGGGAGCGTATGTGTAGTCAAAGTTCAACTTCACCTTATTGAACAAGTCGATGGTTGCACCTGTGGTTGAAACAACTTGATAACGACGGTTCACACCACCCGAGTTGGTTGCAAGCAGCGGAGTCACACCATCGCAAATGGTGTAGTTGTTCTTTGTTGTGCGGTAAGTGGGAGTGCCGTCGGGGTTAAAGGGTGCATATGCCGCCAGACCGTGGTACTCGCCTTGACGGAAGTTAGCGTCGGCACCCAGGCCATAGAATGTGGTCTGGTTGACATTGAGGCTGGTGTTGTTCCACACCTTGAGCCAGGGGAACGCCTCAACCTCGGTCTTGGCACGCAGGTTGTAAGCAGTGTACTTGTCGGTCTTCAGCTTCATGATACCATCCTTAGAATAGTAGTTGCCCGACAGGTTGAACTTGGCCTTGCCGGTCTTTCCCGAAAGGGTGATATTGTGCTGGGTTGACAACGCATTGGGGTTGAAGAATGTGCTCCACCAGTCGTAGTTGCCGTAGTAGTTGTAGATATCGCGGCCACCCACGTTCTTTACAACCACCCAAGGACGCTCGGGGTTCTCAGTCTTGTCGTTGCGGCGCAGATAGAGTTCCTCCATGTCTTCCTCACTGTAACCAGTGTAGGTGCGACCCAGTGTGCGGGTAAACGCCTCGTCAACAATCGACACCTGGTCATAACCGCAGGTCACGAAGTCGGTGCTCATTGTGGGGCGAGAGGTTGACACATAGCCGTTATAAGTGATAGTGAACTTATCGGTGGTGGCGCTCTTGGTTGTTACAAGCACAACGCCAAATGCAGCACGGGCACCATAAATGGCAGCCGATGCAGCGTCCTTCAGTACCGACACGTTCTCGATATCGTTGGGGTTGATGTCGTTGATGTTGCCGGGAACACCGTCGATGAGCACGAGGGGATCACCACCGTTGATAGAGGTGTAACCACGCACGTTGATGTTACCCTGCGCACCGGGAGCGCCCGATGTCATGGTGATGCCCACGTTGGCCATCTGGCCCTGCAGCGCCTGGGCAGCATTGGCGATAGACTTGCCCTCGAAGGTCTTGCTACTAACCGATGACACGGCACCGGTCACGTTGACCAGTTTCTGAGTACCGTAACCCACGGCTACAACCTCGTCGAGCATGTTGGCGCCCATGTCGAGGACCACATTTATGGTCCTGTTGCCTGCCACGGCAACCTCTTTCTCCTCATAGCCGACATAGCTGAACACCAATGTGGCGTTTTGAGGAACTTTGATTGAGAACTTGCCTTCGATATCGGTGGCGACACCGTTAGCTCGGGCATTCTTTTGCACTACAGAAACACCAATGAGGGGTTCCTGTTCCGAATCCACTACCGTACCACTCACAGTGATGGTTTGTGCCATCGCCCATGGGATGCACAAGATGGCTGTGAGGAGCACCATAAGGAATCGTGATAAACCTCGGTTCATTTTCATAAATGTTTTTGTTTTAGTTATTATTTTGTTGTTATTATTTCTTCGATTTTTCGATAATTCGATTACTCGATTTAAACCTTTAAACCTTTAAACCTTTAAACTCTTAAACCCTTAAACCCTTAAACCCTTAAACCCTTAAACCTTTAAACTTTTACAACAAAGTTCTCAGCCATTGAGCCAGTTCGGCTGTCCACTGTGGCTTGTAGATGAAGTCATCACGAAATCCCCAGCCGTGGTTGCCTGTGGGATAGATGTGGAGCGATGCGCTCACGCCCTTGCTCTGCAGGGCCGCATAGTAGTCAAGTGAGTTACGTGTAGACACTGCCACGTCATCGCTGCTGTGTGCAATGAAAGCCGGTGGGGTGTCGGCTGTCACTTGCTTCTCGTTGCTGAACATGTCCACGAGTTCCTGGCTAGGATTCTTACCCAAGAAATTCTCGCGGGTCTGCATGTGGGTGAACGATTTATCCATTGTGATTACGGGATAAAGCAGGATTTGGAAGTCGGGGCGTGTGGCAGCATCAACGTAGTGTGTTGCTGCGGTAGAAGCCAGGTGACCACCAGCCGAGCAACCCTGTACGCCCACCTTGGTATATCCCCACTCCTGTGCGTGAGCACGCATGAATCGCATGGCTTGCTGCACATCGTCGATTACAATCTGGCGTTGTCCGCAAGGCTTGCGATACTTGAGCACTGCCAACGTGATACCTTGGTTCATGTAGTACCACGCCATTTGATGCCCCTCATGGGCGTCCCACACGTTCTCATAAGCACCGCCGGGGCACGCCAGCACGGCAATGCCACAGCTTTTCTCTGGAACATATAATGTGATAGTGGCCTTTGACACGTTATCCACATGGTCAACATAACGCACCTCAGGCGTGGTGATGCCGTTGCTTGTGGGAGCTTTGTCACCCTCCCACAGGGGGTATTCCTGTGCATACAGTTTTTGAGCGCTCGCCACCGAACATGTGAGCAAGCACGCCACCACTAAGAATATACTTTTTTTGAGTTTCATTTACAGTTTATATTAATGTTAGCCTTTTTTGGTGTTAACATTTGTTCACTCGCGTTCACAAATAATAATAAACACTTATTAACACTTGGTTTTCTTTTGCCGTACAAATTTATAAACGTCGATTTGTATTTGGCAAATATTTATAGCAAAATATCATAAACAATTATAAATATCTGTTAAATTTATGCATTTTTAGCAGGTATCTCGTTGGCTAAAATTTGCCAACTTGCTGAATTTCAACAACGATCGTAATTTTGAGCCCACTAAGCCTCGCCAGACGAAACTCCAGGCTTTAAATTGTCAAATTTCACACATCGTCACATTTGTTCACTTTGCTTAACTTAATTAAAATTTGAACACGTATTGCATAATCTAAATTTTTATTCTAATTTTGCACCAGAATAAAACTATGAGGCAGGGCTTATATTTTCCCCCTTTACCCCTCCCTACCTAAAATATATAATCCGGATTATGAAGCATAAGTTTCTACTTGCAGCTGCCGCATGTGTGGCGATAAACGCCCAGTCGCAGCAACTTAACGAATTTGCAACCCCACCCAACGAGTCGCGCCCCCAGGTATGGTGGCACTGGATGGACGGCAACATCTCCAAGGACGGCATCAAGAAAGATATCGACTGGATGAAACGTGCCGGTCTGGGCGGTTTCCATCACTTTGATGCAGGCATGACCGTACCCCAGATCGTGGACAAGCGCCTCATCTATATGGATGAAGGGTGGACCGATGCATTCCGTTATGCTATCAACTATGCCGACTCACTCGGGATGGAAATGGCCGTGGCCGCATCGCCCGGTTGGAGCAATACCGGTGGACCGTGGGTAACCAAGGAGGATGCAATGAAGAAACTCACATGGCGCGAGACCATCGTGAAAGGAGGCCACATCATCAGCATGCCCTTGCCTGCACCGTTCACAACCACAGGATTCTTCCAGAATGTCGCCTTGACCGAGAATGCCAGCACGTTTGCCGTGGCAACAGCCGACCATGAGTTCTACAAGGATATCGCGGTGATGGCCGTGCGCCTGCGTGACGAGGAGATGCTCCCCGAGGCAAAAGTCACTTCATCAGCCGGACAATTTACCTATGACCAACTCACTGACGGCGACCTTAACACTGCCGTCAACCTCCCTTACGACCCCGAGCGCGGATACTCGTGGATACAGTTTGAATACGCCAAGCCTCAAACCATCAAGGCAGTGACCGTGGTGGGTGGTGTAGTGCGCACCGAGTGGTTCTGCTGGCCAGCCAAGAAAATCAAACACGTGGAAGTGAGCAACGACGGCGTGAACTTCACCCGCATTGCCAACATACCCTTTGGTGCCGTGGCACAGGTGACTCATGACATCCCGCCAACTACAGCAAAGTATTTCCGCATTATCTTTGACAACCCCATAGTTGATGACATTTATGCCGATCTCAACGGACTCGTACCCGCCAAGTTCACCGCTGTGGCCGAACTGAAGCTGCACCCGGTTGCACGCATCAACCACAGTGAGGAGAAGGTCGGATTCTCAACCCCCTACGACATGATGGCAAACATCACGCCCGATGAGCGCAACGTGTCTTCACTCAGCGACGTTATAGATATCACCAATCATGTTGATGCCAACGGGAACCTCAACTGGAAGGCGCCCAAGGGCAACTGGCGCATATACCGCTTTGGCTATTCGCTCACCGGCAAGAAGAACCACCCGGCCCCACCCGAAGCAACAGGCCTTGAGGTAACCAAGCTCGACGGCGACGCCGTGGAACGCTACATCACCACTTACCTCGACATGTACAAGGAGGCCACACAAGGCAAGATGGGCGACCGTGGTCTCAAGTACCTGCTCGTTGACAGCTATGAGGCAGGGTGGGAAACATGGTCACCGCAGCTGGCTGCCGAGTTCGAGAAACGCCGCGGCTACAGCCTGATGCCGTGGATGCCTGTGCTCACCGGTCAGATCATTGAGAGCACCGAGAAGAGCGAGCAGTTCCTGTGGGACTGGCGCAAGACAATAGGCGAGCTCATCGCCGAGAACCTTTACGGACGCATCGCTCGTGTGGTGCACGACCGTGGCATGAAGTGCTACTTTGAGTCGCACGAGAACGGCCGCCTGTATCTGGCATGCGGCATGGAGGTGAAGAAGGACTGTGATGTGCCCATGGCTGCACGCTGGGCTAAGGAGAATGCCGGCGGCGCCGACTTCACGATGTCGCAGTGCGACATTCGCGAGAGCGCCTCTGTTGCACACCTCTACGGCAAGAAACTCGTGGGCGGCGAGACGTTTACCAGCAATGGCCTGGAAGGTCGTGCCTACTCGTTCTACCCCGGTAACCTCAAGCCTGTTGCCGACCTAGGTATGGCATACGGTCTTAACCGTTTCGTAATCCACGAGTCGGCCCACCAGCCCAGCGACGACAAGCGTCCCGGACTGGGACTGTACATCTTCGGCCAGTGGTTCAACCGCCACGAGACTTGGGCCGAACAGGCAAAGTGCTGGACTGACTACCTAGCACGTAGCTGCTACATGCTGAGCCAAGGACAGAACGTTGCCGACGTGCTATATTATTATGGTGAGGACAACTCTATCACAGGCCTGTTTGCCAACGGGATGCCCGATATACCCGCCTATGTCAACTATGACTTCATCAACGCCGATGCGCTTATCAATATCCTGAATTGGGACCGCAAGAAGAAGGAGTTCTACACTCCCACCGGAGCACGTTACAAACTGCTTGCCATTGATGCCAACGCACGCAAGATGTCGCTGCCCGTGCTGCGCAAACTCGCTGTGCTGGTGCGCAGCGGTGCCCTGATTTGCGGCCAGCGTCCCGAATACGAGCCCTCGCTCATGGGCGACAAGGTGGAGTTTGAGCGTCTGGTTGATGAAATCTGGAATGGCAACCGCAAGTATGTGCTCGAAGGCCAGACTGTGGCACAGGCACTGGCAAACCGCGGCATTATCCCCGACTTCAACGCCGCCGACCTCGATGGTATCCACTATGTGCACCGCTCTACCCCCGAGAGCGAGATATACTGGGTAATGAGCGAGAAGGAGTCGCCACGCACTGTGACTGCGTCATTCCGCGTGGGCGGACGCAAACCCACCCTGTGGCGCGCTGACGATGGCAAAGAGCATGAACTTACTTATCGCTTTAACGGAGACATTACCACTGTGGAAATCCCCATGGTAGCTCACGATGCAGCGTTCATCGTCTTCAAGGACAGCACCAACGTGGCATGGCAACGTCTGCCCGAAGCCACCGAGACCACGCTGGTAGAAGTAGACACTCCCTGGAAGGTGCAGATAGCCGGCAAAACCGTTACTATGAACGAGTTGCAGTCGTTCACTGAGAGCAACGACGATGACATCAAGTATTTCTCGGGCACGGCAGTTTACAACAATACATTCGCACTTGATAAGGTTGAAGGCAACATCAGCCTCGACTTGGGTAAAGTGGGCGTTATGGCCGAAGTGATTGTCAACGGCACAAACCTGGGTGTGCTGTGGAAAGCACCTTATAATATAGATATCACTAAGGCTGTTAAGGCCGGCGAGAACCGCATCGAGGTGCGCGTGATCAACCTGTGGAAGAACCGCCTCATCGGCGACGCAAAGCACCCCGAGAACGCCACCACATTCACAGGCTTCAAGTTCTACAAAGGCGACGAACCCCTGATGCCGTCAGGCCTCATGGGTCCCGTAACCGTCACCCAAAAGAAATAAACGGCAACACCAGCCGCAAGACATACGTATTTTTCAGAAAAGCTACAATTCTATTAGGTAATTAATACCATAGCAAAACACTAAAAAGCCGAGGTAACCACACGGTCTCCTCGGCTTTTTTCGTCTATATCATCACACTCCCAGCCACATTTTCTTATCAACCCATCAATTCCTACTGCAACTTTAGTCGCATTTACGACCGTTTTTGCAGTAGAGAACCGATAACAAGCCATGCAGTCGCTGTATTGCCATCATATCAACTTCTCAGATAGTCCTCAAGAAGAAAAGGAATGACACCAATATATACCACTCCGTCTTCATCGGTCCACATCTTCTGATTGCCATCCAATACTACTATTTTGCGGAAGAAGTCACCAGTGTGGTGCAGGGAGAATGTTTCCTGCTCTTTTTTCTCTTTGGTGTCAATGTTCAATGCCGACTGGATATAAACCTTGTTGTTCCCCGTATTTACCACAAAATCAATTTCGTACTGGCTCTGCCTGCGTGTGCCATTTATCACTTTTGCAACCTCAACAACACCAACATCCACATTATAACCACGGTGAATCAGTTCATTAAAAAGGATGTTCTCCATCAAGTGAGACCTCTCCTGCTGACGGAAATTTAACCGGGCATTTCGCAGCCCCAAATCCACAGCATAGTATTTTTGGATAGTGTTGAAATATTTCCTGCCCTTTACATCATATCGTTTTGCACTACTGAATAGAAACGCATCTTCCAGATAATCAAGATAGTTCTTTATTGTGCTATCAGAAGTGGTTTTGTCAAGCAATGTTGCCGCTGTGCAAGCGAGCTTGTGGGGATTAGTAAGTGAGCCCACTGATGACGAGAGTGCATCAACCAGTGCACTGAGTACCGCGTCGCCTTTGAGTTTGTAGCGTTCTACGATGTCTTTGATATAGACATTTGCAAACAACCCTTTAAGATAATTTGCCTTTTCGCGTTCATCGGCCTCGACAACAGCCAGTGGCATGCCACCATACATCATGTATTGCTCTAAGGCATCAGCTTTCTCCATGCCAGAATAGTCGACAAATTCCCTGAAAGACAGCGGCATCACTTTTATCTCTGACCCTCGATCGCGAAAGTTTGTCACAATGTCCTTTGAGAGCATCTTTGAGTTAGAACCGGTCACATATATGTCTATGTTAGGACGTGACATCAAATCGTTCAACACGTCATAAAAAGTTGTATATAGCATGGCCCTATCTTCTTCAGGAACCGAATCCTCATCAATCTCCTTATTTCTAACTTTATACGAAAGCTGGATTTCATCAATCATCACATAATACCGGGAGTCTTGATCTTGGGTTTTCTCAATGATGTAATCATAGAGCATATCAGGATTCCTATATTTGATATGTGATTTTTTATCTAGAGCAAGTTCAATAATGTTGCTCTCGGCAACACCTTCTTCAATCAGTTTCTGCTTGAAAAGAGTATTAAGGAGAAAAGACTTACCACATCGTCTTATACCAGTGACTATCTTCACCTTCTTGTTCCATCTTTTCTGCATCAGCAGCTCGACGTATTTGCTTCTTTCGATTACCATTTCATGTTCAATTTTGAATCCTACTGCAACTTTAGTCGCATTTGCGACCATTTTTGCACTGCAAAGATAAAGAATATTTCTTAAAAACCAAAGAAAAAAGCGCCCTCTACTGCAACTTTAGTCGCATTTGCGACCATTTTTGCAGTAGATAGCCGCAAAATCCAGATTAATTCTTACGACTTCCGTTCTTTAAGGAACCTCTTAAGAAGGAATGCCATGAAGTAGGGGAATGTGTAGAACTGTCCGTTGAAACCGATATTGCCCATGCAGAACTTGATTCCATATCTCACGTCATGATACTTATTCGAGCCGTCGGTGAGTTTGTTGAGCGATGCTGTTGCGGTGTTGCCGGCTTTTACTTCAACGGGGATCAAAGACTCGGCATCACGTACAAAGAAGTCCATTTCAAGCGATGGGTTCTCATGTTTATAGAAATATAGTCCATACCCTTGCTTCGACAGCATCTCGGCCATGACGTTTTCATACAGAGCACCTTTGTAAGTGCCCAAGTTGTGATTGGCGCGCAGGTCGTCTTGCGCTTCCTCGTCAAGTGACGCAACAAGCAGTCCGGTATCCTTGAAATAAATCTTATAGTTCTTAGGGTCGTAGTTCCCCTTTAATGGAAGTTCAACATTGCTAAGGCAATAGCACACGTTAATAATACCAGCATTTGCAAGCCACTCTACTGCGCCCACATATTCTCTGTTCCTAGCACCAGAAGCGATCTTTGTGACCTGAAATTTCTTGTTTTCTTTGGCAAGGAATGTTGAGATGTGCCTATAGATGGATAGGACTTTGCCTTTTTCTAAACCGATGGCATATTTAGTTATATCTTCCTCGTAGTCGAGGAGGAGCTGTTGCTGCTTGACCAATGTCCCCGAGAAGTTGCCTTGCGTAATGAAACGATTAACAACCTCGGGCATTCCGCCCACAACCATATACTCACGGAACACCGAGAGCATAGCCTCATGCATGGCTCGGGGCAGAGGTTTGACATCAATCATGTAATTAAACAGTTCGTCAATCTGCTGTTCGCTATATCCTTTTGCCCACAGGAATTCCTCAAAATCCATTGACTGCATTTCAAAGTCTTCTTTGTAGCCAACACTGTTTGACTCTATCTTCTTGTAGTTGATCCCCATCATCGACCCGGAGCAGATGACATCATACAGGCCATTCATCGCGAAAGACTTAAGGCTTGTGGCACAGTCGGGCTGGTCCTGTAGTTCATCAAAGAAGATGAGGGTTTTGCCAGGCACAAACACGAGCGACGGGTCAATGAATGTAATGTTCTTGATGATATTTTCTACTTCATATCCATCGTCAAAGATATTACGAAACCGTTTTTGCAGAGCAAAGTTTATCTCTACCACATGCTCGTAGTTGTGCTTAGCAAACCAGCGTATTGATTCGGTTTTGCCAATCTGACGAGCCCCTTTCACTATAAGTGGCTTTTTCTCTGGGTTATTTTTCCATTCAAGGAGTATATTCTCAATCTTTCGCTTAAGCATATATCACATTTTTGGATGCAAATATAATACAAAAATCACATTTTTGGGCATATTTTGGGGGACAAAATCACATTTTCGGCGCATTTTTAACCTATAATATCACATTTTCGGGCATATTTTGGGGGACAAAATCACATTTTCGGCACATTTTATAACCTATAACATCACATTTTTAGGCATATTTCTGGGTGTAAAATCACATTTTTGGAGTTTCTAACCTTCAACAATTGCGTATTTTTAT